>DATJOY010000230.1:0-36597 GCA_035506695.1 Dissulfurispiraceae bacterium
GGTCGAAGAGAACAAATCAATCACAGCCGTATCATTTGTCCCGATTCTGCCGATACTCTTCTCCGATGTGTTGGGCAGCATCATTTTCATCATATTCGGCACGTTGAATCTGATCACGACTTACCGGCTTTTTTTCAGGGACCGTGACAATCCACTTTGGAGCTACATGGTCTACCTGTCATGGTCTTACTTCATCTATTCCATATCCCGGTCCTTCGGACAGATAATTCGCCATGGGTTGATATCGATTGACAGGGCCGACTTATGGGCCTTTCTTGAGCCCCTGAGCGGAAGCTGCAATACCGCTGCCATCCTGGGCATGGGGGGCGTAACCCTCTTCTTTGTCAGGGCGTATCAGTTGCACCTGAAAATGGCAGAGCAGCGCCGAGAGATAGAAAGGATCAACACGACCCTTACGGAACTCAATGAAGACATCGGCACCCTCGTAGCGGAGAGGACCATGGCGCTGATGGGTTTGACCGTAGCGGACAGGGTGCGCAATCCGGCCTTCTTCATGGGAGGTGCCTGCAGACGCCTCATTGAAAAGGGCCAGGTCGATGGCAAGGCCGAAGAGACGGTGCGCGACATGGCAGAGGAGTGCAAGAAGCTTGAAGCAATAGTGGACCAGTTCGAGGCGTTCTTCAAGGCCAAGCGCGGCATGTTCAAGTTCGAAGATCTCAAGGATGTTATAAGCAACGTTGTCGACGCCATGGGATACGACACCAAAGAACGCGGCATCAGGATCAAGGTCTCGCTGCCTGACGAAAAGCTTCCTATAAATATGCAGAGAAACCTCCTGAAGGCGGCCTTTTTTCATGTTCTCAGGAATTCCATCGAATCCGTCTCGTCGGGAGGTACGATCTTCTTGTCTGCAGCGAAGGTTAATGATCAGATAATAGTAACCGTGACTGATGACGGCAAGGGCATACCAGCAGAGGTTATCAGGCAGATATTCGATCCTTTTTTCAGCACCAAGCAATACGGATTCGGCATGGGACTGCCCCTCGTGCGGCAGATCATTACCGAACACATGGGGGAGATCACGGTCGAAAGCAACCCTGGGAAAGGGACGACGGTCCGCATGTACTTCCCCGTGCGCTGGGAGGAGAAAGTCCTTTCAGGATAGCAATGGACTGGGAGCACAAACTTCCGCTGCCGATCTCGATGTATGATATAATGCATGATTAATTTATCATTCAAGAGGAGCGTTAAATGACCGATCAGGATAATGTTGTCGACCACTTCGATCTCGGCAATGCAGCTATGAGCGATAACCGTTACGGAGTTGCAGT
The DNA here is from genome assembly GCA_035506695.1 of Dissulfurispiraceae bacterium. Taxonomy (GTDB): domain Bacteria; phylum Nitrospirota; class Thermodesulfovibrionia; order Thermodesulfovibrionales; family Dissulfurispiraceae; genus Fen-1308. Next base: position 1,293 of record DATJOY010000230.1, read on the forward strand.
TGATGAGTTCAGGGAAGCGGTAAAAATAAACCCTGCTTTTGCGGAAGCTTATAATAACCTTGGGCTGGCACTCTTTTATCTGAGCCGTTTTGACGATGCCGTCAGCGAATACCGGACCGCTTTGCGCATCGCGCCGGATTTCGCCCTTGCGCATGCAAACCTCGGCCTCGCGCTGTTGAACAAAGACCTCGTGGATGAAGCCATCGCCGAACTTGACAGCGCCATCAGCCTTAATCCTGAGCTTGCAGAGGCTTACTACAACCTGGGAATAGCATACAACAAGAAGGGGCTTGCAGATGAAGCTGTTAAGGCTTATGAAGGCTTCATTCAGCACGCAGGCGAGAACTACCGCAATTATGTAGAAGGCGTGCAGAAGATCGTTTCCCAGATGAAGAGCAAGGCGGGCAAATCGGACAATTAGCCTCTATTATCCATAAGTCGGGGCAGGAGAAACGCCCCAAAGGCTTACAAGCGATACCTCAGCTGATTTTCATAGCAACAAACAGATCATAAACAGGTATGCACATTTAGTGCAGGGTTGCAATTGGCGACTGAATACGGTTTCAACATCGCATTTGGAAGACTTTGGGGCGTTTCTCCTGTCCCGACATTGCAACTGTAATGTAAGGTTGGCTATCAGTCCCGTCTGAAGAGTCTCTCAAGGAAGTATTCCTGTACATTTTCCGAGGCCTTTAGGATTGCGCTCCTGTCGAGCGGCTTGCCCTCTCGGTCTCCAATGATATTGCTGATCCCCCTGATTTCAGCGGCGGGGACGCCGTTCAGCAGGCAGATGTGCGCTATGGCTGCGCCTTCCATATTTTCGCAGATAGCGCCATATCGCTGCTCCATCTCCCTGCCGAGCCTCAGAGTGCCTGTGCAGGATGAAACAGTAACAAAGGTCCCTTTGTGCCGGCAGTCCTTCAGCGCATCCGGGACAAGGAGTGGGAACTCATTGTAATACCGCTTGCCACCTACATCTGCAAGGGCCAGCCCGAGCCCGGCCATTCCCTTAAATTCAGTCCCGAGCATAAGCCCCTCGTCGCCGTAAACCTCCCTCTCCGCTACCACGCTTTCACCGATCTCCAGCCCCGATGAAGGGTAGGCGCCTGCAACCCCGATCATATATACGATTGAAGGACCAAATCGTTCGATAAGGAGGGTCACGCCGTGGGCGGCGTTGGTTTTACCGATACCGCAAAGACAGAAGACCACGGGTTTTTTATTGATAAAGCCTTCGTAAAATAATCTACTCTGAGCGGCCGTCTCTTTCCTCTCCGATATGCGACGGACAAGGACGCCTGCTTCAATCTGCGTAGGGATGATTATCCCGACAGGCTTCATTCGCCGCTCTTGGACTCCGGCTCTTTGTCTTCAAGGACATATCTCACCTTGACGTCCATGTCCTTCCTCAGGGAGTTGTAGACCGAGCAGTATTTCTCATGAGACAGCGCGATTGCCCGCTCAATCTTTTTGGCATCAAGGTCTTTGCCGGCAATGTTAAGGACCATCTCGATCGCCTTGTAATATTGCGGAGGCGTCGGGTTCCTCTCACCGACGATGTCGATCTTGAATGATGCGAGCTTCATCCGCATCTTCTGCAGGAACATGACCACGTCGATTCCCATGCAACCTGCAAGAGCAAGCAGCAGGGCGTCCGTGGGCTTGCAGCCCCATTGGACATGGGCGTCGAACTCGATCTCATATCCCTCCTGGGTCCTGCCCACAAAGATCAGCTCCTTGTCCCACGTCAGGGTCGCCTTGTTGACCGGGACTATCTTTTCTTTGTATCCCCCGAGCGACGCCTCCAGCGATTCTTTTTCTTTTTCACCCATATCAGAAATCTCCTCCCACAGTTTTCGATTTGTGCTTACGTGGCTTGATTTTATTCAATCCCTTCCATGACAGTCAAGGGAACTAACAGTGCAGTGGAGGGTATTTGTCATTAAAAGAGTCTGGGTTGCCCGGTTCGCAGCGATGTGCCAACAACTTCACGAAACACCTGAAATAAATGTTCGATTAATTACACAAAGACTATTCTCTTTTAATAACAAATACCCTCTACTGCACTGCGCTGGCAGCCCATTTATCTTATTGCATCACGGACTCCTGAAAGCTCTGACGTCATGGGCCGGTTATGTGGTAAACTGACTGAAACCATGCTTGGGAGCTGATTGCGGAGTGAATAACATCCATACTGATTTTCTCGTCATCGGAAGCGGCGTTGCCGGCCTGAGGGCCGCAATAGAGCTTTCGCGCCACGGCAGGGTGCTGATAGTCACCAAGGACATTCCAACTGAAAGTTGCACAGAGTATGCACAGGGCGGTGTAGCAGTCGCCCTTAGCGATGAGGATGAGGTCGGCATACACTTTGAAGATACGATCAAGGCCGGCGCCGGCCTGTGCAGGGAAGAGGCGGTCTCAATCCTTGTTGAAGAAGGTCCCGCACGGATACTCGAACTAATCGAATGGGGCGCGGCATTCGACAAGGAAGGCACGAGGCTGGCCTTTACGAGAGAGGCGGCCCACTCGCGCAGGCGGGTCCTGCACGCGCAGGGCGATTCGACGGGCAAGGAGATGGAGCGTGTCCTGCTGCAGAAGGTGCTTGCCACAAAGGGAGTGAAGGCGTCCCGTTTCAGCACAGCGGTGGATCTGATCACAAGGGATGGCATATGCACCGGCGCGTCCATCCTGCGCGGGAGCGATTTTATCACGGTCCATGCAAAGGCCACGGTACTCACGACGGGTGGCGCAGGCCAGGTCTTTTCCAGAACAACCAACCCGAGCGTTGCCACCGGAGACGGCATGGCCCTGGCTTACAGGGCTGGCGCAGTACTGCAGGATATGGAATTCGTCCAGTTTCATCCGACCGCCCTCTTCATATCAAAAGCCCCCCAGTTTCTGCTGAGCGAGGCGATGAGGGGCGAAGGTGCGCTGCTGCGCGACACAAACGGTGAACTTTTCATGCGGCAGTATCATCCCGATGCCGAGCTGGCGCCGCGAGACGTGGTTTCAAGGGCCATAATATCACGCATCAAAGAGACAAAAGGCAGCAGCGTCTATCTCGATCTGACACACCTTGATTCAGGCTTCGTGAAGAAACGCTTTCCAAGGATATATGAAACCTGCCTGAAATACGACCTGGATATAACGAAGGACCTTATTCCTGTTTCACCTGCAGCTCATTATATAATGGGCGGCGTCATGACGGCGCTTGACGGCATGTCTTCCATTCCGGGGCTCTTTGCCGCGGGAGAAGTGGCATGCACGGGCGTGCATGGCGCCAACAGGCTGGCCAGCAACAGTCTCCTCGAAGGACTTGTATTCGGATACAGGGCAGGTGCGGCTGCCGCAGCATATGCCGCACAGCTTAATATTGCCAAGTCCCGCAAAAGTCCGAAAGCTGCTCGCATAACAGTTGCGGACGATCTGAACCTCAGCGAGATGAGGACTATCATACGGAGGACGATGTGGGACAAGGTCGGAATAATCAGGAGCGAAGAATCTTTATCGGATGCTGAAAACATGCTTGAAAAATTCAGTGACATTCTCGGGATGAGTTTCGGGACAAGGGCAGGCCTTGAGTTGAAGAACATGCTTACCGCTGCGCTGATGATCACGGCAGCGGCAGGCTTCAGGAAAGGCAGCGTGGGCGCACATTATCGCACAGACTTTCCGGCAAAGGGCGAGCTTTGGAAGCGTCACACGGTCACCCGAAAATCCGGAGACCGGCCGGAGACGGTCTGGTCGTCCTGATTTAACGAATCACTTCTCTTCCGGCGAATCCTCTTGCGCGGATGAAGTGTCTCTCAGCGTCAGGTCTTTGCAATACTCGGGGCACTTCTGGCCTGCCTTCATCGAAAACTGCTTCTGACAGGTCGCCCTCCAGGCGCAAACAATGCACAGCTCTTTTTCTTTCATCTATGCCCCTCCCCTGAAGTGTCTTGCCGGGATAGTTCCAATATTGGAGACGATGCTGTCCTTTGTATTCATTATAAACATTTCGGGCTTCACCTATCACAAATATTATTTTTACCTGTGACCGAACACGAGCAGCATGCCGCCGATAACAGGGACAGAGATCATGGCGATTTTCAAAACGGACTGAGGCAGACGCCTCGTGAATTTCGAGCCGACGTATGATCCTGTCATCAGTCCGACGACCACTTTGATGAAAAGGTGCATATCAAGATAACCGGCAGTCAGATATCCTATGCCGCCCATCAAGGCAATCGGCAGTGTCACCAGCATTGTTGTCCCTGCAACCTGAGGCAGTGTCAGGCCAAAATAAACGAGCAGTCCGATTTGGATGAACGGTGCCGCGCCGATACCGAAGGTCCCCGATAAAACACCTGAAACAAGCCCCACGCCCAACGCGCATATCCAGAAGTGCGATCCACCCGGCGCCGGCCCATCGTCCTTGCGCCTGTCTATCACCCTTGCGGCATATATAATGCGCAGCCAAAGCAGGCCGGCCGACAGGAACAACATCCACCCTGTAAGCTGCCTGAGATCATCTGAAGGCAGCAACGTGGCGATCCTGACCCCGAGCAAGGCCCCCGCCGCCCCAAAAACGCCTACTGCCAGTCCGCTTCTAATTGCGACATTCTCTTCCCGGAAATGGCCGAAGATGCCTGACAGAGTGGTAAATATCATCGCAGCCAGTGACGTCCCAAGAGCGGTATGAATAGGAACGTCAAAAGCTGCAGTCAGAACAGCTATAACGATTCCTGCGCCCCCGGCGCCTACAAAGCCGAGCACTAAGCCGAGAACCAACATCGAAAACAAAATCAATTTATCGATATCCTTTCTATCTGAAACGCTAGCGGGTATTTTACCTTATCTTTAAATAGCCATGAAGAAATCTAAAATAATGTCTTCCGATTTCACCTTGTTTTTAATAGAAGCTCGGCTTCATCAGCGAAGAGGATGTGTTTAAAGCAATATCAAAACATCAAGATTCTAAACCCGCAAAATTTTGAAGCATTACTGTAGATCGGCGAGCCGTTGACGCTATCCCTTTCTCTCCTTTGCAACAATTATCAACTGTTTTGGGCCTCACAATTACTTGTTCAACAGGTCAGTTTGAATAAATCCACCCGGCATGATAAAATAAATCTCTTTAATTTATACGGTTAGCGTATAAACTATTACCAGTCAAGGGAAAATCATTACAAAATGCCTAAGGTCATACCATTCGAGGGACTTCTGTTTAATCGCGAAAAGGTTTCGGGAGATGATGTCATAGCGCCTCCGTATGACGTAATAGCACCTGAATGCAAGGATTTGCTATACAACAAGAGCCCATACAACATCGTGCGCATCGACTTCGGCAAGGAATTGCCGGAAGATTCGGACACCAGCAACAAATACCATCGTGCTGCTGCCTTGCTCGACGAATGGACCCGCGAGGGAATACTCGTGCGGGATGCAGAACCGGTTTTCTATGCCTATGAAATGGATTATTCAGTAATGGGCCAAAAGAGGATGCTCAAGGGGATTTTCGGGCTTGTCGAGCTTGTCGAACTCGGCAGCGGCGTCTATCCGCATGAAATGACCCATTCCAAACCAAAGGCCGACCGGATGAACCTGATGAGACATTGCGAGGCCAACATTAGCCCGATTTACAGCATTTACAGCAGCAGCGAGCGTGTCACATCCGACATTCTCGATGCTATTGGCGGCGATCCGTACCTGACCGCAAAAGATGCGGACGGTGCGGTACATAAGCTTTTCAGGATCTCAGGCCCCGCGAAGACGGAACTGATCTCAAAAGAGCTGTCACAGAAAGCCGTGTTCATCGCCGACGGACACCACCGCTACGAGGTCGCGCTTGAATTCAAAAAAGAGATGGACCTAAAGACCGGGCGGAAGGATGACAAACCGCGGCCATGGGACTATGTGCTTATGTTTCTCGCCAACATGTCGGATGAAGGCATCACGATTCTTCCGACACACCGCTTGATCAGAGGGATATCCGATAAGCATGCCGTACTGGACAAACTGGAGTCCGACTTCGAGTTGACTGAATGCCCGGCGGACGCAGACATCGGAAGTGCAGTCCTCGCCAGGGGGGAGCACGCCTTTGGTCTTTATCTGAACGCGGACCGCAAATGGCACGTACTGAAATATCTCGGCGGGAAGCTGAAGGATATTCATCCCGCGCTGAACAATCTGGATGTCGTCGTGCTTCATGAGCTTATCCTCAAACGGGACCTTGGGGTTACCGAGGTAGCTTATGAGATGGACGTCAGAGAGGCTGTCGGAAAAGTAGACGGCGGAGAATTTGATGCGCTTTTTTTCCTCAATCCAACGGCGGTCGAAGATATCGAACGGGTCGCATCCGCAGGCCTGCGGATGCCCCCCAAATCGACCTATTTTTATCCCAAGCTTCTGACGGGGATGGTCATCAACAAATTCCAAGAAAAAGTTTAAGGAGGAGAGTATGCCTGTAAGAGTAGCAATCAACGGGTTCGGCAGGATAGGAAGGATTTTCTTCAGGAAGTGCAAAGGATTCGGCGACCTTGAAATTGTCGCGGTCAATGACCTCACCGATGCCCAGACGTTGGCGCACCTGTTGAAGTACGATTCGGTCCACTGCCCCTTCGACGCAGATGTTAAAGCAGGGGACAGTGCTATAATCGTCGACGGCAAATCGGTCAAGGTCCTGGCGGAAACGTCACCGGAGAAGCTTCCGTGGAAGGAACTTAAAGTAGATATCGTGATCGAGTCGACCGGAAGGTTTACGGACAAGGCCGGGGCGTCCAGGCACCTTGATGCGGGTGCAAAAGCGGTGATCATCTCTGCACCGGCAAAAGACCCGGATATAACCGTTTGCATGGGAGTCAACGAAGAGAAGATCGACACTGCAACTCACAAGATCATCTCCAACGCCTCCTGCACCACGAATTGCCTCGCTCCGGTCGCAAAAGTGCTGAACAATGAGTTCGGCATTATACACGGCCTGATGACCACCATACATTCATACACCAATGACCAGAGGATCCTCGATCTGCCGCACAAGGACCTGAGAAGGGCGAGGGCTGCGGCCCTGTCGATGATCCCGACCACCACTGGTGCTGCCAAGGCTGTCGGGCTGGTCCTGCCGGAGCTCAAGGGAAAGCTTGATGGAATGTCGATAAGGGTCCCCACCCCCAATGTCTCGGTAATTGATCTGGTCGCCGAGATAGGCAGGGATGCGTCCGCCGATGAGATAAACGCCGCTTTGAGGAAGGCGTCCGAAGGACCAATGAAGGGAATCCTCGCAATATGCGATGAGCCGCTGGTCTCGATAGACTTCAACGGCAGCGGGTACTCGTCCATAGTCGATACAGCCTGCACGAAGGTCATCGACAAGCGTCTCGTTAAAATCATCTCCTGGTACGACAACGAATCGGGCTACAGCTCCAGGTTGAGAGACCTTGCCATATATATAAGCAAGAGGAGTTAATTATGTCGAGGAAAAACGGCATGTCTCCCGAGGTCGGCGACATACTCGGAAAAATGACAATCGAAGACCTTCCCATCAAGGGGAAAAGAATATTCATCAGGGTCGACTTCAACGTACCGCTCGACAGCAACATGGTCATCACGGATGACCGCAGGATAAGGTCCACCCTGCCGACCATCAATTATGCAATCGACGAGGGTGCCAAGGTCATACTTGCGTCCCACCTTGGAAGGCCGAAGGGAAAGGTCGATCCGCGTTACAGCCTGGCACCGGTTGCAAAAAGGCTTCAGCGGCTGCTTAACAAGGAGGTCCAGTTTGCTTCGGACTGCGTCGGGCCGCAGGTCGAGAACATCGTCTCCAAAATGAAGGACGGAGACGTCCTCCTTCTCGAAAATCTCCGCTTCCACGCAGAGGAGGAAAAAAACGATGAAGCTTATGCAAATTCGCTATCCAATCTTGCAGATTTTTTCGTGAATGATGCATTCGGAGCGGCCCATAGGGCACACGCGTCTACGGTGGGGATAACAAAATTCCTTCCGTCGGCTGCCGGGTTCCTGATGAAAAAAGAGATCGAATACCTGAAGGGTGCGGTCGAAAACCCGGTAAGGCCTTTTGTGGCGATACTCGGAGGCTCCAAGGTTTCCGGCAAAATAGGTGTACTTCAGCATCTGGCCGACAAAGTCGATAAGGTAATTGTCGGGGGCGGCATGGCCTATACCTTCATCAGGGCGATGGATTATGAAGTCGGCGATTCGCTCCTGGAACCGGAAATGCTGGGCTTCGCAAAGGAAACAATAACCCAGCTGAGAAAGAATAATGTGAAATTCTATCTGCCGGTCGACAGCGTCGTGGCCCAGACAATAGAACCGGGTGCGGAGACGAAGATAGTTACAACCCAGGAGATACCAAAGGGATGGAAGGCCCTTGACATCGGCCCTGCTTCGGTTAAGCTTTTTTCTGAAGCGATACAGGATGCCAAGACCATCATATGGAACGGGCCGATGGGAGTTTTTGAAATCGACGCTTTTTCACGCGGCACCTATGCGATTGCCCATTCGGTCGCTGACGCTTATGCGTTGACGATCGTGGGCGGAGGCGACACGGATTACGCGGTGCACAAGGTCGGGGTCAGCGACGCGATCAGCTTCATCTCCACTGGTGGAGGGGCGTCCCTCCAGTTGCTTGAAGGCAAAGACCTGCCGGGGATTGCAGCATTGAGCGACAAAAAAGAGTAGCGGGGGGTTGATTCATCAAACCCTTTTCGCGAGGGTTCATACAACCGGAGGAGGCGGTGATACCGCTCTCCTCTTTTTTTATGCAGCAATGAAGCAGCGTTGCACATGCAGGGCAGCGCAGTAACCCGGACGACAGCATCGTCTTTATGTTTGTGTGCCGTTCCGTTAAAACGGGCGGCTATGCGGTCAGGAAAGCATTTCCACTGCGCCTTCGCACACCTTGTGGGGCAGTCTTTCGTTGTCGAACGAAAGTATCCCCCTCTTCATCTCGACTACGGAAGGGGTTTTGCTCTCAAACCGGCTGATCAGGTATTGGGCCGCAACCTCCGGCTTGATAATGTCTCCGCAGGTGAATATGTCGACTGCAGCATAGGAATATTCGGGCCAGGTATGAATGGACAGATGCGATTCGGCTATTACTACCATTCCACTGATTCCGAAAGGATTGAATTCATGGAATGAAACATCGATAATAGTTGCCTTAGCCTCTTTTGCGGCTGAGACCAAAGCGCCCTTGACTTTGTTCAGGTCCTTGAGTATTTCGGGATTACAGTCCCTCAACTCTACCAATAGATGGGTACCTAAAGCATACAATTTCCTACCCTCCTGTCAGTTCAGAATTGAAGAAGGAGCAATCGCTCCTTAGCCTTTGATTTTATGGTAACCCGTTTTTTTTTGTCAAGAAAATTATTGCATCCGGCCGGGTCGCTGCCGACATTCCCCCGATATACGGCGGAAGGCAGGGCAATATGGGTTGTCTTGGTCGTCTCACGCGTCAGTCTTCGCATGCGCAGGAATCCCGCGGAGCGCTTTTTTGCCTGACGTTTAGTTGATATGCTATGATTTAAATTGCTGCACATGTTCCATAAACTCCGGAGGTGCCAGATGCGTAAGATGCTGTGTTTGTTAATTTTAGCCGTGATGCTTTTCGCCAATCAGGCCTGTGCGTTGTCCGAAAAAGACCACGATCAGAAGGCCCATGACTGTGCAAAGTGTCACACGCTGACCAATGAGGAGGCTGCTGCAGTCCTGAAAGATATCGCCCCCGACCTGAAAATATTGAATGTAGGCCAGGCCCCGGTCAAGGGCTTGTGGGAGGTTTTTCTCCAGGCCGGCGGACGCAAGGCCGTGGTTTATGTCGATTACTCAAAGAAAAACTTTTTCAGTGGAGCAATTATCGACATCAAGGCCAAGAAGAACCTGACCCAGGAAAAATTCGAGGAACTGAATAAGGTCGATGTATCCAAGATACCGCTGGATGATGCCCTGGTCCTCGGAGACAAGAACGCTAAATACAAAGTGATCGTATTCAGCGACCCTGACTGCCCGTTCTGCGGAAAACTGCACCAGGAATTGAAGAAGGTTGTGGAAAAGAGAAAAGACATCGCATTTTTCATCAAGCTTTTCCCGCTGCCGATGCATCCTGACGCCGCGTGGAAGGCAAAGACCATAATCTGCAAGAAATCACTGCAGCTCCTCGAAGACAACTTCGAGGGCAAACAGATACCTAAAGTCGACTGCGACACAAAGGTAATTGAAGAGAATTCAAAGATAGCAGCTGAAAGTGGCATATCAGGCACGCCTGCGCTTGTGCTGCCGGACGGCAGGATTGCCCCCGGTTTTCGCGAGGCTGATGCACTCATAGAGCTGATAACAAAAAAATAGAAGTGACTTAAAAAAAAGGGGGAACGCATACTGCGTTCCCCCTTTTTTTCACACGTCACTCATTACCCTGGCACCCCGCATAAATCTACACCACTTTTTAGGCAAGTAATGATAGAATAGGAGTGCTATGGAATGGTTGCATCTTGATGACCTGGCAAAGATCGTCCTTTCAACCATGATGGGAGCGTCTATCGGCTTCGAGCGGGAATCCCATGGCCAGGCAGCGGGAATACGAACCAATATCTTAGTCTGCTCGGGCGCATGTCTGATGATGCTGTTGTCTCTTCATATGGAAGAGATATTCCGCTCCATGAACGTTACCGAATCGGTTGTCCGCCTTGATCCGGGCAGGATCGCTTCATACGCAATTGCAAGTATGGGTTTTCTGGGCGCAGGTGCCATCATCAAAGGCAAAGGTTCGATAAAAGGCTTGACTACGGCAGCAGGGCTGTGGCTCATAACCGGCGTGGGCCTTTCAATAGGTGCAGGGTTCATAGCGCCGGCAGTCTTTACCACTCTTATCAGCCTCGTATTCCTTTACGGACTTCGGAGGCTGAAGCTTGTCCTGCCCCGCACGGAATTCATCATTCTCACGATCAAATGCAGCGGCGCGTGCAAGCCCCTTGAATGGATCAGGCAGGTGCTGGCCGAATATTCTCATATAACGGTCCATTTCATTAATTTTACCGACGAGATCAAGGATAAGAAGACTTCCTACCGCATTCGCATATCCCACAGGGAGCCTGTCCGGTTCGAGGAGATTATCGACAAGCTTGCAACTATAGAATGTATCGATGAAGTCCGGTGGGAAGAGAGCGATATCCCCTGATCCGGGAGGGTCCCTGCCGGCAACCCGATTTGCATTGAAGGATAATATTTGTTAAAGTAGCAATTAATAACCCATTACCTTACAGGAGGCATGTAATATGAAGAGATTTTTTATTTGCTTTGCAACCTTATTGTTGATGGTCTCACTGATCGGCTGCGCCCAGAAACAGGTTGGGGCCCCGCCAGAACAGCCCGCAGTTCAACCCTCAGAGACGAACCAAAAGGCCCCCCAGTCGGTGACCGAAAAACAGCCGACCGTAAAGCAGGAAGGAATGTCGGCGGCGGAAAAAGAACTGGGCACAAAGATCGAGGACATTCATTTTGCCTTCGATAAATATGATCTGGACGATGCAGCCAAAACTACACTCAAGGGCCTTTCTGCAATGCTTGGCAAGATGGACGCCAAGGTCGTCATCGAAGGCAACTGTGACGAGAGAGGCACAAAAGAATATAATTTAGCGCTTGGAGACAGAAGGGCCAATGCAGCCAAGCAGTACCTGATTTCCCTCGGCATCCCTTCTGCAAAGATCGAGACCATCAGCTACGGCAAGGAGAAGCCTCTCTGCTCCGACAGCACGGAAGAGTGCTGGGCCAAGAACAGAAGAGACCATTTCGTAATGGTTGAGGGAGGCAAGTAACAATGATACTGCGGGGTACGGGAACGGTGATTCCGGTCGGCGGATATCTGCTTTTTAAGGCGACCCTTCGCCGTTTCCTGCTTCCCGCATTGTCGGTTATTTCTCTCGTCATGTTCGGCTGCGCAACCGGCTCTGAAATGGAGGCAACGAGGAGCAATGTTTCCCAACTCCAGATCCAGTCAGTAACCCGAGACAAGGACATTTCGCAGCTGAAAGAGCAGGTAGATTCACTTTCAAAAGATATGGGCACCCTGACGGCTATAAGGGAGAGCCAGACGAATTTGCTTACACAAGTCGGCGATTATTCCAAGGACCTTCAAGCGCTCAGGGGCCGGTTCGACGAAAATAAATATTTCATGGACAAAACAATCAAGGACCTTACTTCTGAGATCGAGCTTCAAAAGGCCCGGATCACTGCCCTCGAAAATGACCTAAAGACACTGAAGTCCCCGACTGCAGCAAAAGGAGAATCGAAGGGTGCGGCGGAAGGCGCGGATAAAACCTCTGCCGTCGATACCGAAAAAGGCCCCGATGATGCGGCAAAGCTTTACGATGAAGCCCACATCGCTTTCAAGGCAAAAAAATATTCGGAAGCAAGAAAGATGTTCGAACGTTATGTTAAAGACCATCCGAAGGAAACCCTCACGGCAAATTCCTACTTCTGGATAGGAGAGACGTACTATTCGGAGAAAAAATATGAGGACGCCATCCTCGCCTATGAAGACTTCCTGAAGAAATACCCGAAGCACGAAAAAGTCAGAGGCGCCATGCTCAAACAGGGTTTTTCATTCCTCGAACTGAAGGACAAAAAGACAGGCAAGGTCATCCTGGAGTCGCTCATAGAAAAGTATCCCAAATCCAAAGAGGCCGAGGTAGCGCAGAAGAGGCTCAAGGAGCTTTCCGCCACGCCACCGGCTGCCACCAAGCCGAAGAAGAAAAAATAGCTGCTTCATAATCGCCGGCCCCGGATCGCTATTGTCAAACCTGCGTGTTTGGCGCGATAATAATACAATGCATGAAATAAGGGACCAATATCAGCGCATCATCGATTACCTGCGGATATCCATCATCGACCGTTGTAATCTGCGCTGCGTATACTGCATGCCTCAGGGCGGCATAAAGCCGCTTGATCATTCGAGCATCCTCAAATATGAGGAGATCATCAGGATTGCAAGGGTTGCTGCCGGCCTCGGTGTAAAGAAGATCCGGATAACCGGAGGCGAACCGCTTATCCGGCGCAACCTTGCTTATCTGGTCTCGTCTCTTGCCGGAATCAAGGGGATTGAAGACCTCAGCCTCACGACTAACGGCCTGTTGCTTGAAGATATGGCAGGGCCGCTCGCAGATGCCGGACTCAGGAGGGTAAATATCAGCCTGGATTCCCTGCGCCCTGACCGTTATCGGGAAATAACCAGGGGAGGAGACCTGAAAAAGGCACTGGCCGGAATCGAAGCCGCGGAACGGGCAGGGCTTCACCCTGTCAAGATCAATATGGTCCCAATCAAGGGTTGCAATGAGGATGAGATAGAGGACTTTGCGAGGCTTACCCTGAACGGGCCGCTCCATGTGAGATTCATCGAGTTCATGCCGATTGGCGCCACGGAGTATTGGAACGAAGAAAAATATATTTCTACCGAGGAGATCAAAAAGAGGGTAGACCTCATCGCCCCGCTAATGCCTGTTAAGTTCCGGAGAAACGGACCTGCACGCTATTTCAGATTTGAAGGAGCCCCGGGCGTGATCGGCTTCATAAGCGCCCTGACGCACCACTTCTGCGGCTCATGCAACCGGCTGAGATTGACCTCAGACGGCAAGCTGCGGCCCTGCCTCTTTTCGGAGACCGAGATAGATCTTAAATCCGCGATCCGCTGCGGGGCATCCGATCAGGAGATCGAACGCCTGCTCAGGCTGGCTGTCGAGATCAAGCCCGATGGACACTCCCTGTCACAGGAGAAAAGCTTTTCTCACCTGAAACCGATGTCCAAGATCGGCGGCTAATAATGTCCGTTAATATAACTCTTTCCATATAAACCTTTTTGGAAGACTTCGGGGCGTCTCTCCTGTCCCGGCATTGCAACTGTAAGGTAAATATAAAACGGAATGGCCAAGACATTAAAGAGAGCTCAAAAAAAAGCCCCTGTTGCTGCAAAGTCACAGAACAGGACTTTTTTGCAAAAATTTGATACGGTCATGTCGAGGCCGTATGAAGCAGTGCTGGTTCTTTTGTTCTTCTCCGTCGCACTCCTGTTCACTACTACAATTGACGATCAATTCACGCTGCCCAAACTTGCAGCTCTTCGCATATGCACGCTGTTGCTTATGCTCGCCTGGGTCAATCAATTCAGGAAAGAGTCTGTCCTCGCAATAAGTAAACCCGTATTATTCTCGACCATAGCCTTCGCTGGATGGCTTGGTGTTTCCACGCTTTTCTCTGTTCATATACCGACGGCATTAAACGGGTTCCACGGCAGATACAACGGTCTTTGGAGTCATCTGTTATACATCATGCTTTTCCTGATGACAGCATCCATACCTTTCGGCATGGAAGGTGCCAAAAGGACATTGAAATTCTTTATCGCTGCACTGCTGCCTGTAAGCATATATGCCATCGTGCAATATTGCGGGTTCGATCCGATGCAGCTGCCCGCAGGAGTCAGGCCGCCGTCTTTTACCGGGAACTCAGTAATTATGGGCGCAGTCCTGGGGCTGGCCTGGCCGTTTGCCGTTTACTTTTCGCACACCTCGGCGGGCAAGGCAACAAAGATCGCCTGGGCCTCGATCGCTGCGGTCTTCTTCCTGGCCGTGATTTTAGGCCAGGGCAGAGGCCCACTCATGGGGTTATTCGTTTCTGCAGTGATAATGGCAGCCTTCCTTTTCAGCCTGAAGCGAAAAATAACGATCAAAACACTGTCCCTTGCTTGTCTTGGTTGTATATGTACGGTAGGGGTTCTCTTGGGGCTGATTATAAAGAATGACCCGACACTTTCGGAAAGATACAACCCCTATCATATCATGCAGGGCCCGAGCGTTTCAGAACGGATCACATATTACAAAACAGCCGTTGCGATGATAGGAGACCACCCCGTCACCGGGGTAGGACTCGATAATTTCAGGACCTTGTTTCCGCGGTACATGCCGATAGAGCATGCAAAGCAGCACAGGGACATCTTCCCGACCGTTGTACACAGCGGGTATCTGCAGCTTGCGGTTGCAGGTGGGGTCCCGGCCCTTGTCATCTATCTCGGATTCATCGCTGTTATTCTGCGTCAGGCCCTTAAATCCCGGCGACACTCTGGAGATGAAAATGATGGTCGCAGCATTTTGCTGTTCACACTTGCCGCCTCGATTGCAGGCTATCTTGTCCAGGACCTTTCGGGCTGGAACGAAATAGCGCTGACGCCTTTCTTTTACATAATACTTGGGCTGACTGTTTCGCTCAGTTCCGATAGAAACAGACTTGCATTATCCGGTTCCGGGAGAACTGCCTTATTCGTTTTGGCGTCGGTCGGCATTGTATTTTTATGTTTCATGGGCGCCGATGCAGCCAAGCGGCTTTATGCGGGAAAACTATTCCGGCAGGCAAACACCATGAACGTAATTGCCGACTGGCCAAGCATGGAATCCATCATTCAAAAAGGCCTGGCTTCAGATAGGGATGACTACTACTATGAGGATATGGCGGCCTCAATTTTCACAGACAGAGTGGAAGCCACAGGGGACGCGGACGCTTATATAAAAGGATGCACGATCCTGCAAAATTCCTACCGAAACAACCCATACAATCCCAACACCTTGAGACTATCGATAGCACTGGAAACCCTTGCAATTAAAAATGGCATTACCAAACAGCCGTCGAAGTTTGTCGTGACACTTATCGATGAGGCCCAGCGGACAGACAAGTATGATGTGACCCTCATTGAATTGATAGCTCGGTTGAAGGCCGAAGAAAACAGATTGGATGAAGCCCTCGAATACCTGAAGAAGGCAAAGGCCCTGATGGTGGACGAGTCCGAATATTATGCGATTGAGGGAGAATTTTACCAGCAGTTCTCCCATTTCCCCGATGCGATTAAATCCTACTTCACCGCTCTCTCGGTTATGGAAAAAAATAACCAATATGATCAGCAGTGGGTGGATGTAAAGCATAACCTTGCAATCTGCCTCACAGCCGTCGGGAAAGCAGGAGAGGCACTGAAAGAAATAGATGGTTTGATTAGTCGCTATCCGAACGACGCTTATTCCTATGCGCTACGCGGGGATATATATGGCGAAATGGGGACGTTAAAAGAGGCAAAGGAGTCATACATTTCGGCCCTCAAGATTGAACCTGACAACCGTTCGGCCAAACTTGGTCTTGCGAAACTGGGGTCTTTTGCAACCCAAGGCAAAGCACCCGCGGCATCAAAAGCCGAAGCCGTACGAAAACAGGAAATGCCGCTCCTGCACAAATTGAATTGATACACGTGATGTAACCCCTTGACATTGCCTTTGCCTATCGTTTCTAATATATAAATGAGAACAAGCGTCTCCTCCAGCTGGGTTCTTCTTTTTTTTCTTTGCGGTTGTCTTTTCGCAACTTCCGGATTCGCCAGTGACAAAAGCAACGGCGATGTGATTGCGAAGGCCGACACTCCTGTTGTGGTCGAAACACAACAGCAAGCTCCCCGCGAGCGTGAACTCTCCGCACAGTCTGTAATGCCTGTACCTGTTCAGGTCAATTCCGATTCGCCATCCGCAACTCCTGCAGCAGCTCCGGACCAGGCGACCCCGGTTGTCATAAACGATACTGCTCCTTCGGAACAGGCTGGACGCCCAGCTATAACCCCTCCTCTTTCCATATCGCTCTCGCCTTCCGACAAGTCGGCCAACAGGGCCATTGAAAGAAGTTTTGACTTGTACACCAACAACATCAAGAAAAGGTTCTCGGTCTGGCTTGAAAGGTCCGCCAGGTATATTGAAATAATGAAGGACATTCTGAAAGAAAAGAACATGCCCGAGGAACTTGTCTTCCTGCCGATCGTCGAAAGCGGCTTCAGCACAAAAGCCTATTCTCCAGCGCGGGCTGCCGGTCCATGGCAATTCATAGCGGGAACTGCCAAACGGTACGGGCTGGTAATCGACTGGTGGCGCGACGAGCGGAAAGACCCCGTCAAGTCGACTGTAGCGGCCGCCGACTATTTGAAGGACCTGTACGGCATGTTCGGCTCCTGGAGCCTCGCCCTGGCGGCATACAATGCCGGCGAAGGCCGGATTGCAAAGGCCCTCAGAAGGACCGATTCGGACAACTTCTGGTCACTGCTCGATACCAAGCAGATCAGGCAGGAAACCAAGGACTATGTCCCACATTACATAGCGGCTACTATAATTGCCAATACTCCGGAGGATTACGGATTTCGCAATCTTACGTACCACGAACCATTCGAATATGACGAAGTGACTCTTTATGTGCCTGTCGACCTGGAGGTTATAGCCAAATGCGCAGGCACGAGTGTTGACGAAATACGTGAACTCAACCCCGAGCTGAGGAGATGGAGCACCCCGCCCAATCTGTCCGAATACACCTTAAGGTTGCCCCCAGACTCGGCAGATGGGTTCATCGAAAACCTCTCGAATATGCCTGACGACAGACTCTTCAGCTATGAACTCTATACGGTCAGGAAAAATGAGACTTTGAAAAAGATTGCCTCCAGGACGAATGTGCCGGTGAGCACCATACTTGCGTTAAACTCCCTGGCGGGTATCGAAAGACTGCCTGCAGGCCAAAAGATAAAGCTCCCGCCCAAAGGCAAATATTTCGCCGACATAGACGACAAAATGACCGCCCGCAAGGTTTCCCTGAAGTCCTCAAAGAGGGGCGGCAGGAAGGGGCTGAAATCGCACGACAAGAAGGTCGCCAAAGGCAAGTCCAGATCCAGGGTCAGGACAAACAGGACCTGAGTCTCCGCCAAACATTCATTTCCCCAGTATTTTTTCCACAAGCTGACTCCCGATAATTTTGAAAGGAGGAATATATGACCGGAAAACTCCGCACACTTATAGGTTTGCCGTTAATCATTCTGTGTCTGACGTTCATGGCCGAGGCTTCGGATAAAACCGCGGCCGATATGGTCAAAGATGCAAAAGCAGTGATAACAGAGATGAGTCCGGAAAAAGTCAAGGCACTGATCGACAATAAGGAACCTCTCGTCATCCTTGACGTCAGGGACCGGGACGAATTTGAAACAGGCTATATCCCCGGAGCAATAAATATTTCGCGTGGCACGCTTGAGTTCAAAGCGAACCTGATGCTGCCCGACAAGAAGGCGCGAGTGATAGTCTACTGCGGGGTTGACCTGAGAAGCCCTCTTGCAACAAAGACCCTGAACGACCTCGGCTACACTAATGCGGTAAATCTGACCGGCGGACTGCAGGCGTGGAAGTCAGCCGGATATCCCGTCGTGAAACCGGGGAAATGATCCCGGTCGTGCAAAGACCATAAAATATTTTATTCGGCCAGTCGCGCCTTTGCTTCCCCGACCAGCGCCGAATTCGGATATTTCGCTATCAGTTCTTTATATTTGGCCTTTGCGTCGTCAGTTTTACCCTGCGATTCGAGAATCTTGGCGCTCTCCATAAGTGCCATGTCGAGGAAGATGCCATCTTTCAGACCTGCAAGGGTATTCAGCGCGGCCAGGGCATTGGTAGAGTCGTTTTTCTTCAGATAAATTTCTGCCATCTTGTAATAGGCGAGCGGAATGATCCTCGGGTCGGTATATTTTTCGTTAAGCTCCTTGAGGGTCTTTATGGCATCGTCGTAGCTGCCCAGTGCGTCCTGGCAATAGGCAATATAAAGCAGTACGTCGGCCTTTTTCTTCACATCGTATGATTTCCTGAACAGATCGAGGGCCTTTTTATAATTTTCACCTGCTACTGAAGGTTGCGCCGCATTATCACTATAGAAAAGCATATAGGCTTCCCTCTGGAGACCGGTGGCCTTGGAGGACTGCGATTTGTTATACATGTAGAAACCGCCTACCGCTATGATCAGGACAAGAACAACAGCAAGCCCGATTACAAGAGTGCGCTGTCTCTCCTTTATTCGGTCGCGGATGTCCTCCACAGTTTCCTGGAGGCTCTCATCCGAGCCGTCGAATTTCTCGCTGCGTTTTTTGATCACCTTCGGCATTATTTTCCTCCAATAGCTTTCTTGACAAGTAACCTTGAATGTTTGAATATTTCGTCGATTCTATCTGCGCCGATGCCCGCTGAAAGAAGTACACGGGCTGCAAAGTCGCGGCTGATAAGGTCCGATGGGGCATGAGCGTCAGTATTGACCGTAAGTGGAATGCCAAGAGACAACGCCGACCTGGCTACATGCCCGTTGGAAAGACTGTGGCCCTTCCGGGCCGTAATCTCAAGAGTGATACCTTTGTCCTTTGCGAAGTGAAGATCGTCCTCGGAAATCAGGCCGGGATGAGCGAGGATATCGGCTCCCGCTTCGATAGCAGCCCTGTTGGTCCCTTCAACGACCGGCTCGACAATTGTTTCGCCGTGCACAATAACCATCAGCGCGCCGAGGCTGCGTGCTTCCTTGACAATGTCGGGGATCAACTGCGGCGGCACATGCGTGATTTCCGCCCCAGGCAGCAGAGTTATCGGCATTATGCCCTTCAGCGCCCTCACAACCTTCACGATCCTCGGTATGATAAGGTCGATATTGGATTGATCCATGTGGTCCGTTATTGCAAGGGCCTCATAGCCCATCGCAACCGCCCGGCGGGCGAGTTCCGCAGGTATGAGTTCCCCGTCGCTGAATATGCTGTGTGTATGCAGGTCTATCATAATAATGTAGTTTATCAGGATAACGGATAAAAAGAAAAAATGTAAAGATGAGAAGCCTGTTCATGGCTTGCCTTGCGCTCATCAGCATCCCTTTGTCAAAATAACAATGAATGAAAGGTAAAGTTATGATCGGGATGAGCGGCGGTGTAGATTCTTCGGTCGCTGCATATCTCCTTAAGGAAAGCGGCTATGAGGTTGAAGGTGTCAGCCTCAGACTTTTCGATCCACAGTTCCCGAAGGAAAGGGGAGAATGCCCCTGCAACCCGGAGGAGTCGGCTTCCGACGCAGAGAAGACGGCTAAGGCCCTCGGGATAAAACACAATCTTGTAGATGCAAGAGACCTGTTTGCCGAAAAAGTGATCAGGCCTTTTATCGATGCTTATGCCAAAGGGCTGACGCCCAACCCGTGCATCCTCTGCAACAGGCATGTAAAGTTCCCATCACTGATCAAAGAAGCAGACAAGCGTGGATTCGGATTTATCTCGACCGGCCATTATGCGCGGGTAATACAGGGGAATGCTGGTCCGCGGCTGCTTAGAGGCCTCGACCCGGCCAAGGACCAGTCTTACGTGCTTCATGCCCTCTCGCTGGATATTATAGGGCGCCTTATTTTGCCACTTGGCGAAAAGATAAAAACCGAGGTGCGTGAACTTGCACGCAGACTTAATCTGCCTGCTGCCGACAGACCCGAAAGTCAGGAAATATGCTTTGTCGAAGAAAAAAATTACGCTGATTTCATGAAAGGTTATTCTGATGACGGCGGGCCGGTTATCGACATCAGAAGCGGTCAGGTCCTCGGCACACACAACGGCATTCATCTTTATACCATAGGTCAGAGGAAAAGGCTTCCCGCAACTGGGAAGCCGGTTTACGTAGTACGGCTCGATCCATTCAAAAAATGCGTATACATCGGTCCCCGCGAATTGGCCCTCACAAGGCTGTTTAATGTAAGCGACGTCAATTGGCTTGTACCCAACGCCGCGGCTTTGCAAAGGGCCACAGTCAAAGTGCGCTCGACCATGAAGGACGAACCTGCTTCGCTCAGTGAAGCAAATAGCGGCATTGTCAGGGTCGAATTCGATGAGCCTCAATGGGCGCCTGCACCTGGACAGAGCGCCGTATTCTATGACGGCGACACTATCCTGGGCGGCGGAGTGATCGATTCCTTATAATCTATTCTGTTTCAGTATCCCGACCTTGAAGGCGTCTGCGAATCAGGCCTGTTGATCGCCGGAGGTGCTGTCTGTCTGACGACAGATTGTATCTCATATTTGTAATTGATTGTCACTAATGTCTTCTGGTTGTTTGTCCACATCAGGCAGTAAATGTCTTCATGGTCAGGAACATAAGTCCCATCGGCAGTAGTAACATCGTGCCTCTCAAGAGGATACTCGACTTTGTCCCCCACGTGGTAGTGGACATTGAAATCCACCGGCATGGATGCATAAAACGAATAGGAGAATTTCTGGCCGCTTTTAGCCGAGGCACATTCTTCATGTATCCCCCCGGCCTTTATCTGGGACAGGCCGCTTTCCTTTACCGGCGGAGTTGCGCATGCTGCAAAAAAAAGTACGGACAAAGCGATAATCCACAGTCTCATCATGGTGTCTCCTTAGACAGTTATTTTGTACCCCAGCCTCTCTACATTTTCGCATACCGCCGCAAAAAGACGGTCCCCTTCGACAAGCTTCTCGTCGTAAAGGATCGATATCTGATCATCAACAACATCAATTGATTTTATTCCCTCCAGCCCTCCGATAAAGCGGCGAAGGGCGAGGGAACACTCCCCGCAAAACTCCTTTTGAACGGGAACGCACATGGTTTTCATATAAGCACCTCCACATCAAGGTTAATTCAAGTGTAGCAAGCGAACAAAAACAAAACAAGGGGACAAGATAGGATTTCATCCTACAAACCGTGCAGGACGAATGCGGATCTATTGTTTTTTTTTATCAGCAGATAAGCCAAAACGTCGTTTTTATTAAATCCAAGGGCGTATTCCGGCGATAGTAAAATGGCCCCGGAATAGCCCCGTGCAAGGCTTCGGGAGTTCTGCACAACGCTAATGAGTACCAATATCGGCCCGTCGATGGATCACAGCCCGCAAATGATAAGTCACGGATGGTATTGCAGAATTCCGAAACGGTGGATTAGAATTACTGAGGTGCATTAGTCTTGAGACGTATCTGTTGTCTTATAGAAATTGCCCCCGAACAAGTCGCAACCAACGGTCAGTCGTACACTATTAACACGGAACGTCCCGCGGGTCGGGACTGACAAAGTTAAAAGGGTTGGGATGGCGAAAAGCCGGCGATTATTATCACATGCAGCACCCCGTTCTGATTTCATTTCGTACTGCCTGTTTGAAGTCGTCGTACCGCTAACTCTCTGCCTTTACAAGGACTTTTCAAGCACAACCATGTCCGTCGCGAGGAGATAAATTATGTCATCGCAAAGCCTGACTATTGACACAGAAACAGCCGGATCGCTGGCTCAGGAGGTAGCAGCCAGATCGGGCCAGAACCTGAATGCCTGTTACCAGTGCCGTCGATGCGCTGCCGGTTGCCCCGTCGGGGACGATACGGGCGTCACTCCTGATCGTCTCATCCGTATGGTTCTTTTAGGCGACAGGGAAGCGGCCCTGAACAACCTGTTGGTCTGGAAATGCGTGGCCTGCTACACATGCGGGACCCGCTGCCCGAATAACATCCATACTGCCAGGATCACCGAGACCCTCAAGCAAATGGTCAAGGAACAGCATCTGGTCCCTATGAATGCCAAGGTGGCGAATTTCCACAGCGCCTTTCTGACCTCGACCTCTCATTTTGGAAGAGTTAACGAGATGGAGTTCATGGGCATTTACGATATGAAAAATGCTGCA
Organism: Dissulfurispiraceae bacterium; assembly: GCA_035506695.1. Classification (GTDB taxonomy): domain Bacteria; phylum Nitrospirota; class Thermodesulfovibrionia; order Thermodesulfovibrionales; family Dissulfurispiraceae; genus Fen-1308. The sequence continues at coordinate 23,808 of DATJOY010000230.1, forward strand.
GGCAGCCTATCCAAGAGCGGCGGATTCAGTGCCTTTATAGATGACCTGAAGGACCAGATGAGCCTGGCCAAGGCCATGTCGAGGCTCAAAAGGATGCATTTCAGCATAGACAGGATTAAGGGTCTTTCAGAAATAAAAAGACTGTTCGCAAAGGCCAAGAAATAAATTACAACTCCCCCTCACCCCGTCTTACTTCAAGCGGGGGCAGGCAGGAATAAACGAGGTAAACATATGGAAATAGCATATTATCCGGGATGTTCGCTCCATGCCTCTTCCGCCCTTTATGACGACCAGTGCAAAGAGGTGCTCGGCAGGCTCGGCGTCGATCTCAAAGAGATCAAAGACTGGAATTGCTGCGGAGCAACGTCCGCGGCGAAAACCAATGATTTTCTTGCGATAGCAATGCCTGCCCGCAACCTTGGCATAGCGGATTCAAGCGGGTATGCCGAGATGATGATTCCCTGCGCCTCGTGTTACAGCCGCACCGTGCTTGCGCAGAAAACGCTTCAGAGCGATCTGGATCTGAGGGACAAAATCAACGCTGAACTTGCGGAAAAGATCAGCGGGAAGATCAAGCTTGTCTCCATCCTTGATTTGCTGGTCGAAAAGACAGCATCCGGCGAAATCGGATCAAAAGCAGAAAAAAAGCTTGTGGGCCTTAAGCCTGCCTGTTATTACGGATGCCTTCAGACTCGGTACCCTGCCGACATTCAGATCTCCGACAATGTCGAAAATCCTCAGGGCATGGAAACCGTTTGCGGGGAACTCGGAGCAAAAGCCGTGGACTGGGGCTACAAGACAGATTGCTGCGGCGCATCGGCTTCGGTGAATGACACTGATGTCTCCATAAGGCTCATGTCGAACATCCTGAAAGACGCAATAGAGCGAGGGGCCAATTGCCTTGTTACCACATGCCCGATGTGCCAGATGAATATGGATGCATATCAGGACAAGGCAGGAGCAAAGTACGGCATAAATGAAAGGCTGCCTGTATATTTCATAACTGAACTGATCGGCGTTGCAATGGGAATAGGCGCTGCGGAACTTCAGCTCGACAGGCATTTCGTAGAGGCGACTGAACTATTGAGAGGGCTGAAACTACTATGAGCGATAACACTCCTTCAAATAAAAAAGGGTCTGTAATGATAGTCGGCGGCGGCATCGGAGGCATGCAGGCGTCCCTGGACCTTGCGGACAGCGGGTTCAAGGTGCATCTTATCCAGAAAGATTCCTCCATAGGCGGCATCATGTCTATGCTCGACAAGACCTTTCCAACAGGCGATTGTGCCATGTGCATGATTTCTCCAAAGATGGTCGATGTAGGCCGTCACATGAATATCGAAGTTCACTCCTGTTCGGAGCTGGTACAACTGAAAGGCGACGCAGGCGATTTTACTGCTACTATCCGGCAAAAAGCTCGCTCCATAGACCGTTCCAAATGCACGGGTTGCGGCGAATGTACCCGCAACTGCCCGGTGAGAAACGTCATCCAAATCCCGGACCATGTTCCTCCTCCGCCTCTTAAAGAGGAGTGGCAGCAGGTCTTGAACGAAACAGTCGAGTCTTATCATGGCTCAGCGACTGCGCTTATCTCAATCCTTCAGGACATAAACCACAGGTTGAAATATCTGCCGCTTCCGATTATAGGCAATCTTGCCCACCGCCTGGCGATCCCCGAGTCCCATATCCTGTCAGTTGCAACTTTTTACAATGCGTTCAGCCTGATCCCTGTCGGCAGGCACATAATTGAGGTCTGTTCGGGGACTGCCTGTCACGTCAAAGGGTCTAAACGGCTTATTGACCGGCTGAGTGAGTCACTGCAGGTTGCGCCCGGACATACCACGGCTGATGATCGTTTTACTCTTCGTACTGTCAACTGTATCGGCTGCTGCGCCCTCGCGCCTGCTATGCGCGTGGACGGAGAGGTCTTCGGCTACGTGAAGATCTCGGAATTGCCCAAGATCCTGAAAGATCATGCATGAGGTGAATGTATCCATGGAAATATTGAAAAGTGTAAATGAGCTTGAATCCCTTCGCACGCGGCTTATTCAGGCGAAAAGCGCAAAACAAAAACTCGTTACAGTCTGTTGCGGGTCGGGCTGTCTCTCCAATGGGGCTTTAAAGGTCGCCGCCGCACTGAAAACAGGCTTAACCCAGGCGGGGTTGGACAGTTCGTCTGTTGAAGTCAAGACTACCGGCTGCCACGGTTTTTGTGAGCGCGGCCCCATTACAGTGATAGAACCAGAAGGTATCCTTTACCAGGGAGTAGGCCGCAAGCAACTCGATAAGGACGTCGCCGAAATAGTAGAGTCCCTTCAAAAAGAAGGGGAGCCTGTAAAACGGCTGCTTTATAAGGACCTTTCCACTAAAGATGTCATCTCTCACTATAAAGACATCCCCTTTTATGCCAAGCAACGAAGAGTGGCATTACGCAACAACGGGATTATCGACCCGAAAAATATCGAAGATTACTTAGTCCGTAACGGCTACGCTTCTTTTGCCAAAGCGGTCGCCATGAAGCCGGAAGATGTCATTGCCCTTATCAAAGACTCTCAACTCAGGGGCCGCGGCGGTGCAGGCTTTCTTACCGGCATGAAGTGGGAATTGGCCAGACGGTCGGAAGTGTTCCCCAAATACGTAATCTGCAATGGTGACGAGGGTGACCCCGGTGCCTTCATGGACCGCTCCATAATGGAGGGCGACCCCCATTCCGTCATTGAAGGGCTGCTCATTGCAGCGTGGGCTATTGCCGGAGGCAAGGGACCGATTTCCGGGTATTTCTATGTCCGGGCTGAATATCCGCTCGCAGTCGAAAACCTTACACTTGCTGTTCAGCAGGCTCGCGCCTATGGTCTGCTGGGCAAAAATATTCTGGGTTCGGGATTTGATTTTGACATAGCAATTAACAAGGGGGCCGGTGCGTTCGTATGCGGCGAAGAAACAGCGCTCATCGCATCCATCGAGGGCAAGCCCGGCCTTCCGCGTCCCAGACCTCCGTTTCCGGCACAGGAAGGACTCTTCGGCAAGCCAACAAACATCAATAACGTCGAAACACTTGCAAGCATACCTCCCATAATTGAGAACGGCGCCGAGTGGTTCAGGAAGATCGGTGTCGACAAGAATGGCGGTACAAAAGTTTTCAGCCTTGTGGGCAAAGTCAACTATACCGGCCTCGTGGAAGTACCAATGGGAACTACCGTACGCGAAGTGGTCTTCGGCATCGGTGGCGGTATTCAGGGCGGCAAGCAATTCAAGGCCGTGCAGACCGGCGGCCCTTCAGGCGGGTGCATACCTGAGTCGCTGCTGGACCTTCCCCTGACTTATGAAGGACTTATGCAGGCGGGCTCGATCATGGGGTCCGGCGGCATGATCGTAATGGACAACGAGACCTGCATGGTAGACGTTGCCCGTTACTTCCTGAAGTTCGTTTGTGAGGAGTCATGCGGAAAGTGTGTCCCCTGTCGCGAAGGGACAAAACGCATGAGCGACATTTTGGAGCGTATCTGCGCAGGAGATGGACAGGAGGGAGATATTGAAACCCTGGAGCGCATGGGCAAAGCCATTGCAGCTTCTTCTCTCTGCGGTTTAGGCCAGACTGCGCCTAATCCAACCCTTTCAACCATCCGCTATTTCAGGGACGAATACGAAGCCCATATCCGTGAAAAGAGATGTCCTGCCGGGGTTTGCAAGGCCCTGATAGAATACCAGATCAATGAAAAGGCTTGTACAGGGTGTGGTGCATGTGCCAGAAACTGCCCGGTCACAGCCATAACAGGTGAAAAGAAGAAGCCCCACATTCTTGACCAGGATAAATGCGTTAAGTGCGGTGCCTGTCGGGAGAGCTGCAAATTCAATGCGGTCGTTATCGAAAAAGCCCGCGAGCACGCTAAAGTTTAAGGAGACATTATGAACGAGGCGTCCAACATTTATTACATCAACGACCAGGAAGTCAAGGTTGAGCCGGGACAGACGGTCCTTCAGGCCGCCCGCAATCTGAACATCTGGATCCCGACCCTTTGCCACCGCAACCCGCTCGAACCGGAAGGCTCCTGCAGGCTTTGTCTTGTTGAGGTGGAAGCCATGGGCAGGAGAAGGCTTGTTACCAGTTGCGGCTATCCTGTAGCACCCGGGATAAAAGTATATACAGACACTCCTTTGGTAAAAGAGAGCAGGCAGGTTGTGGCTGAACTTCTCATGGCCCGCTGCAGCGAAAACAAAGAAATACGGGAGCTTTGCGAAAAGCTCGGGGTCACCGATACACCCTTTTCCAAAGAGAAGCATGATTGCATGCTTTGCGGACTTTGCGTCCAAATGTGTAACAAGCGGATGCAGGTCGGCGCCATAGGCTTTGTAGGACGGGGATACGAGCGCAAGGTGGGCACACCGTACGACCGCAACTCAGAAGTGTGCATCACCTGCGGTGCATGCGAATTCATCTGTCCCACCGGGGCCATCACGGCAAAAATGAACAGCGGCCGCGAGCCTGTCCGCCATAAGAAGGTGTTCGAACAGGGCCTGAGCGCGTGCGGAAATATCGATATACCATTCCCTTCCGCAGTACCTCTGCTGCCAAGCATCGACAGGTCGAATTGCATTCATTTCAATGTTGGGTCTGAATCCTGCAAAATATGCCAGGAGGTCTGTCCTGCCGGTGCCATCACATACGAGCAGGAAGATGTGGAGAGCGAGATTGAAGTCGGCGCCGTCATAATGTCGCCTGGCCTGGAGCGTTATGATCCAAAGGTAAGGGGCGAGCTGGGCTACGGGCGCTGGGCCAATGTGATAACGTCACTTCAGTTCGAGCGCATACTCTCTGCTTCCGGTCCGTATCAGGGCACGGTCACAAGACCGGGCGACGGCAAGCATCCCGTAAAGATTGCCTGGATACAGTGCGTTGGATCAAGAGACCAGCACAATGCAAACCCCTGGTGCTCGTCGGTCTGCTGCATGTACGCAACCAAACAGGCCGTGATAGCAAAGGAACATGACAAGAGCATCCAGCCCACAATCTTCTATATGGAGATGCGGGCGTACGGAAAAGACTTCGATAAATATGTAGAGCGGGCCAAGAACGAATACGGCGTGCGCTACATGCGTTCCATGATATCGGCGGTGAGGGAAGAGGCCGGGACCGGCAATCTCCGCATGCGATATTCTCTTGAAGACGGTTCTCTGATGGAGGAGATGTTCGATCTCGTTGTACTGTCGATCGGTCTTGAACCTCACAGGGATGCGGCAAAGCTCGCAGAAATCTGCGGCGTCGATATGACCGATTATCTCTTCCCCAAAACATCGACCTTCGAGCCTGTGGACGCATCTCGTCCCGGTGTCTATGTCACAGGAACTTATCAGGGGCCGAAGGACATTCCCGAAACCGTTATGCAGGGAAGCGCTGTGGCAGGACAGGCAATGGCCCTCCTCGGCGAAGCAAGGTGGACCGAGACACTCAAAAAGGAATTGCCTCCCGAAAGAGACATCACCGGTGAGGAACCCAGGCTCGGTGTCTTTGTGTGTTCCTGCGGTATCAATATCGCCGCAACTGTAGATGTAGCCAAGGTTGTAGATACTGTCAAAGATATACCCGGAGTTGTCCATACAGAAAACACGCTTTATACCTGCTCGCAGGACAGCCAGGAAAAGATAAAGCAGGTAATCAAGGAAAAGGGCCTCAACCGCGTACTCGTGGCTTCATGCACACCGAGGACGCACGCACCGCTGTTCCAAGAAACGCTTCAGGAGGCCGGCCTCAATAAATACCTGTTCGAGCTTGCCGATATCCGCGAGCAGTGCTCGTGGTGCCACATGGGCCAGCGTGAAGAGGCGACCAAAAAGGCGATACGCCTTGTGAAAATGATGATCGCGAAGGTAAAGCTGCTTCAGCCGATACAGACAGAGACCGTCGGCGTCACGCCCGCAAGTTTGATTATCGGCGGCGGAGTGGCGGGCATGACCGCTGCACTTTCCCTGGCAGACCAGGGCTTCGACGTCCATATAGTCGAGAAGGAGAAGGAACTCGGCGGCTTAATACGAAGCCTTTATTACACCCAGGACGGGAGCGACATTCAGAACTTCCTCCAGGCAAAGATTGCGCAGGTAACGGGCCATCCCCGGATAATCGTGCATACTGGAGTCGAGGTGCAAAATACCGACGGGTTCGTTGGCAACTTCAAGACTGTGCTCACTGACGGAACGACATTTGATCACGGTACTGTCATCCTCACTACAGGCGGGGTCGAGTACCAGCCGACAGAATATAATTACAGCGAGAGTGATAGGGTCATTACCCAGAGGGAGCTTGAAAAGAAGATATACGACGGGCTGCAACCGGCGGCTGGTGAGAGATATGTGATGATACAATGCGTAGGGTCCCGAGAGGAACCTAACCAGTACTGCTCGCGCATATGCTGCCAGGACGCTGTTAAGAACGCTATTGAGATCAAAGAGAGGAACCCCAAGGCCCAGGTCGTCATTTTGTACCGGGACATCCGCACCTATGGCCTCCGCGAAGACTATTACACAAGGGCCCGAGACCTCGGGGTCCTCTTCGTCCGCTACGACGTAGACAAGAAGCCTCAGGTTGAAAAATCCGGCGACAAGCTGAGCATCCGGACCTTTGATTTTATGCTCAACAAGGAAATCTCTCTGGATGCCGACTGGGTGGTCCTCTCGACCGGATTGAGGCCTCATCCCTCAACCGAGAAGGTCGGCCAGCTTTATAAGGTCACCCGCAACCCCGACGGGTATTTCCTGGAGGCGCATGTCAAATTGCGCCCCGTGGATTTTCCGAGCGAAGGTATTTTCGTCGCGGGCCTTGCTCATGCCCCGAAGAACCTGGACGAGACTATCAGCCAGGCGCTTGCCTCCGCGGGTCGGGCCGGTGTGGTCCTTTCTCATGAAAGGCTGGCGGTATCCGGTCTAATAGCAAAGCATAAGAAAGAACTTTGCATGTCGTGCCTGAGTTGTTTCAGGATATGCCCCTTTGGGTCTCCATTCATAGATGAAGACGGAAAGGTGAGCCATAACGAGATTAAATGTCACGGCTGCGGTCTCTGTGCAGGCATCTGTCCGGCGAAGGCTTTCCAGATCAATGGGTTCAGCGATGAGCAGATGCTCGCCATGGTCGACTCGGCCGCCGAATGCGAAGAAGGCGGAGTGATAAATTAAAGATGCATGATAAGGATATGTCCAAGTATACATTGAAGACAAACAGGAGGAACGTGTAATGGCGACAGTAGCTGAAGCGCCTGAGAAAGAAACGGCAGCGCCGGTTTCCGCTGTCGAAAAACCTCACGAGGTCCCCGAGGGCTGGCAGCCGAACATCGTCGCCTTTGCCTGCCATTACTGCGCCTTTGCAGCAGCAGACATGGCCGGAATAATGAGGCTGTCCTACCCCACCGGAGTTAAAGTCATACGTATGCCGTGCACCGGAAAGCTCGACCACGTATATGTGCTCAGGGCTTTTGAGAAGGGTGTGGACGGCGTCTTCGTTGCCGGTTGACTCCAGGGACAATGTCATTACCTGGAAGGTAATACAAACGCAGCAAAGAGGGTAAAGCACATCAAGAAGCTCTTGCAGAACGTGGGCATCGATCCTGCGCGTCTCGAGATGTTCAATCTGTCCGCGGCCATGGGACCACGATGGGCCGAGATATGCAGGGACTTTACCGGGCTCATTACGAAGCTCGGCCCTTCGCCGATCAGGATTGCGATAGAAAATAAGAGGAGAGTAAGCCAATGATAGTAGGCCAACAGAAACCTATTGAAGAACTATGGGGAATGCTAAAGAACTTTAAGAAGATACTGGTTTTCGGATGCAACACCTGTGTTGCCGTCTGCCATGCCGGCGGTGCAAAGGAGGCCGAGATCATAGCCTCGCTTCTTCGCATCAAGGCCGCCGAAGAGGGAATTGATATGACGGTGGAGCACGGGGCCTGTGAAAGGCAGTGCGAACCCGAGTTCTTTATGCCCTCTATAGACAAGTTCAGGGCGCAGGACGTTGTGCTTTCTACTGCGTGCGGCGTTGGAGTGAATCTGATGGCGTCGGAGATCGGAGACATGCCCGTCTATCCCGGCCTTAACACATCGTTCTACGGAGCGGTGCCTAAAGCTGGATTTTTTACAGAAATGTGCGGCGGCTGCGGCAACTGTGTGTTGCATCTTACCGGAGGCATCTGCCCGATAGTGCGCTGCTCCAAATCACTCCTGAACGGCCCATGCGGCGGCACCAACAACGGCAAGTGCGAGGTGAGCGACGAGATTGACTGCGCCTGGTACCTGATAATCGAGAAGATGAAGAAGATCGGCCAGGTCGAAAAGCTTTATGAGATACAGCCGCCGAAAGATTGGGCCACAGCCTATGCCGGAGGCCCGCGGAGGATAGTAATCGAACATATTGCCGAACTGGAAGAGAAAGAAGAAAATATGGCGAAAGGGGAGGTCAAGAAATGAAATCCGGAAGCAATCTCGAACGGGTCATCCTGAGCGGAAATCCCGCTGTAACAGCGGAACTCGGCCCTCCCATGAGCGCATCGCCTGATGAAGTAGTACACAAGGCCCATATCCTCAAGGGATTCTGTGACGCCGCAAACATCACCGACTGCCAGACGGCGGTCGTACGTATATCGAGTATCGCAGCTGCATTCATTGCCTTCAGGGAAGGACTCGAGCCCGTCATGCAGATGACCTGCCGCGACAGAAACCGTATAGCCATGCAGGCTGACCTGCTTGGGGCAGCAGCCCTGGGCCTGAAAAACTGCCTTTGCATAGCTGGCGACCATCAGAAATTCGGCGCTGCCGGAAAGCTGAAAGGCCATCCAGGCGCGAAAAACGTTTATGACGTTGATACGACTCAACTTGTCGGGATACTCAAAAAGATGAGGGACGAGGGTCTTCAGCAGGGCGGCGACAAGCTCGAAGTGCCGCCCAAGTTCTTCATCGGTGCCACATGGACGCCCATGGGCGACCCCATGGATTTCAGGCCATACAACCTTAAGAAGAAAGTGGACGCCGGGGCCGAATTCATCCAGACGCAGGGTATCTACGATATGGACCTCTTTAAATCACAGTGCGAAAAGGCGCGCAACCTCGGCGTGCTTGAAAATACCGCGCTTCTTGCCGGCATCATCGTTCCGAAAAGCGCTATGATGCTCAAATATATGGATGCAAGCGTTTCAGGTGTTACCGTGCCGAAAGCTCTTATCGACCGCATGGCAAAAGCCAAGTCGGCTGCTGGAGATGACAAGAAGAAGGCGAAGGAGCTGCAGGAGGAAGAAGGGATCAAGATTGCAGTCGAGTTGATCCATCAGGCGCTTGAAATACCCGGAGTCAAAGGCGTGCACGTACAGGCGATAGACTGGGAACCAGCCATAGAAAAAATCGTCAAGGCCGCAGGACTGTATCCAAGACCAAACATACCTGCTGAATAAATTAAATGGAGAAAAAAAGAAAGGCGGTGGATTTCTCCACCGCCTTTCTTTTTACAGGCAGAATACGGGATTCAATTGTATTCTCTCATGCCGCCCCCAATTACAGAATCGGCCTTGCAGATCAGTAACGTTTTTCCACAGGACAAAAATTTCCCGAAACGCGGGTTCCGACGCGAAACAATGAACCGTGCTGATACGCCTTAAACTCCTGACAATTGTGATCGAAACGCACGACAAATTTGTCGCGGTTACCCTGGCTGTCTATTATTATAACGTGCACTTCTTTGTTTCCGCTCCTTTCCCATTTTCCACTCCACAAACCGCGTGCATCAACCCTTCCATCGCGATGGAATTCCCACGTGGTTGGCTGCGGCGGCAGCACCTGCCCATTCTCCACTGCTGATACTGAATAACTGCTTGGTTCAGCATGGCTCAAGGCTGGGTATGCAAGGAAAATAGTCCCAATAAACAGGAAAAGAAAGATCGGCAGACTCCTTGAATGCTTGTTCGATATCATTAAAATTACCCCCTTTTTCATTCTGAGTTGTTTATATCAACGTGACTATTCAGTCACACCCTTACCCTGTATTTTCAAATTATTAGGAACTGTTTATTGATTTCGGTTATGCGCGTCAAATATCACATCTCCAGAAACCGTTGTGCAGTACTCCTATTACCATATTATGTATTTATGTATTATTGTACAATAAGGATGATCGGCATGTCGCACGCTATTCAGGAGGACAGACCAATGAACATCATCTTTCACAACGCCTTTTACGAGGAATATGATAAAGATCCGGCAGCTGCTCCCGGCCGGATGGAACCTGTCATCCGGGAACTTACAAAACATCCCCATTATAAATTTATTGCGCCTGCACCTGCCGGAGAGGAGGACCTTCTCAGGGCCCATACTTCGTCGCATATTGAATATATCCGGAGAACCGGCGCTGTCTATAATATGGCGATTCTGGCTGCCGGTGGTGCAATAGAGGCGGCAGAGCGTGCCTTTGCGGGTGAACCCTCTTTTGGCTGCATCAGACCGCCGGGTCATCATGCATCTTCCGACAGTTGCTGGGGTTTCTGTTTTTTCAACAACATCGCGGTTTCCCTTCTAAAGCTCAAGGCGGAAGGAAAAATCACATCTGCCTTTATTCTGGATTTCGACCTCCACATAGGAGACGGAAACATCAATATACTGGGCGGTGAAAAAGGTTTTAAGATCCTGAATCCTAACAGCGAAACGGAAAAAGAATACATCCATGAGATTGAGTCTGTCCTGGAGAAAACCGGGGACTGTGACATTATTGCAGCTTCGGCGGGTTTTGACGAATATGAAAAGGACTGGGGCGGCAAACTTTCCACCTGTGCATATCGAGAAATCGGCGAGCTTATGAAAGAGTTTTCAGAAAGGCGCTGCGGCGGCAGACGATATGCGCTTTTGGAGGGAGGATACTGTTACGAGGACCTGGGGTATAACATACATGCCTTCTGTGAAGGCTTCAAATGATCTGAGGGACAATTCCGTTCTTCCATGATCTGAACTTATTTCAGATCGCTGTACCTCAGTCTTGTTTAACAGCCCCCCGTGTTGTAATATCGGCCACTTCCTGTGCCGACTGACTGCATTGTTTCAGCATTATGTCCACGACGGTCTTGAACTCAAACACGCTCTTCCCACGCAGGGCGTTTGCAACCAACACGAGTTTTGCGAAGGGTTTTGCATACGGGGTGTCGGAAAACTCACCGCACATCCTGGCAATCGTGTCGCACATTATCGCTACATCCCTGTACGGCGGGTTCTTCAGAATATCTGCCACATCGCGAATAGTCTTAAGCGGAGGGTTCTTCATCTTATGTTTTCCTTTTTCGTTTCTTGGACTTGATATTAAGCATATCAGAAATGTCCGGCTGAAATCAGCCGGCTTGCCGGGCTTGCCATTTATATCCGGATTGTAGTATAAATTTGCATCAATAAATTGCTTGCGGAGAGGTCCGTCCATGATCATTTCAGAGAAAGAGAGCAAACTGCTGATCGACAGCAGGCACGGCAAACGCGTCATAGAAGATATGAAAAAGATCGAGGAAATCGCCTCATTCACACTCGGCAGGAATATATCCAACGATCTCCACGACGCCTATTTCGATTCACAACAGTACGATCTTGCCCGGAAATATTCCTACTTCAGGATAAGGGGCCGCAGGGACGGCCATTTCATTACAGTCAGAAATAAAACGAGCCGGGTGGGAGATGACATAATAATCGACGAGGTCACATCTCCGCTGGACGACAAGGGGGTCCGGATTGCATTGTCAAGCCTCGCCGACAATATCACGCTCGGAGGACCGCCTCAAATGACCCTGCCCCATTTTACCGAAATATTTAACAGTATCGGGCTTGAAGAGGTCCTGAGGGTCCGCATAGAAAGAGTAGAACGGGAGATATTCATGGAGGACATCAAGATAGGCAAGATGAAGGCGGACGTCTTCCAATACATTGCACCACAAACTTTCGGGCCTTTTTTTGAAATTGAAGTCGATTCCTATAAACAGGCACTGTACAAAAGCGCCAAAGAATTCTTCTCGGAACTATCAACAAAGTTCGGAACGGTAGCAGAAGTGTCGGGTACAAGTAAATACGTGCGGGGAATCAATATAGCGTATGGTCTTACATTCTAAAGTTGTAGCGCCGCTGCGTGCCCGGAGAAGCTTGCGGGATTGACAATACGGTCACTCATTCTCCGTCGATTGTCTTGACCGACAACCTCACAAGATCAAACCCTCTGAAAGCATCTTCAATCACAACTTCATCGGGCCCTACGGAATGACAGTCAAGAAAAATCCTGCGGCACTTCAGCAGCAAATCATGATGCTCGTCAAGAAATTCTTTAAGTTCGCATGTGTCTACCAGGATGCCTTTCTCCAGCAGCGATGGCCCGAGTTCCTGCATCACAATATTGAAGAGCTTCAGGTACAAAATCCCTTCGGCGCCTGTGGAATCAGCGGACTCTTTGCCTGACGCCCTGTAAGTTATCGAGTTGCGGAGCGAAGCCAGAACCCCACCCTGACGCATGGTCGCGCCGACCAGCCCCGGCAATGCAGCCGACAGTGCCAACCTGGACCCATTCATGATAACAGCAGTATCCGGATCATCGACCGGCATCCCATCAAGAAAAATCGTGCTTATGTGCCCTTGAATATATTCGCGGCTTAGCCCGATCTGCTCAGTCAGGAACGACATGAGACTCCTACCCGGTCTGATTCCTGAGACAACGAAACCACCCTGCAGCAGAGCGAACAACTCCGGTACGTAACTGGGGGCAAGCTCCAGATCAAGGTGAGGCAATGCATTACGTGGCTCTAAT
>DATJOY010000231.1:0-4597 GCA_035506695.1 Dissulfurispiraceae bacterium
TCATACCTGCAGTTGCAAAAAGCAGCAGGCTGTAATACTCTCCGAAATCTGCATGTTCAGTCTGAAGATATCTCAGGGATATCAGGATTGTCAGTATCAGACTTATAAGGAAGATATATTTGAAATAAATACTGTAGGTGTCGCTGACAAACATGCCGCCAAAGGTATCCCCAGGGTATAACGGTACGAGGTAAATGGTTACAGCGGCGATTACGATGCCAAGGTACCCGAGGGGTCTTTTATTTTCAGCTACAAGCTCCAGCAGCAGGAGAACCGTCGCGGCAACGGTCAGCGTGATCTCTGGGACAACCGGCGCAAGATCGGGAAAGGGAATGTTCATTTTGCCACCTCTGAGATCTGACGGGCTATATTGGCATGGTCAATGCTGTTTAGTCGCTCCAGCATGTGCTGGACCGATACATCCATAAAATTGAGAAAGGTATTTGGATAGACACCTATCCAGAAGACAAGGATAACCAGCGGTAGCACCGTGAGTATCTCCCTGGTGCCGATATCTCGGTACCCATGACCCAAAAGAGAGGGATTGATCTCGACGAAAAAGATGTTCTGATACAACCAAAGCATATAAGCGGCACCGATTATGACGCCTGTGGCCGCAAAGACGCCGAGCACTTTTGAGGCTGTAAAGCCGCCGAGAAGAATAAGAAACTCCCCGATAAATCCGTTCGTTCCGGGCAGTCCGACCGCAGCAAGCGTAAATACCATGAACAGGGCGGAATAAACCGGCAGCACTGAAGCTGCGCCTCCGTAATCTGCTATCCGTCGCGTATGAGTTCGTTCATAAACAATACCTATCAGAAGGAAGAGGGCGCCGGTGACGATACCGTGGTTGACCATCTGGAGTATGCCGCCCTGTATCCCCTGCGTGTTGAGGGCAAAAATTCCGAGTGTTACAAACCCCATGTGACTCACCGAGCTATAAGCAATCAAACGCTTAAGGTCTGTTTGCCCAAGGCAGATTACGGCACCGTAAATTATCGCAACTACCGAGAGAACCATCATGGCAGGGGCAAGTGCCTTTGATGCCTCGGGGAACATCGGAATATTAAATCTCAGAAAACCGTAAGCCCCCATTTTGATGAGGATTCCGGCCAGGATCACGCTGCCGGCAGTCGGGGCTTCAGTGTGCGCGTCGGGGAGCCACGTGTGTACCGGGAACATAGGTACCTTTACTGCGAACGCCGCGAAGAAAGCCCAGAACAGGATCATCTGAAGATTAAAAGGATAGTTGGTTGTCATCATGCGGAGCATGTCGAAAGATCTGTCAGTTGCAAAATAGAGCACAATGATTCCAACGAGCATCAATACGCTGCCCACGAGCGTGAACAGGAAGAACTTGATTGCCGCATAAATCCTGTTGGGTCCACCCCAGACACCTACGATGAGATACATCGGTATAAGCATTGCTTCCCAGAAAATGTAAAAAAGAAACAGGTCGAGACTGCAGAAGACTCCGATCATCGAACCTTCAATTATCAGCAATGCCGCGTAAAATTCTTTTGTCCTGTCCTTGATGCTTGTCCATGAAACTGTAACGCAAAGGATGGTAAGCAGGGCTGATAGCAGAATAAACAGCACGCTGATGCCGTCGATCCCGACAAAATACTCGGTAGACCATGCAGGGATCCATGAATATCTTTCCACGAACTGCATTTTGGCCGTGGTTTTGTCGAAGTTGGTGTACAGAGGCAGGCTCAGCAAGAAGGTAATGCTGCTGACGATAAGGGCGGTCCACCTGATGAGTGCTTCATTGCTGCGGGGCGAAAGAATGATCATCATGGCCCCGATTATGGGAAGAAAGATCAGCGTTGAAAGCACGGGATAGTTTAGAATCTGCGCCAATTCGGACCCGGCAAAGATCAGCAGCGCCAGCATCGGAACCATGGCCGCCGTTCTTGTCAGCGGATAATTTGATTTCGGCGATTCTTCTGCCGGGCTGTGGGTCTCATGCCCCATATCTATCTGTTCCTCCTGTAATCGTTCAATTTCAGGCTGCCTTTCACGACTTGCCGACAAGTATGAGTATCAGGGTCAGACAAAAGAGAAACCCGAGACACATACCGATAGCATAATGCTGCAGGTTTCCGGTCTGTATTTTTCTGATACTTTGACCGAAGGCTGCAATCCACCGCGGGACTCCGTTGACGATACCCTCAATGATCTTTCCGTCTGTTACAGCTACGAGAATATTTGTCGCCGTCCATTTGACCGGGCGGACGATTATGAAATCATAAAGCTCATCGACGTAATATTTATTCCATAGCACCTGATAAACAAACTTCAATTTTGCCCCAAGCGTTTTAGGCAGTTCAGGACGCCACAAATAAAAGAGCATAGAAACAAGGATTCCGGTCAGCGCAACAGCAACCGAAATTGCCATAATCATCACTTCCTCTGATTCCGTTCCGTGCACGTGCGGATGTCCCAGCACCGGTTCAAAGAAGTGAGCAACCCAGTTTGACCCGCCAAGAAGAGGCGAGATGCCGATCCAGCCTGCTGCTACTGCACCTGTAGCGAGTATGACCAGGGGAATTGTCATGGCGCCCGGAGACTCATGGAGGTGATGCTTCTGCTCGTGAGTGCCCCTGAATTCTCCGAAAAAGGCCACCCAGATGATCCGGAAGCTGTAAAAGGCCGTCAGGCCTGCCACAACTGTACCGATTATCCAGACGATCTTTCCGATGGGACCTCCGTTATAAGCCATCCAGAGAATCTCATCCTTGCTGAAAAAGCCCGCGAGGCCGGGTATGCCGGCTATGCTGAAAGATGCGATCAGGAAGGTCCAGAAGGTGACAGGCATATGCTTCCTCAGTCCACCCATCTTCTGGATATCCAGTTCTCCGGACATGGCATGCATGACGCTTCCTGCACCCAGGAAGAGCAAAGCCTTGAAAAATGCGTGCGTATAAAGATGGAATATGCCCGCGCCGTATGCGCCGACGCCGCAGGCGAGAAACATGTACCCGAGCTGGCTGCAGGTGGAATAGGCGATGATCCGCTTAATGTCGTTCTGCACGAGCGCGATTGTAGCTGCAAAGAGACTTGTTACTGCACCTGTTATAGCGACCACAGCCATTGCCGTTGGCGACAGGTTGAAAAGCGGGCTGAAACGGGCCACCATGAATACGCCTGCGGTGACCATGGTAGCGGCATGAATCAGGGCGCTGACCGGTGTAGGGCCTTCCATGGCATCCGGGAGCCAGACATGAAGCGGCAATTGCGCAGACTTGCCGACCGCTCCGCAGAACAGAAGCAAAGCAATTACAGTTACAAGGTCCGCCTCATAACCGAGCATATTAATGGTCTGGCCTTGCAGGGTGGCAACCTTGGCGAATATATCCGAATATTGGATCGATCCAAGGAAAAGAAAAATCATGAAGACGCCGAGGCCGAACCCGAAATCACCGAATCTGTTTACAATGAAAGCCTTCTTTCCTGCATCCGCCGCGCTTTTCTTCTGATACCAGAATCCAATCAGGAAATAGGAGCAGAGGCCGACTGCTTCCCACCCGAAATAAAGCTGGAGCAGGTTGTTTCCCATGACCAGCATCAGCATCGAAAAGGTGAAGAGGTTCAGATATGAAAAGAAGCGATAGTAACCGGGGTCTCCATGCATGTATCCGACAGAATAGATATGTACCAGAAGGCTTACCGTTGTGACAACTATAAGCATGATTGCGGTGAGCTGATCTATCAGGAAACCGACGCTTACCTTGAAAGAGCCGGAAAGGACCCATGTGTAAACATCGTAATTCCTGGTATGGCCGTTAACGACTTCAAAGAATGTGCATACCGAAATCAGGAACGATCCGAGGACGGCGAGTATGGCGATCCAGTGGGCGCGGTCTTTGATTACATGCCTGCCGAATAATATATTGACTGTAAAGGCTGCCAGCGGAAGAAGCGGAATTAGTACGTATT
Organism: Dissulfurispiraceae bacterium; assembly: GCA_035506695.1. GTDB lineage: Bacteria > Nitrospirota > Thermodesulfovibrionia > Thermodesulfovibrionales > Dissulfurispiraceae > Fen-1308. Next base: position 3,943 of record DATJOY010000231.1, read on the forward strand.
TATCCATTAGCCTTGCCTTATCCTTTCATCTCGGTGATTTCAGTCGTATGCACAGCGCCTTTGTTTCTCACCAGTACAACCAGTATTGCCAGTCCGATTGCAGCCTCTGCTGCGGCCACAGTTATTATGAATATGGCGAAAATCTGTCCTCTCAGGTCCTGCAAATAGTGGCTGAAGGCGATAAGGCTGATGTTGGTTGCATTAAGCATCAACTCGACGCAGACAAGCATTATGATGAGGTTCCTCCTGATCATAAACCCGATCGCACCCATTACGAAGATCACTGCGCTCAATCCTATATACCATTCAAGAGGTACCATTAAAACGCTCCTAATATTTCCATGCCTATTTTTTCTTGGCGAGCACCATGGCTCCCACTATTGCTATGAGCAAGATCAGCGAGGCTATCTCAAAGGGAAAGAGATATTCAGTGTATAAAATCCTTCCCAATATCTTGGTATTTGTCTCGCTCCTGATCGCTTCTATAGTGTATTGCCCGACAGGACCCTTGACAAAATTCATGGTTGTAAAGAAAACGAGCAGAAGCAGCGAGAGCCCCACAGCAAGGCTGATTGGCCACTCCTCGATGAACGGCTCATAGGCGGACTCCCACCTGAGGTTCAGCATCGTAATAACAAAAAGGAAGAGAACCAGA
>DATJOY010000232.1:0-10750 GCA_035506695.1 Dissulfurispiraceae bacterium
ATCTTCTTGTCGCTCTTCATATGCGCCACTCCTTCAGAAGGGTGCCCTTACTGTCAGTCAGTTCGAATGGCATGCGGTCCGGTCCGATGGCGTGGGTTGCGCAGGATAGACAGGGATCATAGGCACGGACTACCATTTCAAGCTTGTTCAACGTGCCCTCATCCGGCTCTCCATCTCCGATCAGCCTCATCGCAGTTGCCTTTAGAGCGTCGTTATAGCCGAAATTGTTATGTTGCGTAGCAACCAGGATATCGATCCTGCCCGCCTTGCCTTCGTCGTCCAATTCATAACGATGAACAAGTGTGCCACGAGGTGCTTCCACAACTCCTACGCCGGTCCCGGACTTAATAACAGGTTTGACAAAGATATCAGGCTTTATGATGTCAGGGTCGCTGAGCAATTGTTCAGCACGCTCAAAGGCGTAAACAAGTTCTATGAAGCGGGCGAAGTGATAACACAGGGTCTTGTGGGCCGGCCTTTGCCAGAGCCCCCGAAACCATTCAAGTTCTTTTGCTGCAAGGGGCGTGGGTATTACATCGGCTATATTAACCCTTGCAAGAGGGCCGACGCGAAAACGTTCCCCTGATTTAAGTACAGGGAATTTCATATAACTCCAGTTTTCGATCTTCTCTTCAACGAAATCGAAATACGCCTCGGGTTTGAATTCTGCCGACAGCCCCCCATCATTTCCGATTACCTTTATACCGCCGTCATAAAACGACAACGTCCCGTTCTTTGAAAGACCCATGTATGATGTCGAAATGTCCCCCAGGGTGTCGATATAATCCGCATTCTTCTCTGAGAGGACCCTCATCAGCTGACTGAACCAGAGTATGGCAGGACGCAGGGGGGCGATCATCCCCGAAAGTTCCCTTGCCTCGGCAGATGAAAGCGGAAGGACCATGCCTCCTATTCTTGCACCTATCGGATGTACCGAACTGCGGCCGATCGTTTTGCAAATGGCCGTGCCGAAGGAACGTATCTGGAGTGCCATTTTTACTGCGTCCTTGTTCACCTGATACATACCCACGATATTGCGGTGCTCGGGCTTACTGTCTCTTGAGACCAGGTCGGGCAGGCTGAGCACAGCTATGGAGAGCATATGGCTTTCTATGAATTGTCCCATTGTCAGCAGTTCGCGGAGCTTGACGGCAGTCGGGCTGACCCGGGTGGCGAAGCAATCTTCAATGGCTTTTATTGATGCCAATTGATGCGGTATCGGGCACACGCCACAGATGCGCGAAGTGATGGCAGGCAGTGATTCCGCGAGAGAGCCCTGACAGAACTTCTCGAATCCCCTGAATTCCTGAACGCAAAACCTGACATCGGACAGCTTTCCGGCCTCGTCGCGGATGAGGGAAATCTTTCCATGACCTTCGATGCGAGTAACCGGATTTATTGTAATTGTTTTGGACATTACCCCTCCCTAAATCTTAATCCGGTTAATCAGCCGGTGGACATGCTCGGCATCTTTGCGCCGCATCTCGGTGACCGATAACGTGTACTGGTAGAAAGTGTGTAGAACATCTTTCAAATCGGCTTCAACATCAGAGACCTTTTTCCCGGTGAAATGGCTTATCCTGCGTGTCAGATCATAGAGAATGCCGTGAGTCGGTTCGATGAATACCCTGTCGATAGGTCCCCTGCATCCCCTGCATGGAACACCCGCATGGGTGCAGACTGCGCCGCAACCACATCGGCTCACGGAGCCCAGGCAGACAAGGCCCTGAGACAGCAGGCATTCTTCCGGATCAGGGAGAGTATCTGCCAGGCGTTTCATTTCGGACTGCAGATGTTTCTTGACGGTCCGCTTGCATTCGGCACAGACCGGCAGATCAACACGCTTCGGTTTCTGTCCTGAAAGCAGGCTTACAAGTGTATCTTTCAGCAGTCCAACCGGGGGAGGACAGCCTGGAATGTAATAATCAACTGTAACGTGTGCATCGACAGGCGTAACCCGCGGTTCCAGGGCGGGCAGGTCTTCCGGGACGAAATCGGTTCCATAGGCATTGGCGAGGATATCCGCAGTGGTAAACGACGAGCCCATTCCGGAGACACCGCCGAAAGAGGCGCAGGTGCCCAATGCGATGAGAATATCGGCCTTCTCGCGGAGCTCTTTAAGTTTCGCAGCATTTTCATGATTACGTACCCCTCCCTCGACAAGGGCAACAGTACACGGTTGAATAGTTTTTTGGTCCATCAGAACAGGGGAAAAAACCAGCACGTTTTGGGCCAGAATGTCGAGAAGGTCGGTACCAAGGTTCACCAGGGACATGTGACATCCGCAGCATGAATCAAGCGGAATGGTTGAGAGCTTAACAGGCGTGCTCATCTCATCTCCATAACCTTCTTGCAGGCATTGGGACCGGCATGTTCGACATGGACGTCCACTTTCTTTCCGAGCACTTCGCTCATCATTCCGGCGAAAAGGCCATGGGTTATCCTGCAGATCACCTTGTCCTGTTCGACTCCGTGCGTCATGCAAACCTGGCGAATCGGGCATTCCCTGAAAATAAGACGGGCCTTTCTTATGCCGTCTTCTTCATAGATGAAGTCATCCAGCTCCGTATTCTTCCAGGGTTCTATGTGCCATACACCTTCTTCGGCGCGCATGAGCATGTCGAGGGCCGTATTTATATCATCGGTCTTGTCTAATTTTTTGCCTTCGATCCTGCCGAGGTCCTTGCCGGTCTGGTACATGAGGGCGTTTGAGGCCTTTCCTATGAGCGTGTCTGAAGCGTGCGCGAGACTTGCCATTATTCGCAGCAAAGCCCGTATATTGTTTTTATAAAGGTCTGCATCTTCCGGCATATGATCCCCCCCCTTATGTTAGAGCAAAGAACTGTCAATGCATAGTTATCGGCCCGTTTTTCGGATTCTTAATGTCGAAGTTTTAAAATGCCCTATAGAAAATGTCATATTGTCACGAAAGGAAAAGGGATGCCGGGCAATGACGCTCCGAGATTTACTGAAACAGTCGTGCTTATCTCAGGAGTAAATCTTCGATCTGCTCAACTGTCTTCCTGAGATAGAGGAGTAGGAGCCCAAGCTTGGCTTCAGGGCCGGCAATAGCCGTAAGCACCGCGTTATCACCCGCGGCCATTATCAGGACATAACCGTTGGGTCCTTTAATATAAATCTGGTCAAGCATGCCGCGCCCCAGATCGTGAGCTGTCCTTTCACCCAGGCCGAGCATAGCTGCAGTCATCGCGGCAATGCGGTCTTCCTCAATGTCGGGCGGAAGGGCGCTGACGATAATCAGGCCATCCATTGATACCAGGGCTGTTGCTTCAAGACCGGCAATCGACCCCTGGGCCTGTCGAAGCAGTGTTTCTAATTGTTCCGATAATCCCACAGCCATTTCAACCTCCTCAAAATTCTTTTCGTAAAGTGAGCTTGTTTATTCGCAGGCTGGAATTTTATACGAAATCAAAGCTATTTGTTAAATAAAAAGAATTTATAATTGCATTTCGATTAATGCGGGTGCAAGATCATTTCTGATGCAAAGTATAGAATTGCATTCATTGTAGATCATCGGTCCGATTTAAATCACTGGTTCGAAGATTCAGCCTGTTATTTGCGATTTGCTAATCAACCTGCAAACGGATGTCAAGTTGATTTTGGTCGGCTGTATGCATTAACCTAAAAAGCCGTATTTTAGATGGAGAGGTGACCGAGAGGCCGAAGGTGCACGACTGGAAATCGTGTGTGGGGCTAACACCTCACCGAGGGTTCGACTCCCTCCCTCTCCGCCAGGATAAAGGTTTTACGTAACCGGGGGCCGGCCCTGCGCAGCAGGCGGATGTGAATCCCGTCAGGTCCGGAAGGAAGCAGCGGTAAGCGTTTTGTCTGGGTGCCGCAGCAAGCCGGCTCCATATGTTGGCAATGCCGTATGATTTTGGGAGAGCCGGTCCCCGGGTGCGGAAAACCTTGCTATTAACGTCTAATAAGGGTGATTTATGTCTTATCTGGTACTGGCGAGAAAATGGAGACCTGCCACATTTGATGAACTGACCGGTCAGGGACCTATCGCCGGCATTCTGAAAAACGCCATTATCAATAATAAGGTCGCTCATGCCTATATCTTTTCCGGGCCCAGGGGAGTGGGCAAGACCTCCACGGCACGCATACTTGCAAAGGCATTGAATTGCGAACACGGGCCGACGACCCAGCCATGCGGCAAATGCGCCTCATGCACTGCTATCACCGACGGCTCTTCCATGGATGTTACGGAAATTGACGGCGCCTCCAACACGGGTGTTGACAATATCAGGGACCTCAGGGAAAGAGTGCGCTACGCATCATACGGGGGCGGTCACAAGATCTATATCATCGACGAAGCTCATATGCTCTCGACAGCTGCTTTTAATGCGCTTCTGAAGACCCTTGAAGAGCCACCTGCCCAGGTCATATTTGTCCTCGCTACAACGGATCCCAAGAAGATCCCTGCCACGGTGCTTTCGCGTTGCCAGCATTTGCCGTTCAGGCGAATATCGACGCACAAGATCAAGGAGAGGCTCAAACATATCTCAATAGAGGAAAATTTTAAGATTGATGATTCCGCACTCGAAATGGTTGCCCGGGCTGCAGACGGCAGCATGAGGGATTCACTTACCATACTTGACCAGATTGCTTCTTTTTCTGAAGACATAACGGCCGGGGATGTCAAAGACTTGCTCGGTTTCACGGACATGGAAACACTATCCAACCTCACCTCTGCAGTGATTGAAGGCAACAGGAAGGGCATTGTAGATATCATCGCTGAACTTACCGAATCGGGGACTGATCTGAAGACTTTCACAAAAGATTTCCTTCAGTTCATGAGAGACCTTTTGATCGCCAGGATTGTGGACAATACCAACGGCATAATGGACCTGAGCGAAGAAGAATCAAAGGTTATAAAGTTATTAGCGGGAAGGACGAGCGAGGAACATCTGGCGCTTCTTCTTGCAGAGCTTATAAAGGCTGAACCCGCCATAAGGTCGGCGCTCTTTCCCAGGATAGCTCTCGAAATGAATCTTCTGAGATTGAGTATGATGAGCCATTTCGTCAATATCGACGAAGCGATCAGGATGTTCGGCAAATGCAACCCTGGAGAGAGCAATATTAAGCAGATATCGCCACCGTCGGGGCTTGCGAGAGAGCCTGCGGCGAAAGAGCAGCGGGCAAAAGCGCAAAAAAACAGGGAACCGGAGGCTGACGGAAAAATGAATCACCCTTCTCCGCCGGGGCCTGGAGGTCCGCTCACTGATGTCCCGGTAACCGAGCTTTGGAAATCGGTCATTGGAAAGATAGAACATTTGAATGCGCCTTTGGCAAGCAAACTTCAGGAAGGGAATGCATCAGTATCTAAAGACGGGATAACTATCGTTTTTAACGGCGGCGTGTCAGTATTGGCCGAGTCGGTAAAAGAAAATGTCAAACTCATTCAGGAAGCAGTCAGGGAAGTTGCCGGAAAGTCCATACCTGTGAAAATCGAGACAAAGGAAATGAAAACACCGAGCAAGGCTGATCTGAAGGGAAAGGCCCTTGACAATCCGATTGTCAAGGAAGCGCTTGAACTGTTCGACGCCAGGATTGTCGATATCTATCCGATTAACGATAATGAAAAACAATAGAGAAAGGAGGATCACATGTCCAAGAAGATGCTCGGTGATATGATGCGCCAGGCGCAGAAGCTCCAGGCTGAAATGCAAAAGACACAGGAAGAAGCAAAACTGAAAACAGTAGAGGCCTCTGCGGGGGGCGGAATGGTTACCGTCGTGGCAAACGGCGGAGGGGAAATCGTCTCCATCAAAATAGAAAAAGATGTGGTCAACCCCGATGATGTCGAGATGCTTCAGGACCTGATTTTAGCGGCGTCCAACGAAGCGCTTCGCAGGGCGCAGCAAATGGTGAATGAAGAAATGTCCAAACTTACGATGGGGCTTAATATCCCCGGCATGGGAGGCCTGGGCAATATCCTGGGCAGGTAAGAAAATACAGGCATGACCCAGGGCATAATCGACAATCTTGTCAACCAGCTCATGAAATTGCCGGGCATAGGCAGAAAAACCGCGCAAAGGCTCGCTTTCTTTATCCTGAACATGCCTTCCGAAGAGGCGAGGGGGATGGCGGAGGCAATTATGGAAGTCAAGGAAAAGGCCCTTTTCTGTTCGGTCTGTTTCAATATAACCGATACTGACCCTTGTGAAATCTGCAATTCTCCGCAGCGAGACAAAAGCCGCGTGTGTGTTGTCGAGGAACCGAGCAATATACTCGCAGTAGAAAGGACGAGAAGTTATAATGGCATGTATCATGTTTTGCTCGGAGCGCTTTCTCCCATAGACGGAATCACGCCCGACAGGCTGAAGATCAATGAACTGGTCGAAAGGATCAAGCCCGGAGGCATACAGGAAGTGATCCTCGCTACTAATCCCAATACGAAAGGCGAAGTGACGGCACGCTACCTGACCGAGGTGCTCAAGCCTTTCGGCATCAAAATATCACGTATCGCTTATGGCCTTCCGATAGGCAGCGATATCGAGTTTGCGGACGAAGTTACTCTGAGCAAGGCTCTTGAAGGACGCAGGGAAATATAGTCGCCGAGGGAAACAGGCACTACGTTTCCATACGAATACTCGGTTACAACCTCTTTGCAGTAATCAGGAATACAGTTTGGTATGCCTGTAAAAGAAAGGCTTCAACACCTTGATCCCTGCCGCCGAAACTACAGGTTTGAAAATCCAGGATAAGAGTGATTTGCTGCCGAGGCATTTCCTGCAATATGGATGCACGAGTTTCATTTTTCTGAATCCACTGACGATTTCTCCCACCTGTGTTGAAGATAATATCTCCTCAAGGCTGGATTCACGGACATTTCCGACTTTTGTGTTGCCGTCGTAATCTATGCAGCAGAGTACAACATCACCATTATAAAGCACCGCGAAATGGTCCTGCATGCCGAAGCAGCATCCGGCCCAGGCCTCACGGACTCCATTCTCTCCGAATGCGTGGCCCCAATCGGAAAGTACATAGGTTTCAAAAAATACATTGGGCCAGACTTCAACAACGTTCCATTTGTATGAAACGAGCTTGTCTATACGCTTTAGTGCCGATTCTCTTTTTTCGTTGTCGATCCTTAGCATGTCGTAGATCCTGCCTGCCCAGTATCTGAAAGTTTCTCTCAGTTCGTCTGTCGAGGAGATAACCCTGATAGGTCCGAGCCTCTCCTCCATCGGTTTGTTGCTAAACCTGGTGTTCAAAAAACGGAATTTGAAAATAGTTTTCTCGTGCAGCGAGTGATATGAACCGAAGAAATCGAAGATGCCCTTCAGATATTTGTCGAACTGGAGTGCGCCTGCCTTCCTTAGGGTGAAAGACCTTTCGTCGGGTGTTTGAAGGGAGATATCTATCTGATGCAGATCGTAGTCGAGAAGTTTCTGTCCGACTTCGCCTGAGAGCCGGCTGCCGTTGGTAGTAAGGCCGACATTGACTCCTTCCTTGCATGCATGATCGAGAATTTCAAAAAAATCACGATGCAGCGTAGGCTCTCCCATGACATGGAAGGTCACTTTTTCCGCAATGCCCTTATCGCCTATTTCCGAGATTAGCCTTTTGGCGAGTGCAGTCTCCATGTAACCGTATGGTCGCTTCATCTCGGCCTTGGGACAGAAAAGGCAGTTGAAGTCGCATACATTGGTAAGTTCGATGTGGACCCGCTGGAGAGGGATTCTGATATGCCCCAGGTATTTTCCCTTTGACATGATGATCAGCTCAATGCTTCTTTTGTTATACGCTCAGCGGTCTCGAAGACGGCCTTCTTTTCAGCCTCGGTCCGCGCTTCTATATAAAAGCGGACCTTGGGTTCTGTGCCGGATGGCCTGATCATCAGCCACGAGCCGTCATCAAAAACGACCTTTGTTCCATCGACCGTGATGACTTTTGCGATGGTCCGACTGCTGCCATTGATATCCACTCGACTTCCCGTTTTATACCGTTCCGCTATAACCGACAACTTGTCCAGCAGGGGCTTGCCCACGAGTGACTTGTCTACAGAAATGCCGGACCTGTCAGGATAGAAATATCCGTATGTGTCCATAAGTTCCTTGAGATATTCTCCAAGATTCTTTCCTGTTGCCGCCATCATTTCGACGGCAAGCAGGAGTCCGAAAATGGCGTCCTTTTCAAGGGTGTGATTAAATCCTGATATGCCGTCCGATTCCTCGAAGGCCACGATAGCTTTCTCGTTTGAGTTGCACCTCAGATAAGGCCTGAAATTCTTAAATCCAACCTTCGTTTCCTTGACAGGCACGTTGAGCTTGTCTGCAATTGCATTGACAAAATTGCTTGTGCCCACGGATTTGGCGACGACGCCCCGAAACCCTTTATAGGTGTGAAGAAAGTGCAGCGCCATTGCGCCGAAATAGTTCATCGGCAACTGGACCGTCCCGTCGGAAAAGCGTATCCTGTCGCCGTCGGGGTCCATTATGACACCGAGTTTAAAGCGAGCGGTGCTCAGTCTGAGGGTATTGTCTATAGTCTCCATATTTTTTTCACTGGGTTCCGGTGCAACGCCGCCGAACAGGTAATCATCTTCTGTCCTGAAATAAACTGTTTTGGCGTTTTCACCGACTATCCTCTGGAAACGGTTTCTGGTCGAGCCGTGAACATTGTCGATGCAGATGAGGCAGTCATTTCTGTCGATGAAATCCCTTATCTTCCCGATATCGATGGTTTTCCTGCTATTGACGTATTCGATATAGAGAGATGTCAGGTCTATGTTTGATACATCTAAAGGTAGTATAGAGGAAAAACGTTTTTCTTCGCTCATCATGCGGTTTGCGATTTTCTCTATCTCGGACGTAATTTCGGCCCCTGCCGGACCTCCATCCGAAGGATTGAATTTAAAGCCTGCGTAGTTAGCCGGATTGTGGGACGGTGTCAGGTTAATGGCGCACGCGGCGCCGAGCATCTCTATGCCCGCAGAAAATTCCGGGGTCGGAGATTCGCCCGCATACCAGGTCTTTATGCCTTCGGACTGCAGGATGCCTATAACCTCCATGGCAAAGCGTTCGCCGAGAAACCGGTTGTCGTGGCCGACCAGGATTCCGCGCCTCTGTATCTCTGCAAAGTCGCTGACGCCGATTGCCTCCATGACCGCGGGTTCCTTTTTTTTGAACATTTCTACTATTGCTGAGGTAACTATGCGAAGGTTGTTGAACGTAAAATCAGAACCTATCTCGCCACGCCAGCCCGAAGTGCCGAACACAACTTCCGCCGGCGAGATATTTTCGGTTGCGAATTTCTCGATTACCGGCAGCAGCCTGCGGTTTCCGGACGCATCTGCAAGGACCATCTTCCAGCAGGATGCAGCATTTTCAAAGCCTTCAATCATTTCTTGTCCTCCGTCCGACACGGTTTGAATGTTATTTTACCAGATCGCAGGTATATGATGATAATCAAAGAAATGTTAAGATTATAGCCATGGACCCCTCAACGTTCAGCGAAAATGAGCTGAAAGATATGATATCCGACAAAGTCGGCCCAGAAAGGGTGCCTCGCACAATAAGACTTATCGTGGACACATCAGACTACTTCAGGGTGGATTACGACGATGTAGTTATTCTTGGGGACCGGCCGTATCTGATCAGACAAAATGAACGCGAAGGCAGGTTCGGCATAGAGGAGCAGCAAAAATTCTGGGTGAAGAGGGCAATCGATCTCATTGACGGTTCGATGAAGATCATTAAACTTACCTTTCATGAGCGCTTTACGGCAAAAGTCGGCGGCTTGTCATTTGAATGTTACAGGAGTCCGGATAAGGAAGCGCGCATTCTCGATCTGGTCAGGGAGAACCCTTTATTCATGCACGGCATCTCCGTCAGGGACGCAGCCGGAAACCTTGTCCGCGTAATTGATTATATCAGGGGGAAACCGCTACCTGAAGTGGTGCTCGGACTCGGGAGTGATCATCAGGACTATTTTTACAATTATCTGCCGGCAGTCATGGATGAGTTTATTGAGCTTGTTGAAGCCATCAAATTCCTCCATGATCACGGAGAAAAGCATGGGGACATACGACGCGACCATATCATCAAGGAAATAGATAGTGGCTGCTGCAAATGGATAGATTTCGATTTCAATTACCTGCACAAGGAAAGTATGGCGGGGTATGATCTGTTCGGCCTAGGGAATATCATCTCATACCTGGTGGGGCGAGGTGACATTATAAGCCGGGACGTTAGGGAAAGGGACCCGAAGGCATACGAGAGCCTTACGTCGGATGATCTTAATATTATTTTCAACAGCCGGGTGGTCAATCTGCGCAAGATATATCCTTATATCCCGGATGACCTTAATCAGGTCTTGCTGCATTTTTCTTCGGGCGCTGAGGTCTTTTATGAAAGTACGGACGAATTTTTAAAGGATGTCCGGGCTGCCAGAAACAATCTTCGGTAACCGACAAAGGAGGAATTTATATGGATGCGTCAACGCAGGCATGTTCGATAAACAAGCATTTACTGATAGCGGCGGACGAATCGGAAAACACCGGGCGCGCGGTCGCATATGTCGCCCATATGCTGGGCGCAACCAAGGGTTACAGGATATCCCTGATAAATGTGGTTGCGATACCGCCGGGCGACTTCTTTGTCAGCCCCGAAGAACGGAAACAGTGGATAGAGACAAACGAAACCAAATCACGGAGAGTTCTTGAAGAATGCCGTGAGACGCTTATAAGAGCAGGGGTTGAAAGGCAATCGGTCGAATT
>DATJOY010000233.1:0-6081 GCA_035506695.1 Dissulfurispiraceae bacterium
CCGGCACTTCGCGTTCGCTCACGGTAAGGGCTATCGACTTTACAACCTTCATGAGCGCAGGTTCGAAGATGTCCGGTGATGCACCTTCGAAGATCATCACAAGCAGCGATGACGGCGACGGACCCTTCAGGTATGCACTGAACTTCTGGGCTTCCTTTTTGGTCCATTTTTGAATATTTCGCAGAACGACCGTCTTTCTCTGGGCCAGAAACGGCAAGGTATTGAGAATATCGATTATCTTTTCGGCAGGCAGTTTTTCGTCTGCTGATGAGATATCTATCGTCTCAAAGCTGAACGAGGCCGCATCCTGAAACTGCTCCTTCAGCGCCGCGACCGCCTCATAGAGAAGAAAGCTCTCCGTTGAGTAAAGAAGGTAGACGGGCGAAGGGAAGCCCTTCTCACCTTCCTGCTGGAACTGTCTGAGGCTCAACTCTATGCTCGCCTTTCTTTTCTGTGCTGCTCTTGGGTGTATCAAGAGGTTTTTTGTAAATCATGCGCCGCACCAGTTCCTGGCTGAGGTCCTTCAGCGCGCTTTCGCTCGCCGCTTCCTTTTGCGCCAGAACGCTGACGAGCGCACCCGATGACCTGAAATATGTAACGAACGGAGACGATACTTCCAGAAGCGGTCCCTTTCTCTGCGTCTGGACATCGACAAGATAGAATTTGCCTATGATCGTAATCTGATATTCGATCGCACTGAGTGATTTTTCGGATATCGGCGTCACGGCGAAAGTCGCTATCGAGCCTTCAATCCTGTACATTGCGGACGGACTTACATCAACCCCGTATTCCATGAGGGTTCCGGCAAGGAGCCTGCTCATCCGGTCCTGCAGTTTTGGCTCGGTGGTCTTGTTCTCTATCACGCCGAGAGAGACGCTTTCAAAGGGAAGGTCCGTCCTTCCCTGAAGTGAATATCCGCAGCCCGACACCAGTACCGCACAGATCATACAGGCGACTATTACAACTCTCATTGGCAGGCTCCTTCCGCTCATTTGATTACTATGTTGACCAGTCTTCCCTTAACAACCACTACCTTCACAAGCTTCCTGCCTTCCAGAAGCTCCCTGATTTTCGGGTTGAGAAGGGCAAGCTCCTTCGCTCCTTCGTCCGGAAGACCGGCTGGCGCCGTAATCTTGGCCCTCAGCTTGCCGTTTACCTGCACCACCAATTCAACTTCCTCTTCTTTCGCAAGTCTTTCATCCCATTCGGGCCAGGGATGATTGAAGATACTCGGTCTGCCGCCCGCAGCCTCCCACAATTCTTCACATATGTGAGGTGCAAAGGGGGCCAGCATGAGAAGCATATTCCTGATCGCCCCGATTACCGCGGCCCCGTCTGCATCGGACTCCCCGCTGAATGCTGAAATCTCGTTGATCAGCTCCATCAGCGCGGCAATGGCGGTATTGAAATGATAATCCTTCTCGATGTCGTCGGTGACTTTCCTGATGGTCTGGTGGGTCTTTCGCAGAAGCGCAGCAGACCCCTGTCTTTCAATCGCGTCCGGTTGCTGCACTGCAGCCTTGTATTTGTACACAAGCGTCCAGACCTTGTTCAGGAACCGGTAAGCGCCCTCGACACCCTTGTCGGACCATTCGAGGTCGCGCTCTGGAGGCGCGGCGAACAGCGAGAATAATCGCATCGTATCGGCTCCATAACGGCTGATGAGCGCATCGGGATCGATGACGTTCTTTTTGGACTTCGACATCTTCTCGACCCTTCCGACTTCAACAGCGCTTTCGCAATGTACACACTTATTCCCCTTCATATCTTCCGGAAAAAGCCACCCGTGTTCGGGACATTTCAGGGTCTCCTTGCAGACCATGCCCTGTGTGAGAAGATTGGTAAAAGGCTCGCTGAAAGATACTACTCCGAGGTCTCTCATGCATCTGGTGAAGAACCTCGAATAAAGCAGATGCAGGACCGCGTGCTCAATGCCCCCGATATACTGGTCAACAGGCATCCAGTAGGCGATGTTCGACTTGTCAAGCGGGTCCTCGACCTTTGTCGAACAGTACCTGAGGAAATACCACGACGAATCGACGAAGGTATCCATCGTGTCGGTCTCGCGTCTTGCAGCGCCGCCGCACGAAGGACATGCGACCCGGCTGAATGATTCTGATTCTGCAAGGGGCGAGCCACCGGTACCTGTGAGTTTGATATCTTCCGGCAAAATAACAGGAAGGTCCTTTTCGTGTACCGGAACTGCGCCGCATTTTTCGCAATATATGATTGGAATCGGCGTTCCCCAGTATCTCTGGCGGGAGATGCCCCAGTCCCGTATCTTGTAATTTATTGTGCCTTTGCCGAGACCGTTCGCTTCGAGATATTCGTTGATCTTTTTCTTCGCCGCATTGCTTGCAAGCCCTGTAAACGGTCCTGAATCGACAAGAACGCCTTCGTCCTCGAACGCCTCTGCAAGCGATTCGGCAGTCATCGCGCATCCTTCCGCGGGAAGATCGGGTGTTATTACAACCTTGATGGGCAACTGATATTTATTGGCGAACTCGAAGTCGCGCTGGTCGTGGGCCGGCACGGACATGATGGCGCCGGTCCCGTATTCCATAAGGACAAAGTTTGCAAGATAGATCGGGATCTTCCCTTTGGTTAGCGGATTGATCGCATAATGACCGGTAAAGAGTCCGAGTTTTTCTTCGTAATCGCCGTAGGTTGCCGTGAGCGGCGCAATCTTGTCCTTATCCGGCACAAACACCTCGGCCAGCGGATGGTTCGGGGCAAGGCAGACAAACGTCGCGCCGAAGAGGGTATCCGGCCTGGTTGTATAAATCCTTATCTTTTCGGTCCGCCCGTCCACAGGGAAATCGACCTCGGCGCCCTCGCTCCTGCCGATCCAGTTGCGCTGCATGGTTACAACCCTTTCGGGCCAACCCTTAAGCTCGTCGCAGCCCTGCAGCAACTCTTCGGCGTAAGCCGTGATCCTGAAAAACCATTGCTCGAGCTCTTTCCGGGCGACTTCGCTGTCGCAGCGCCAGCACTTGCCGTCTATCACCTGCTCGTTGGCAAGGACGGTTGCGCATGACGGGCACCAGTTGACAAAAGACGCCTTCTTGTACGCAAGCCCCTTTTCGTAGAGCTTCAGGAAAAACCACTGGTTCCATTTATAATACTCAGGGTTGCAGGTGGTAACTTCCCTGTCCCAGTCGTAGCTCAACCCCATGCGGTTCAGCTGCTTCTTCATGAACTCGATATTTTCGTGAGTCCATTTTGCGGGGTGAACCTTGTTCTTGATGGCCGCATTTTCCGCCGGCAGGCCGAAGGAATCCCATCCCATCGGGTGAAGAACGTTGACTCCGCGCATATGCTTGTACCGAGCGATTACGTCGCCGATGGCATAATTACGGACATGGCCCATATGGATTTTCCCGGACGGATACGGGAACATTTCGAGACAGTAAAATTTCCTGAGGGAAGGATCGGTATCGCTTTTGTGGAGCTTATTGTTGAGCCAGTAATTCTGCCACTTCAGTTCGATTTCGCTGAATTCGTAACGGTCTTTCATAACTTGTTATTATATCCTGAAACGGGGATGCTTTGCTTAAATCTTTATGCCGAGATTGGGGAAGAAACCCGCGAGCCAGCCGATATTGTTTGAAAGAAGAATTATCCCGAATGCAATGAGCACCAGCCCGCTGACGATTGAGACAACCCTCATGAATTTCTGAAGTTTGCGGGTGTACGAAAAAAAGATATTTATGGCCACTGTAGCAAGGATGAACGGGACGGCAAGTCCGAGGGAATATACAGCCAGGAGTTTCAGACCGTACGTCGCCGATGCCTGGGAGCCTGCATATATCAGTATCGTCCCGAGTATCGGACCTATGCATGGGGTCCACCCGGCCGCAAAACCCATCCCTATAAAAAACGCCCCGACATACCCGGCAGGGTGCTTTTCGAAATGAAATCTTTTTTCCCTCATGAGAAAGTCGAGTTTCACTAACCCGGACGTGAACAATCCGAAGATGATTACCAGTATCCCTCCGCCGATGCGGATATAGTCCTGATACGTCACGAACAGGCTGCCCAGCAAAGAAGAGGATGCACCTAATGCCATGAAGATAGTCGAAAATCCGAGGACAAATGCAAAAGTACTGCCGAGGCCTTTTGTATAACGGCGTGTGTGCCTGAGTTCGTCGAATGAAAGCCCGCTTATGAAAGAGACATATGCAGGCACAAGCGGAAGCACACAAGGCGACAGAAACGAAAGAACACCCGCAAGAAAAGCAAGTGTATAGGAGACTTCATTCGTCATCGAGCGCAGTCTCCTGGATCGCCCTTTATCTTTTCTATTGCATGAGGCAGAGCATCTATGATGACTGTGAGGTTTTCCCTGACCGCCTTCGGACTGCCGGGCAGATTGATGATGAGGGTCTGTCCCCGTACTCCTGCCACAGCCCGCGAAAGCATTGCATTCCTTGTCTTCTTCAGACTTTCAGCCCTCATGGCCTCAGCAATGCCCGGGATTTCCCTGTCGATAACATCCATCGTCGCCTCCGGGGTCACATCACGCGGTGCCAGGCCGGTACCGCCTGTTGTAAGAATCAGATCGACCTTTCCGGCGTAAAAAAGAAGCCGGTCCTTTATCATTTCCCTTTCGTCCGGGAGTATATCATAATACCTGACTTCGCCCACCCCCCTGAGCATCTCGGATATGGCAGGCCCGCTCTCATCCGTCCTTTCGCCCTTTGATCCCTTATCGCTCAGGGTGAGAACTGCCGCGGTGATCATTACAATCTTTGCTCCACAACATCATCGGTTTCCCGGAAGGCAACATCTATCTCATCTTCAACTTTTATGCTGCCGCCCTTGAGGACCCATATAAATATGCCCTCCTTGGGCATCACGCAATCGCCGGCCTGTTCGTAAATCGCACACCTCGTATGACAGATCTTGCCGATCTGGCTGACTTCCCCTATCACATCTTTGCCTATTCTGAGCCGTGTGCCGAGCGGCAGGGCAAGAAGATCAAGCCCTTCGGTTGTTATGTTTTCGGCAAAGTCGCCTGGCTTCACATCGAGGCCCATTTCCTGCATCTTGCGGACGCTTTCAATAGCAAGAAGGCTGACCTGGCGCTTCCATTCGGATGACGCGTGTGCGTCGCCTTCAATCCCGAAATTTTCCTTGACCACTGCCTCCGGCACCGGGGTTTTACGCTCACCTTTCTTTTCGCTTATGTTGATCGAAACTATTTTACCTTTCATCTGGACACCGACCTTCCTTTATTTGGGGTTCTCTAATCTACCACAGGGCCGGGTTTTAAGTCAGGGTGGCATCTGCCCTTTTCCTCCATGAACCGGCAAACCTGCGCCAGATTAGGTATTCCGGCCCTGCCACCCACCTTGAGACACTTCAGGGCCGCTACCGCGGAAGCAAAGCGGACGGCTGCCGCAATGTCCCACCCTTTCATTATGCCGTAAATATATCCTCCATGAAAGACATCACCCGCTCCGGTGGTATCGACCGCCTGTACATCGAATGCCGGCACCGTAATTATTTCATTCCCGATGAAGGTTATGCTGCCGCGCTCTCCAAGCGTGACGGTCGTCAGTCCGAGGCCGTCCTTTCGCAATACCTCCCGGAACTTTTCCGCATCCCCGTCAAACCCAAGTTCCCGTGCGAATTCTTCGGACGCCACCACATAATCGCTCAGCTGAGCAATATCAATCATTCCGTCCCGCAATCTTCCCGCGTCCAGCATCACAGGCACGTGCATCTGCTTAGCCAGCAAAGCGGCATGCAGCGAGACCTTCTTCATGAGACCGTCAAGGAGCAGAAAGCCGGCCCCGTGCAGGAAGCCGTCAGTGAGTTCATCCGGTGCAAGTTCTTTCCCCGAGGGCCTCTTCCAGAAGATCGTCCGTTTCCCGGATGTCTTTTCGATCGCTATAAACGCTGTCTGGGAGGCACTCTTTTCCCGCGTCAGTAGCCCCCGCACGTTGATACCTTCATCTGCCAGAGACTTTCGTATTTTGGCCCCTTCCTGATCGTCTCCCACAATGCCGAAAAAGACACAATCCGCCCCAAGCCTCGAAAGCGTGACAAGCGCTGTCGCCACAGGCCCGCCCCCCT
>DATJOY010000234.1:0-16376 GCA_035506695.1 Dissulfurispiraceae bacterium
TCTCCATCTCGGCTCGTTCAATGGGGATGTCCAGAAGGATTGCCTTTGCGCTTTGGTAGAGCCGGTCGATATGCTCCGGCAGCCTGAATACCTTGCCGCTGTAAACGCGTATCCCTTCAAAGACGCCGTCGCCGTATAGCAGCCCGTGGTCGAATACCGATATCTTCGCCTCGTCGCGTTCATAATATTTACCGTCGATATATATTTTCATCTTTCCTCCTCGTCCCTGAAAATATCGCGCAACTTCGTGTACTTCTCGCCGAATTTCTTTACCAGCGGACCGTCGAAGCGCCTCACGATCTTCATGATATAAATATCGTGCTTGATATAATCCTCGGTTACATTAACAAAGCCGCTATTTGTGCTCCATGCTCCTTCGACCTTGTTGCCGTCCGATATTGTGCCGATAAGGACTTCTCTGGAATCAACAACGACTGCCATTACGCGGCCACCTTTTTCCTGGTAAAGTGTGTCCTCTATGGGATGACTGAATACCTGCCTGAGTGGTGATTTGACGGTCCCGAAGTGGACCGCCGCGATTTTCACTTTCCTTTTGGCGGCACTTTTCAGAATCTCCTCAACCACAGGAAAATCGTCCTTCCATACGGATATCAGGATGGTCCTCTTCGCATCCGAAATCATCCTTTTGGCCTTGTCGATAAGGTAATCATAACCGGCGATGTTCCAGATATATGAAACCTCGCGACCTCTGCGAATCTCTGCCAGGTCCTCCGACAGCGAATCGAAGAGGGCGTTCATCGATGACTTGTAACGACCGAGCAACTCAGCCGGGTCAATAGGAGTATAGCGTCTTTTCTTTCCCTCTTCGAGGACGGCAACAATGCCTTTTTCGATAAGCCTGTTAAGCGCCTCGTATACCTTGGATGAAGGGACCCCTGAAGATTGTGCGATCTCATAAGCTGTGGCCGGATTGGTGCGCAGCAGCGATACATAAGCCTTGGCCTCGTATTCGGCAAGCCCAAGTTCCGACAGCCGGGACAAAGTTTCTTTAATATTAACTACCATAGTAGTTAATATATCTCATTGCGGCAAAATTGTCAAATTCGGCTCCTGATTACTTTCAGGACCCGAGCGTTGCCGTCTACTGTAAATCGTTAAGGCAGCTCATAGTGGTAATGAATAATCATAAGGAAGGGGCCTGAGGAATTTCCCCCGGGCCCCTTCTCGCAGGTGAGCAAAGCTGCTAAATTTTATCCATAGCCATATTTCTTTCTAATGTTTTAACGCTGCTATAGCAAAATCACCGTTATAGTTGATAACAGCCCATACTGTACCTGCCTTGGGGTCTACACCGTAAGTGCCGAGCGTATCGGTAGCTTGATAAGCCCGATATACAAATTTCTTGGTCCCGCCGAAATTCATATCAACGGCGTTGACCCACTTGCCGTTCCTGTCCTTGGTGACGAGGCCCAGACCGCCTTTTCCTGCCTCTCTGGCGGATAGATTAATATGCCGGGAACTGAGGGAAAGGGCATAAGTGTCGGTCTGATCTGTGCCGAGATCGGCCATGCCGCGCAGCACAAAGATATCGCTTCTGAGAGCAACCCCGGAGTCTCTTTTAAAGTCGGCCGGATATCTCCTGTTGTCCATGTCAAACCATCCGGTGGTGACGGCTTTAGTCAGCTGACGACCAAGACCTCCAGTGGTAACAAGGCTTCCATCTCTCGCTGTGCTGTTATTTGTGCCGCCGAGGACCCGGGCGGTCGTTCCTTCGAAGTTGTCCTCCACCAAGGTGTAGGAAGCGGTTTGCGGCACCTGAAATTCCTTGCCGTTTTGGCAATAGCCCCAGGTTTCTTTCTTGACGAAGTTGAAGGCAGGTGTGACATTGAGGGGATGGAGTGGATCGCCGGATCCATTGGGATAGTTGGCGTCGGACTGCCAGTTGCCGTGATCGTCAGAGTAGTAATCGACAGTCACACACGGGCCATCAACGGTGTAGATGTAGTAGCCGACCGTGTACCTTTCCTGTGATATGGATGTTTCACGAGTTTTCTGGCCAAACCAGTTAGCGTTATCAATTGGCTTTGGCGTGTAGAATTTGCTGCTGTTAGAAGCGCAAATGAGTTCCTCAACCTGAGACAGACTATCCGGACTTTTTATGATAGATCGCTGATGAATGTGGTCGTGGCCGCTAATATAGTATTTGACATCATTGTTCTGGAGGCCGGCGAAGAAGGCGTTCTGCCAATCCGGGTGCGCATTCGTATATCCGCTGAACATCGTATCCTGATGGTTCTCGGCTATAAGAGGCTGATGAGCCAGGACAAAGGCGTGCACTGTACCACGCGAGTTCTTGTCCAGCCTGCTGCTGATCCAGGCCTGCTGGTCGTTCACTGTATAACCGTAGGGATAACCATCGGGATTATTGTCGACCTTGGTCGGTGTCGCCCATGTATCGATTATGACGAAACGGGCGTCGTTGCCCTCCGTACCGTAGTCGAAAGAATAACTCATTCCTGCCAGATCCATGCTGACGCCGGTAGGACTGTTGAAATCTGAGCCGAGCCTGTACTTGCGCCCATTGGACTTGGTGAACATGCCTGTCAGTGTCTGAGGGTAGTTATGATTAAAAATTGATATACCATAGCCGTTATTGGCGCCGTAGGTCTCGTGATTTCCTCGAAATGGAAAGAAGCCGATCCCGGCATCTATCAAAGGTTGTGCAGCGGCGGCACGGGTAACTTCGGAAATATCATTGCCGTCATCTGTCAGGTCGCCTACCTGGATAACGAATTTTACACCGGCATTGATAAACTGCTGGTTGACCTGCTTGATGATGGATTCGGGTACAGTGTAGGGATTAGTGCCTGCCGGATCGTTCGTCGTCCATTGGGTATCACCCATCACGCCGAATTTCCAGGGTGCTGCAAAGGCCGTTGAAACTCCTATAAACAGTACGAATACAAAAGCCACTGCCAATACTGTTTTGCATGCAAATCTGTGTTTCATGATATTCCTCCTCTTAACGATTGTTTGGGCTCCAACCTGATTTTCTGCTTGTCCGCCTACGCTCCCTATTCCTGAACGAATCACCTCCCTAATGTTCCGAATCTGAAAAAAAACGAGAAGCACGATATGCCACGTGGCAACTGAATGAGAGTAATTTATCAGGATGCGGTTACGCGGTGATGAAAGAAATATTACGGTTTGGTGAATTCTTCGGCGAATGATTCCCTGGCGAATTCCTTGCAAGATTGAGGCCTTGAGACGGCAAAAACAGGGCAAGGCCCGGACTTGGACAAAGACTATTATTGATAAAACAAAAGAATATAGCGAGGTCTGAGATTAATTTCGATTACTCTGTTGGCACAGAATCAGCGGAACAATCGCGTGTCAGTCGGCAACAATCAATCAATTCTGGGTGTTCGATATGCAGGTCACTATTATAGGCAGCATCTTAAGTGCTCAAAACAAGGACCGGGCATGAGGCCGATGCGATGACTTTTTCAACCGCCCTGTCACCCCACAGCTTCCTGAACCAATTCTTCTTGGGCGCGCCCATTACAATCAGATCGCACCTCTCTTCTTCGGCAACCTCTACTATCTTGCCTGAGACCTCTCCTTCTTCGAGTCTTGTCTTTACGAGAGCACCAGCCCTGCGTGCATCTGCTTCAATCTCGCGGATGGCCTGTTTTCCGCCGCTGTCAAGAACATCCTCGATCTTCTTGATGCCCGTCAGATTGATATCGCCATCATATGCAGGAATGACCTTGACTATGGTGAGCCAGGTTTTTTCGTCCCCGGCGAGTTTCACGCCATAATCGAAGACCCCTCTGTTTCCATTTACTGCAACGAGCACTTTTCTATACCCTTTCATTTTATCGCCTCACTTTTTGTTTGTCTCACTATAAGGACCGGGCATGGAGCGCCGACGATGACATCTTCCGCTACGCTGCCGATGATTGCTTTGTTAATGCCGCTCCATCCGTGGGTGCCTATTACTACAAGATCGCTCCTGATCTTTTTTGCGGTTTCGATTATCCCGTCAGGTGCATTTCCCTCGGCAATTTCGGTATTGATTCCCACTCCCGATTTCCTTGCGATATCGACTGCTCCCTGAACTATCTTGTTGGCATCATGCCTCAGATTTTCCCTGATGACACCCGACCGGAAAAACTCTACCATCTCCTCATATCTGGGGATCACATACAGGGCAGTGACGCCTGCGCCTTCAATGCGGGCGATTTCACACGCTTTGGCCAATGCCTTTTTGCTGTATTCAGTCCCGTCGTACGAGCAAAGAATCGAGCGGTAATTCCCGGGGCAATCGCACGGCTTTTTCGCCACGAGCACATCGCAGGGAGCGATCCGTATTACCTTTGACGCCACGCTTCCCATGATGAGTTTTTTCAGACCTTTGCTGCCGTGGGTCCCCATGGCAATCAGGTCGGCCTTTCTGGCGGCTGCAACATCGACTATCACCTCGTGCGGTTCGCCTTCGCATATCAGCGCTTCAAGATTGCCGTTCAGCCCTAATTCGGCAGATGCAAAACTCTTTGTCTGCAGGCATATCTTCTTGCCGAACTCGAAACGCGTTTCCCTCTGGTCGGGCGCTATGGCGAATTCCTGTTCATCGAAAAATACCGCGTGCAGAAGTGTGATCCTGCCGCCATGCGTCCGGACCCACTTTGCGGACTGCTGCAGCGCGGCCCGGCTGAAGTCAAAGCCGTCGAACGCTACTACGATATTCTCATACATTTAGTGTGCGCCTCCCTGCTTTCTGAAGACCAGGCCGACACCCAACCCGGCCGCAAGTGCCGACATTATGGCCAAAAGGCCGTAAACGGCAGCATTATTTCTCGCCATGGTAGCAAGAGTCTTTACAACCCCTATTTGTTCGACGGCAACATGGTCGGTTGCGGTCTCCACGACCCTGCCGTTTCTTACTGCATAGACAGTCACGGTATAGTTGCCCGGAGGTGCCTGGTACGGCCACTGAGTCAATATGTAATAAGACTGCTTCCCTTCGTGGTCCGCCAGGGATATCTTGCCGGCAGAGGTCGAATAAAGGTTGGAAGATTCCTTAAACTTTACAAATTCGCCGAACCACTTTGCCCTGTCCTCGCCCGATACGTTCATGGCCGCACGGTTTTCGAGTGCTTTGTACCCCAGACCATACTTGTCGGCCTCGTCGCGCGCAAGCATATCAGAGAGGTTTCTTGTGCTGTGTATTTCGTAGACATTGGGGACATGGTCCACATCAAGTTCTCCAACCGTCATCCAGAGCAATCCGCCGACCTTGCCCTTTTGGCGAAGAACGTGATGAGTATCATCTGAACTCAGCTTAATGATCAGGTCAGTGCCGGGATCGGCTATGCCCCTGATGCTGACCGTGCTGCCGTGATAGAAGGAATCGATCGTTATGTGGTCGTGGTTCGCCTTTGCCGTCAGTTCTGCATATGCGTTGTCTGCAAACGGGCAGAGGAGTGCGAGAAGCAGCAGTTTTACAAGAATTACCGGTCTTTTAAAAAGTCTGTCATATTTCATCAGTGGCCTCCTGCCTGGGACAAAAGGAGTGACGGACTCAAAGTGAGTTCGAAGACTATCTTTACAGTCACGACGAGCACTATTGCTGCCAGTAGTATCTTCAGCTGCTCGCCCTTCATCCTGCGTCCGAATATCGCGCCGACTTGCGCGCCGATCGTCGAACCCAGCAGCAGCAGTACGGCAAGAGTGAAGTCTACCGTGTGGTTTGTATAAGATTGCAGAAAAGTCACTTCTATGCAGGTGAAGAGGATCTGGAAAAGGCTTGTCCCAACTATCACGTGCATGGGCATGCGCAGTATGTAAAACATTATCGGGACCATCAGGAACCCGCCCCCGACTCCCATTATGGCTGCGAGTATTCCGACAAAGCAGCCGAGCAACAGCGGCACGAGGATGGAATGGGTAACGCCCGATTTCTCAAAGTGAGTTTGAAGCGGGAGTGACTTGAGAAAGGTGCCTATGCGGGTTTCCTTTTCCACGGGCGCTTCTTCCGTCTTCTTCTTCCGCATGCTCTGAATGCTCTCGATGAACATATAGGTGCCGACGATCCCGAGCATCAGGACATAAGTGATCTTGATTACGAAACCGGCATTGCCAGTTGCCCTCAGCAACTTGATGGCCTCCACGCCGAGAAGGCCGCCGACAAATCCGCCCGCAAGCAGATAAAGACCCATCTTGAAATCTACGTTGCCGACCCTCCAATGCGCATAAGTGCCGGACGTAGAGGCGGCGACAATCTGGTTGGAGTCCGTGGCGGCTGCTACTGTAGATGGTATCCCGAACATGATAAGGAGCGGCGTCATGAGAAACCCTCCGCCCACCCCGAACAGGCCCGACAGCAGGCCGACTGCAAGGCCCAGGCCTATGGGCACCAAAATATTAACACTTGTCAATGCTACCGGCAGATAGAGATACATCCGAATCCTCCTTGAAAAATATTTTCAGTCAAGATATTTAAGCCCCGGAAAAGAGATGTCTTCCCATGGTTACTATCCTTGTAGAGGCCGTATTCAGCATGTTTTTCAGCTGCCTCGGTGAAAGGTGTCCCTTGTCGGTAATGCTGGGGGAAAGCAACACCACATCGAGGTTTGAACCCTGTTTGAGCAGGTCCTTAAGTGCCGGATAGACGTCCGCCTCTATCGTTGTTACGTTCACGCTCACGCCTGCAGCCCGGCACTTCTCTGTGAGCGTCCTGGTTTTCTTTTCGAATTCTCGGGCCCTTTCATCGCTTTCGGCAATCGTCTGTCTTGCCGTGTCGTGCTCACCGGCCTCGGCAAATGTTATCGCAGACATCCACCCGTCAAACCTGCTCAGTCCCGTGCGTTCACGCACCAGCACCGCGTTCAGGTTCCCCTTCATAGTTCGTGAAAGTTCTATTGCGTACGAGAGTCCTTCCTCAAATCGCTCATCGTCATAGGTCACAAACAAAATCTGTCTCAATGCCATCCTCCTTGAATCTGTGCCTTCTAAATCAAAGGCAATTCAGATAGGGCAAGAAGGATGCCCGGATGTAAGTGGCTGAAACTTAGCGGAATATTTCCTAGGGTTGGCCGAGTGCTGTTTCAAATTTGAACGGGCCTGAAACAATGCGCTATAAGTAAGAATTCGAAATGTTCGATAATTACTTCAAATCAACGAATGCCTGTAACACCCCGGTATTGATATATCGCAAAATAGGGTAGTATTTTGTTAAGAGGAGAATAATGGAATAGCCTTTCTAACTATAACAACGTCCCATATCTACGAAGGAGGAAGGTATGAGACAGTTGTTATTCGACTCAGCAGAACTTCCCGCAATAGTTGTTTTATTTCTGTGGATTTTCGGCTGCGCCACGCCTTATCAAAAGAAGGGTTTTTCAGGCGGATATGAAGATGCCCGTATCAGGGATAATATTTATTATGTCGACTTGCAGACAAATGCCTATACCAGCCAAGTTACAGCGGCTCAATACTTTCACAGGCGCGTAAAGGAAATATGTCTCGAAAACGGCTACTCAGATTACAGAATATTTAACGAAAGGAATTCTTCGGGTGCATATGGTACATATGGAGGTGGTACAGCATCCGTAACGCAAAAGTCCGGCTTTAGTGGTTACGCAGAATGCTTGGGCAGGAAAAAATAGATGTTCCCAGTGAGGGACGGCGGATAGAATCCGACGGAATCTATTCTCCCTTCAGTATTCTCCACAAGCTCGTTCTTGATATCCCGAGGAGTTCTGCCGCCTTTGACCTGTTGCCGCCGGCGATGTCTATTACTTTTTCAGCATAGCGTTTGTTCATCTCCTCAATCGTGAGGACATTGTCGGCGCCGATGGTCTCGATCTGGAACATTGTCAGGCTCTGCGGCAGGCTGGAAGGGGTGATGAGCTGCGATTTTTCGAGGATTATCGCCCTCTCTACGATATTTTCCAGCTCTCTGACATTGCCGGGAAAGCTGTAATTCTTAAGTATTTCCATCGCCTCTTGTGAAAATCCCTTGACCTTGCGGTTGTATTTGGGCAGGTGCTTTTCAAGGAAAAAGAGACTCAGCGGTTCTATGTCCTCGCGGTGGTCCCGCAACGGAGGTATGAATATCTCCATCACATTGAGGCGATAATAGAGATCTTCCCTGAACCTGCCTTCGGTGATGTGCTCCTTGATATTCCGGTTGGTTGCAGCGATGAACCTCACGTCCACCTTAAGCGGCTTGGTACCGCCCACCCTGAAGAACTCTCCATCCTCGATTACTCGCAGGAGCTTGGCCTGCAGGCTTGTCGTCATCTCGGTTATTTCATCAAGAAAGAGAGTGCCTGTGTCGGCAATCTCTACGAGTCCGGGCTTGGTCTTGACCGCCCCTGTAAAGGCGCCTTTCTCGTATCCGAAGAGCTCGCTCGACAGGAGGTTTTCGGTCAGCGTCGCACAGTTCAGGGACAGGAAAGGCTTCTGCTGCCTGCGTCCTGTGTAGTGTATCATCTTTGCGAAGAGGCTTTTCCCGACACCGCTTTCCCCGGTAAGCAGGACATTGCAGTCGGAATCCCTGAGGCCCTCTATGCTTTCAAGAATCCTGTTTATGTTCTCGCTTTTCGATACTACTTTCATGTGCCTGTCCATTTCGATGAAGGCCTTCAGCACGGTATTCTCTTTTTTAAGCTCTCTCTGGTCGAATATTTTTTTAACCTTGATGATCAGCTCGTCGAGGTCAAAGGGCTTGGTTATATAATCGACCGCCCCTTTTTTAACCGCTTCCACTGCTGATCCTATGGAACCGAAGCCGGTAATGACAATGACTTCCGTTTCGGGGTATTTGGATTTGACTACGGGCAGAAGTTCCATGCCGGTCATGCCCGGCATCTTTATGTCGGTAATGAGAAGGTCGAAATATTCCTTTTCGATTTTCTGGAGCGCATCCATTCCGTTAGGCACACCCGAAGCATCGTATCCCTCTCTTTGCAGGGTATTGACGAGGTGCTTAAGTGTGATTTCTTCGTCTTCTGCTATGAGAATCCTAAACGCCATGGCTGTCTTTTCCTCTCGGCAATGTTATAACAAATGTTGTCCCTTTTCCTTCTTCGCTTTCCGCGTTAATGTCGCCGTTGTGTTTCAAAATTATGTTGAAAATGATCGCAAGGCCCAGCCCGGTGCCCTTGTCTTTTGTAGTGAAGAAAGGCTCGAAAATTCTTTCGAGCTTGTCGCGCGGTATGCCCGGCCCGGTATCGGAAATCCTGATCTTTACATCGGGTCCCTCCGAATCTATTGCAACCTTAAGATGTCCTTTCCCGGCCATTGCCTCGACGGCATTGTGGAAAAGATTGATGAACACCTGCTCCATCTGGTCCGGATCAGCCTCGATCATTACTTCCTTGCGATCTGAGTCAACCGAGAAACTCAGACCACTGATATCCATTATACCGCTCAGAGATTTGAAGGCCTTTGAAATAAGACCCTGAAGCTCGACCGGCACAAGATTCGGTTCCTTTCCCCTTGCAAATTCGAGCAGCTCTCCGACTATGTGCTTCACCCTTGCCGACTGGCTTGTTATGTCTTCGACAATTTCGTTTACGGCATGGGGGCAGTTATCGCCTGCCATTCTCTTCAGCACCTGAACGGACAGGTAGATATTGTTCAGCGGATTGTTCAGCTCATGGGCAACACCCGCGGCAAGTGTACCGATGGCCGCAAGCTTTTTGCTCTGGAGCAGTTCGGTATTTTTCCTGTTGATCTCCGCTTCTCTCTTGAGCAGTTCCCTTTCCATGTTGTTGAATTCCCGGATAAGCATGCCGACCTCGTCGTTGTCCCATTTACTCAAGGAGACATCAACTTGCGGAAATTGGCCCTTTCCGGTCCCTTCGACAAGGGCAATCATCAGCTTCAGCCTCTTCACCACATTTCTATTGATAAGATAGAGGGTCGTAATTCCGCTTAACAGGAACAGGAGCATAAAAACAATGATCTCGGCCTGCGATATGCGGATCAGGTCATCGACCTCGCTGCGGGCCACCTTGTCGAGGTTTCTCGATGAAGCCAGGAGATCTTCTCCGGTCTTCCTCAGCAAGCTGATCTCA
Organism: Dissulfurispiraceae bacterium; assembly: GCA_035506695.1. Taxonomy (GTDB): domain Bacteria; phylum Nitrospirota; class Thermodesulfovibrionia; order Thermodesulfovibrionales; family Dissulfurispiraceae; genus Fen-1308. The sequence continues at coordinate 10,050 of DATJOY010000234.1, forward strand.
GAGTCGAGATCATTCAGGATCGTGATCATGGAATGGGATTCAGGCACATTAAACGCTTTTTTTAAAAGATCAGCAGCCTTCAGAGGCTGCTCATTGAATGCGGCTTCTATCAGCGGAAAAAAATCCGAATATCTGCCGTTGGATGACTGGAGCTGCCTGAACCCTGAACGCGCATTACTCAGGAGCTGCTTGATCTTTTCGAGTCTGCTCACGTAATCGTGAATCAGGGCTTGTATATCCGCCAGTTCGTGCGCTTTTTCGAATTTCGAGTTCTCTTTAAGCACGCCGTCAAGCTGGGCTATATATTGCTGAATGGCAGCAAACTCCTCTTTCTCCTGGTCTGGGTAAAGAAAGAAGTTTTTCTCGTGCCTGCGCACCTGCAGCGATTCATTCCGTATCGTGTCGGCAACCTTGAGGTACTGAATCTCCTTCTTGATTTCCATGAAATTGACGAATTCAAACAGGGACAGAATCGCAATTATGGAAGAGCTGATAAAGAAACTGAGGCCTATCTTGGTTTTCAGGGACATTACTCAGATTTCCGGGTCAGCTTGACGAGTTCGGCACGTATTTCTTCGTAGAGATTCATATTTATTTAATATAAACCCCGGCCAGAGAAGAAGCAAGCCGGGGCAGAGAGATGCATTTGTGCAGGGGCATGGAAATAGATAATATGAAAGTGGAAGAAAACTTCCAACCCTCCAATGCAGCGGCTGGGCAGGGCAACCGGCTCAGCCCGTTGCGCAAGGCATAAAAAATGCTCAATAATTTTATCGCATCCGGCCCGGCAGATTCTTTTGGCCAGGACTGTTTCTTTGGTTTCATTTTATTCCAATGGGTTGCGATATGTCCGGCCGGACCTTGCTGTTGGGCTGCTCCGGGGAAAAAAAGCTACAAAATTGTCGCAACAACAAAAATGTAAGTAACTGTGGTAAGCTATTGAATGCCTTGCAAAAAGAACAGTATTTGGGCCAAAAAAAGCTACAAAAATGTAGCTTTGACGTGTGTCTGTTTTTCTGAATCTTCTTTAAATACAACAATATCGGTTCTGGTACAATTCTGGCTTCGCGATACTGCCTGTTTATGAAAAATATATACATCAATTCAACGGAGGGTTAAATGAAAGCAAAGATTCTGGTAGTTATGTTCCTCTTATTGGCTGTATGCCCGGTAGCCGCCTTTGCCGATGCCCCGGCAAAGGTCGATTCGGGAGATACGGCCTTTGTCCTTTTATCAGCAGCCCTTGTAATGCTTATGACACCCGGCCTCGCTCTATTTTACGGTGGCATGGTAAGGGGTAAAAACGTCCTCGGCACCATAATGCAGAGCTTTATCGCAATCGCAATAATCAGTCTGCAATGGATTCTTTTTGGTTACAGTCTGGCCTTCGGGCCGGACATCCACGGTGTCATCGGAAGCCTTGACTGGGCAGGCCTTTGCGGTGTTGGTGCCGACCCGAATCCGGATTATGCCGCTACTGTCCCCCATCTTGCCTTTATGATATACCAGGCAATGTTCGCGGTAATCACACCCGCACTTATCACCGGAGCTGTAGCCGAACGCATGAAGTTTCCTGCATTTCTTGTATTCATCGTGCTATGGTCGACGATCGTCTATGACCCGATTGCCCACTGGATGTGGGGAACGGGCGGCTGGCTCAAAACGATGGGCGCACTCGACTTTGCAGGCGGTATCGTCGTCCACGTCTCATCCGGAATCTCCGCCCTGGCGGCCGCACTTGTGATAGGCAAACGCAAAGGGTTCCCGCATGAGGCTATATATCCGCATAATCTGCCGATGACCGTGCTCGGAGCGGGCCTGCTCTGGTTCGGCTGGTTCGGCTTCAATGCAGGCAGCGCTCTTTCAGCAGGCGTGCTGAGCACATGGGCCTTTGTCGCAACACACACATCAGCGGTTGCCGCGACTTTGATCTGGGTCCTTATCGAGTGGTGGCACAGGGGAAAGCCGACTATGTTCGGTGCAGCAACCGGTTCTATTGCCGGGCTTGCCACAGTGACCCCGGCGTCGGGTTTCATCAGCCCCATTTCAGCATTAGTTGTGGGACTGGCAGCCGGATCTGTATGCTATATTGCTCTGAACATGAAAACAAAGTTCGGATATGACGATTCTCTCGATGCGTTCGGTGTCCACGGCGTCGGCGGAATAGTTGGAACTCTCGCAACCGGCCTGTTTGCACAGACGCTGATAAACCCGGCAGGCAGCAACGGACTCCTCTTCGGCAATCCGGGCCTATTCGTTACGCAGTTGATAGCGGTAGCAGTAAGCGCTGTTTACTCGTTCGTTCTGACGTTTATTCTCCTGAAGGCCGTCGCCATGGTCGCGGGTCTCCGGATCGACGAAGATGACGAGCACAAGGGCCTCGACATTACGCAGCACGGAGAGCGCGGATACTCATCATAGCCCTCGAGTGACTATTTTCCGGGCATTCGCTGCCTTTTTTTGAGGCAGTGAATGCCCGAGGACTTCAAATAAACCATACATTTCAGTATGCCCTTTAATGGTATGGGAGTTGCTGTTATGATATATCCATGTCTGTTCTGATCTGTAAGAACATAAGCTCTGAGGGGCCGGGTACCATCGAAGATTACCTTCGCGGGAAGGCGATACCGTATATTATTGTCGACCTGTACAAGGGGGAATCCCTGCCGGAAGAGACTTCTTTCGACACTCTCGTGCTGCTGGGCGGCCCCATGAGCGTAAACGATGACATTCCTTATATAAGACATGAGGAAGAGCTGGTAAGGAATTATATATCGCGTGGTAAAAGGATTCTTGGTGTTTGCCTGGGTGCCCAGATCATTGCAAAGGCGCTTGGCGCAAGGGTTTATAAGGGGCCTGCACCAGAGATAGGATGGCTTGATATTACTCTCTGCGATGAGGGATTGAACGATTCTTTAATGGGCAAAATGGCAGCATGCAGCGATGCGGACAATGTATCGAAAAAATTCAAGGTATTTCATTGGCACGGCGAAACCTTCGACATCCCCAACGGGGCATTGAGGCTCGCATCTTCCGAGATTTATCCGAACCAGGCATTCAGGTCCGGTGCAAATGCCTACGCGTTTCAGTTTCATATTGAAGTAAACGAACAAATAATATATGATTGGATGTCGGGAGAAACTATTGATATGAACAGGCTTAAGGAAGAGACGCTTCGGAACTACGCCGTCTATCGCGAAAGTGCCTTTGCATTTTACAAAAATTTTTTTGTTGCTTATATCAATTAACAGGAGGTGATATATGAAAAAGATCGAGGCCATCATCAAACCCTTCAAGCTTGACGAAGTCAAGGATGCACTGAACGAAATAGGGATACAGGGTATGACCGTGACCGAAGTCAAGGGCTTTGGCAGGCAGAAGGGACATACCGAGCTTTACAGAGGGGCTGAATATGTAGTTGATTTCATCCCCAAGATCAAGATCGAGATTGTTACATCAGACGCTCTTGCGCAAAAAGTTGTGTCGGTAATTGAAACAGCGGCAAAGACCGGCAAGATCGGTGACGGCAAGATTTTCGTTTATCCCGTAGAAGATATTCTCAGGATCAGGACGGGCGAACGCGGCGAAATGGCTGTATAATTGGTCCGGTTTGCAGATTTATGATTGCTGCTTTTTACGGATGCAATCTATAATCTTTTATCAGCAATAACAACTAATAAGAAGGAGGAGATGTAATGACACCAAAAGATGTAATCAAGATGGCCCAGGAAAACAAAGCTGTCATGGCTAATTTCAAGTTCCTTGATTTCCCGGGAATCTGGCAGCATTTTGCAGTGCCCGTTGCAGAACTAAAGGAAGAGATATTCGAGGAAGGCCTCGGATTCGACGGGTCTTCCATCAGGGGCTGGAAGGCGATCCACACATCGGACATGCTGATTATGCCCGATGCCGGCACAGCCTTCATGGACCCATTCATGGATTATCCGACCATCAGTCTTATCTGCAACATAGTTGATCCGATTACCAGAGAGCTGTACACAAGGGACCCGAGATTCATCGCCCAGAAGGCAGAGGCATATCTGAAATCGACCGGCATCGGTGATACCGCATATTTCGGCCCCGAAGCCGAGTTCTTCATTTTCGATGACGTGATGTTCGACCAGACCCCGCACAGCGGTTATTATTTCCTCGATTCAAAGGAAGGTATCTGGAATTCCGGCCGTGACGAGGGACCGAACCTCGGATACAAGCCCAGGCATAAGGAAGGATATTTCCCCGTTCCTCCGACTGACAGCCTTGTTAACATCAGGACCGAGATGGTTGTGGAAATGCAGAAGTGCGGAATATACGTCGAAAGAGAGCACCACGAAGTAGCCACCGCAGGACAGGCCGAAATCGACATGAGATTCGACTCGCTCGTGACAATGGCGGACAAACTCATGCTCTTCAAATACATCATAAAGAATGTTGCCAGACGGCATAACAAGACGGTCACTTTTATGCCCAAGCCGCTTTTCGGCGACAACGGTTCCGGCATGCATTGCCACCAATCCATTTGGAAGGACGGCAAGCCGACCTTTGCAGGCAATCTTTACGCGGGTCTCAGTCAGAATGCTCTTTACTACATAGGGGGTGTTCTGAAGCATGCGAAATCCCTTGCGGCAATTACCAACCCGACAACAAATTCATACAAGAGGCTTACCCCTGGTTTCGAGGCCCCTGTAAATCTTGCTTATTCAGCAAGAAACCGCTCTGCCTCGATGAGAATCCCGACCTATTCTCCGAGCCCCAAGGCCAAGAGGGTAGAGGTGCGGTTCCCCGACCCTTCTTGCAATGGCTATCTTGCTTTTGCAGCCATGCTCATGGCCGGACTCGATGGTATAGAGAACAAGATCGATCCCGGAGAGCCGCTTGATAAGGACATCTACGAGCTTGGCCCCGAGGAGCTTGCTGCAGTCCCGACCATGCCGGGCAGTCTTGAAGAAGCACTCGACAATCTTGAAGAAGACCACGAATATCTGATGAAGGGCAACGTCTTCACAGAAGATGCCCTCGAGACCTGGATCAGTTACAAGCGGACGAAAGAGGTTGATGCATTGAGACTCAGACCGCATCCATATGAGTTTTTCCTCTATTACGATATCTAAAAACATTGTACCTATGGATGTTAAAATGGCCGGGAATATCCCGGCCATTTTTTTGCGCTATATGCGGCAGGAGGTGACCAAAGTGCAATGAATTGGCCATAGGAAATAGTGGATCGTTTCTTATAAAGTGCATATCATGTCTATCGGTTTAATTGCCCTGGTCGCTCGCGCGAACCCCTGATTACCCGGACATTACACTTAACTTCAGCCGCCTCCTGCCATGCGCACCTGGCTTTTTACTCCTGTCCCCCATATCATGGAATAGTGTAAAATACATCGTAGTTCCGCAGCGATTTTGGGAGGGATTTTGGGGTGGTAATAAGATCGGTGATACTTGCGGGCGGCTTTTTGTTATACCTGCTTGTCGCCAATGCAGTCCATGCGCAGGTGTCGATATCGCTTAACGTGGAGCCAGCATCCTATACGGGTGCATGTCCGGCAGATATCAGGTTCAAAGGTACTGTAACGTCAAGCAAACCTGGAAAGATCCAATACAGGTTTATCAGAAGCGATGGGGTCCTGCAGCCTGTTGAAACTATTGAATTCAGCGCCCCCGGCTCGAAAGAGGTGAATGCAGCCTGGGCGGTGGGAGAAAAAAAGTCACTCTCTTATGATGGCTGGGGTGCCATAAAAGTTGTATACCCCGAAGAGGCTCAATCTGACAAGGCCACCTTCACCGTAGCCTGTGACCAGTCTTTGCCCGACTTGACCGTAAGAATCAGGAAATGTCCAAAACTGGTTAAACCCGGGACCGACCTCGGACCATCCATCAAGGTTGTAGCCCTTAATCGGGGATCTGCTGCCGTCAAGGATGTCGACCTTGAAATAGTCCTGAAGAAGGAGAATTACTGTCCGGTCCCCGCGCCGTCAGCTGTTTATTCGGCCCACTTTTCGAACGGGGTGCTGCTCAAGGGCGGACATGAACAGGTGTCTCTGAAGGGATACGAAAAGCAGGAAGTCAAACTGAGTGGTGCCGCCACCATACCTAACGATACCCCGGCAGGTGATTACTTCCTGTGTGCTGTTATAGACGCCGGGAACAAAATTAAGGAAAGCAACGAAGCGGACAATTGCGGCTGCTGTCCGGTCAAAGTGGCCAATACTGCCGGCAAACCCGATCTGATTATAGAAAAATTTGCATTCAAAGGCTGGGGAAAGTGTGAACCCAATATGCCTGTTTTCAATTTCGAGGTAACTGTCAAGAATATCGGTGCGACGG
>DATJOY010000235.1:0-11692 GCA_035506695.1 Dissulfurispiraceae bacterium
TGACGTTGATGGCAATGAATATATCGACTATGTACTGTCGTGGGGGCCGATGATCGCCGGGCATGCACATCCTGCAGTTGTCAAGGCATTGAAGGCGGCGGCGGATAAAGGGACGAGTTTCGGCGCGCCTACAGCCCTTGAGGTCGAACTGGCCCGACTTATTGTAAAGATATATCCGTCGATAGAGAAGATAAGGATGGTGAATTCGGGCACGGAAGCTACTATGAGTGCCATAAGACTGGCGAGGGGATTCACAGGCCGCGACAAGATAATCAAGTTCGAAGGCTGCTATCACGGCCACGCTGACGGGCTTCTCGTCAAGGCGGGATCGGGCGCAATGACCTTCGGCGTTCCGGACAGTCCGGGTGTGCCTAAGTCATACGCAAAAAATACGATCACACTTCCGTTTAATGATGCCGGGGCGCTGAAATCGCTGATAGGCAGGGAATGGAAATCCATCGCTTGCGTTATAGTTGAGCCGGTTGTGGGAAATATCGGGTGCGTACTGCCTAACAAGGGATTCCTGGAAGCGCTCAGGAGAGAGACGAAAAAGTACGGGATAGTCCTCATTTTTGATGAGGTGATGACAGGCTTCAGGGTGTCGCTTGGCGGGGCGCAGGCATATTACGGCATCAAGCCCGACCTCACATGCCTCGGCAAAGTTATCGGCGGTGGGCTGCCGGTCGGTGCTTTCGGCGGGAAACGTGAGATCATGTCAGCAATTTCTCCTGAAGGGCCGGTCTATCAGGCGGGGACGCTTTCGGGCAATCCGCTTGCAATGACCGCGGGCATCGAAACCATGAAGCTGTTGCTTGAAAAAGGGGTTTACGAAAAGCTGGGAGCGACCATGGTCCGGCTTGAAGAAGGATTGAAAGGAGCCGCTAAGAAGGCAGGCGCTGCCACTAAATTCTACAGGGCCGGGACAATGTTCTGCACATATTTTACGGACAGGGAGGTCGTTGATTATAAAACCGCAAAGCTTGCCGACACAGGGAAGTTTTCACGCTTCTTTACGGGCATGCTTGACAGGGGCATCTATATCGCGCCTTCCCAATTCGAAGCAGGGTTCATTTCCCTCGCACATTCAAAGGGCGATATCGACAGGACGATAAGGGCGGCATATGAATCGTTCAGAGAGATTGCTTAGCTCACTTTATGCATAAATGATGGCTGCACAGCCTGAAGTATTCGCCTCTCGCGCACTGAATTAGCCGTTGTTGCGGACAAATCAGGCCAATCGTAAAATCATCATTCTGTGTAGATACAACTGAAATTAGTGATCGGCAGCCCTGAAAACCCAGACAGTGCGCTTCGCTTCAAACACTTCAGGCTATGCGATGAGAAAATTTATGAATAAAGTGGGTTAGGGGCGTATAGTGATCAGCCCCGCAAGATTGCAATTCTGCAGGCAGAAACATTATCATCAGACTGTGAAAGACGGAGGCATTTAATTGGCCGAACAGAACAATGAAAAACATTTACTGAAGCAGCTTTTCGAGGCAAGTACGGTCGGGATACAATTTGTTCTCTCGATAGTTGTTGGGTTCTTCATGGGATACGGGCTCGACAAGCTTTTCGGCACCTCCTTTCTTAAATTTGTCTTTCTTGTCATGGGGATCATAGCCGGGTTCAGGGAACTCTTCAGGGTAGCAAAAAGGCAGCAGGACAGATAATGGAAACCCTGTTGCCTCAAATGCTGCAAAAAATCACCAGACAGGCTCTGATAGGCATACCGGTTCTTGCCGCAATCTCTTATTTCTTTGCCGGATGGCCCTTTTCCTTCAATATCGTCCTTGGAGGCGGCATAAGCCTGTTCAGTTTCAGGACGGTGGCATGGGCGGTGCGCAAATTCATCGGCATGCAGATGGCCCAGCCGGTGATAATGGGCATCAGCATACTGAAGATAATGCTTATCTTCGTATTTCTGGTCCTGCTGGCTTATTTCGGGTTCATCAGACCGGTTCCTCTTCTTGTAGGGTTTGTTGCAGTCATGGCGATTATTATCAGGGAAGGCTTCATTACTTCAAGAAAGGCCGGCACTTAGTGATCTATCTGACAGTTCTGGCCATCCTGCTGGGGTTATTCGCGCTGAAGCTGACAAAGGTCGCTGTGCTGCTGGCCCTCGCAGCAGCGATCATCTTTTCGGTGGCCAGGAGCGACCTTTTCAGGGACATATTCGACAAAAAAGACAAGAGGTAGTTCAGTTATACGAAGGATGCTCTTTGCGCCATTCGGCAGGGTTCTGTTTAAGTCCGTTCTTACCCCAGATTCCGAGGTCCTTTGACCGGGCTCTTTTCTGGGCTTCGATAAACCGGTCGACATATCTGACATTCGGCGGGAAGGTATAGAGGACTGCATATCCCTCTTCGATCATCCGTTCGTTGATGAGTGTCCCTTTATTCCGGTTCCAGAGATACCCCAGCAGTCTGCCGTATTTGTCCCTTTGCTCTGCGTCGAACTCTACATTGACGATCCATCCGCTTTCACTGATCAATTTCTTGAGGTGCCTCTTGGCTTTTCTGCCCCAAGGGTCCTGACCAAGCTCGGGAGCGTCGATGCCGATAAGCCTGACCCTCTCTATCTTGAGGGGAAAGCCTGCGAAGCTCTTGACTTTAATGCTTACGGTGTCTCCGTCAAGGACGTTTGTTACCACGTACGAATCGCCGGGCAGAGCGTAAAGAGGGGAAGTAATGAATGCCGAGAGGAAAATAATGACGGCTATTTTTGTATAATAAAAGCGTCGCATGTGTTATTTTAGCACAGGAACAGAATGAAACCACAGCGCAGACTGAATGACGGGCAGGATTATGAAGACCAGGCAGAACATAGTGCTCACGGGGTTTATGGGGACCGGAAAAACGGAAGTCGGCAGAATAATTGCCCGCAAACTCGGGTTTGCGCTGGTTGATGTGGATGAAGAGATAGAAAAAGAGCAAAAGATGAAAATTGCGGAGATATTCCGCAGATACGGTGAACCGGCATTCAGGGACATGGAATCCGCAGTGATAGGCAGGCTTTCGGAACGCGAGAGGTCTGTGATAGCGACGGGCGGCGGAGCCGTTCTCAGGCAGGAGAATATGGACAAACTGAGGGAAAACGGAATAATCTTCTGTCTTAAGGCATCGGCGGGGCTGATATATGAAAGGACAAAAGGCAGCACTGACAGGCCACTACTGAGGGTAGAGGACCCCCTTGCAAAAATCAGCGAACTGCTTGCTGCGAGACAGGCTTTTTATGATAAGGCGGACAGGGTAATCGACACCGAAGGCAAGTCGCCGGTTCAGGTTGCCGAAGAAATAATCTGGAATTCAAAAGGCAGGAAGTGAATGAATTGAAGCAAGAACGGGGTTTATGGAAAAGGTAACGGTAGAGCTGGGGAAGAGAAGCTACGACATAGTAATAGACCGCGGAATCCTTTCGGGCCTTGGACCGCGGATAGGCTCATTCGGATTCAGTCCGTTGGTCGGAGTAATCAGCAACCCCACAGTGTATTCGCTCTACGGCGAGCAGGTCATGCGTTCCATTAAAGACGAGGGGTTTGACTGTTTCCCCGTCCTGATCCCGGATGGCGAGGAGTACAAGGATTATTCGTGGTCCCATTACATCCTGACGGAACTTCTGAAACGCGGACTCGACAGGAACTCATGCATAGTGGCACTTGGAGGCGGCGTCATCGGCGATATTACCGGCTTCGTCGCCTCGACATATATGCGCGGCATACACTTCGTCCAGGTGCCGACAACGCTGCTTGCGCAAGTTGACAGTTCTGTCGGTGGAAAGACCGGCGTCAATCATTACCTCGGCAAAAATATGATAGGCACTTTTTATCAGCCGCGGCTTGTCTGGATCGATACCGCAACCCTGGATAGTCTGCCCCGAAGGGAGCTCGTTGGCGGAATGGCGGAGGTGATCAAATACGGCATCATCAGCGATGCCCGATTTTTCGACTTTCTGATCAAAAGGAAGAATGATATTATGGACCTCGATCCCGGTGCTCTGAGCTCAATAATCAGACGGTCGTGTGAAATAAAGGCAGAGATTGTAACAAGGGACGAGCGGGAATCCGGTCTGAGGGCGGTCCTCAATTTCGGCCACACCATCGGTCATGCCGTCGAGACCGAGACAAGATATACCCGGTTCATCCATGGCGAGGCCGTGGGGATAGGCATGTGCCTTGAGTCCAGGCTTTCGGAGGTACTGGGCCTGCTTAACCCTGAGAAGATTTTGACAATAGAAAATCTAATTGCCGGTTACGGTCTTCCATGCTCGCTGCCGGGCGACGTGAATGCCCGCAATTTGCTTTCGCATATGAAACGTGATAAAAAGGTGATGGCCGGGGAGATGACATTTATCCTTCCCAAAAAGATCGGAGAAGTAACAATCAGGAAGGGCGTATCCACAGCGGAGATCGAAAGGGTACTATTGAAATGAAGAATATCCTGGTAATTGATGACGAAGCCGACATTGTCGAACTTGTTGCTTACAACCTCAGAAAAGAAGGTTTTACGGTAGAGACTGCCCATGATGGCGAAGAAGGTCTGAAAATGATCGATTCAAAGAAATATGACCTCATCTTTCTGGACCTCATGCTGCCGGGCGTACAGGGCATCGAACTTTGCAAGATGGTGCGCAACAATCCGGAAACCTCGCGGGTCCCCATCATAATGCTTACTGCAAAGGGCGAAGAGATAGACAAGATTATCGGGCTGGAGGTCGGAGCAGACGATTATATAACCAAACCCTTCAGCACGCGGGAACTGGTTGCACGGACAAAGGCGCTACTCAGGAGAGTGGAGCAGCCGGTCGAGGAGGTGTTGGCAGAGGCCGGACATGAAAGCATTCTTCGGATAAGGGACATGACGATCGACAAGGAACGTTTTACGGTATCTGTGGGAGACAGGCAGGTGAAGCTGAGTGCAACAGAATTCAAATTGCTGCTCTTCCTCGCCGAAAGACCCAAGAGAATATTCAACAGGGAGCAGCTCCTGGACATGGTTTGGGGGAACGATGTATATGTCGAGCCCCGGACGGTTGATGTCCACATCCGGAGGCTCAGGGCCAAGATCGAGAACGACCCCAACAACCCCGCCTACATAAAGACCATGCGAGGGGTGGGATATTACGTGGAGAAATGATGGACAATATTATTATCGGAATTCTTTCCATAGTCGTGGTTGTACTGGTCGTCTATATCGTACGCACCTCTTTGGCTGTTCGTGAATTCGCCGGTCTGTTGAAGGAACTATCTTCAGGCAACCCCGAAGCCCGGTCACAGAAAATTGCAAATCCGGTGCTTGACAGAATAGCCAGTGACCTCGTCTCGGTCATGGACCTGACGCGGGAGAGGCGTGAACTTGCGGAGCAGGAAAGGCAGAGGATGGAAGCGATCCTCAGGGGAATGTCCGACGGCGTGCTGATGGTTGATGTACAGGGAAAGGTTGTGCTTGCCAACAGGGCCTTCAGGAAGATATTCCGGATCAATGAAAAGATAGAAGGGAAGCAGATATTGGAGGTCCTGAGAAACGCTGATGTGCTGGGACTCTTCAACAGGACCATGGACACGTGGGACATTGCCGCCGACGAGGTTACGGTGTCGAGGGCCGACAGGGACCTGTATCTGTTTGCGACTGCGGTGCCTATCTATTCAGGGGATTCGGTAAGCGGCACCGTCATAACGCTGCATGACATAACGCGCCTCAAACTGCTCGAGGAGATGAGGAAGGATTTTGTCGCAAATGTCTCGCACGAGATCAAAACGCCCATCACCGCAATAAGGGGCTTTGCAGAAACCCTGCTCGACGGTGCGATGGACGACAAGGAAAACGCGACCCGGTTTCTCGGCATGATAAAAAACCACAGCGAAAGGCTTAACAGTCTTGTTGACGATCTGCTCACCCTTTCGAGGATAGAACTTGGAGATATCATCGTTAACAAGTCCGAGGTTAAGCTTGCCGATGTGATCGATACGGTGTTCGCCATGCTTAAAGACAAGGCGGATAAAAAAGGACTGCACCTTAAAAAGATCCTGCCGCCTGGACCTTCTGTAATCTATGCAGACCGAGATCGCCTCGTCCAGATTTTGCTGAACCTGGTAGACAACGGGATCAAATTTACCGAGAAGGGAGACGTTGCTGTCGGGTTTGAGATGACGGGAGCCCATCCGGTGCTGTTTGTCGAGGATACCGGAGTCGGTGTCCCGCCAAGCCATCTTCCGAGGCTCGGCGAGCGTTTTTATCGTGTAGACAGGGCCCGGTCCAGGGAGATGGGAGGCACCGGCCTCGGCCTCGCCATCGTGAAACACCTTGTTAAAGCCCATGACTGGGACATGGAAATAGAGAGTTCTCCTGGCAAAGGTACGAAAGTCAGAGTAATAATTGTCTGACGGAAATTCACCCGGGTAAAAATGTTATTGACATGCCCCCTGGGCATTTATTAAGCTATTCGGCGGTAAGTAATGAAATTTCTTTTCCCCAAACAGATAGATTTTTTCGAGCTCTTCGACCATGCGGCGCGAAATGTTATAAAAGGCGCGTCGCTGCTCGTCGCTGTCCTTCAGGACATGGATAATCTGGAAATGATTTCCAAGGAAGTCCGTGACTCTGAAAAAGAGGGCGACATGATGACCCACGATATCATCAGAAAACTCAACAAGACCTTCATCACCCCTATTGACCGGGAAGACCTTCATGCACTTGCTACAAAGATCGACGATGTCATCGATATGATATGGGCATGCGTAGAAAGGTTTACGCTCTTCAAGCTGTCGGTACCGACCAAAGAGGCGATCGATATGGCCAAGGAGATACTTACCACGACAGAGATGATGAGCAAGGCGGTAATTGCCCTCAGGGACAAGAAATATTCCTTTGTCCAGGAATATTGCATCGAGATCAACAGCCTCGAAAACAGGATCGACCGACTCTATCGCGGTGCTCTGGTCAGGCTCTTCGATGAGGTCAAAGATCCTATCGAAATCATCAAATGGAAGGAAGTTTACGAATACCTCGAGAGCGCTTCTGATGCCTGCGAGGATGTCGCCAATATTCTTGAAGCCATAGTCCTTAAATATGCATGATTCTTTTTTCCTGCTCGTCTGTGTAATAGTCCTCGCTGTTATCTTCGACTTCATTAACGGCTTTCATGATACGGCCAATGCCATTGCCACGTCGGTTTCGACGAGGGTGCTTTCTCCGAAGAAAGCCATAGTAATGGCTACAGCATTGAATCTGGTGGGTGCCTTATCGGGGACCGCAGTCGCGAAGACTGTAGGTTCCGGGCTTGTTGATGCCGGCAGTGTTACGCAATTGACGGTCCTGTCGGCGTTAATTTCTGCTATAATCTGGGACCTTATTACCTGGTATTTCGGACTCCCAACCTCATCGAGTCATGCCGTTCTTTCAAGCCTTGTCGGCGCGGCGGTGGCTAGTTCCGGTTTTGGTGTGATAATAGGAAAAGGTGTGTCAAAAATCCTTATCGGCCTTGTCGTCTCACCACTTGTTGGTTTCGTCTTGGGAGGTTTTATCATGTATTGTCTGGCGCGTTTTTTCGCAAACACTTCCCCATCGTTTGTAAATAATACGTTTAGTCGCTTTCAAGTTGCATCTGCAGCATATATGGCTTTCAGCCACGGCAACAATGATGCGCAGAAGACCATGGGTATTATTACGATGGCACTTGTCAGCTTTTATCATCTTCCCACCTTTGATGTGCCTTTATGGGTCATAGTCTGCTGCGCCATGGCCATGGCCTTTGGAACAGCGGCAGGCGGCTGGAGGATCATCAAGACGCTCGGCACAAAGCTGGCACATCTCAGACCAATAAACGGGTTTGCAGCCGAAACTGCTGCAGCTACTGTAATTGAAATCGCCTCACGCATAGGCTTGCCGTTGTCTACAACCCATATTATATCATCAGCGATCATGGGTGTTGGGGCGTCCAAGCGCATATCTGCGGTACGATGGACCGTCGGAGGCAACATCGTACTTGCCTGGGTCCTTACCATTCCGGCCTGTGGTGTCCTCGCATGGGCTGTCTGCGAGGTCTTTCTGTTCATCGCCACTTTATAAGCGCTCACCCGATAATTAAGCGCCGACCGGCCTGCCTGCAAAAACAGGAGTTGTTGTTGTTCCCCTGAAAAAGCATAATATAATGAATGATACCGCTCAAGGACGACAACAAGTCTGAAACATTTCCCTTAATAACGGTGCTGATCATCGCCGCCAACTGCATTGTCTTTGCCTGGGAGACATTATCGCCGCTCGATATTTCTGCAATTGCCCAACTTTACGGGGCCATTCCTTTAAACCTGATGTCGTTTGCCGTGACGACGGAAGCTTACCAGCCTGTAAAACCATTTACCAGCGTCATAATTGCGATGTTCCTGCACGGCAATGTGCTGCACCTTGCCGGCAACATGCTTTATCTCTGGATATTCGGCGACAATATCGAGGATGCGCTCGGGCATGTGAGATTTCTTATCTTCTATCTCTTTTCAGGAGTTGTGGCAACTTACGCCTTTGCTGCTTTCGGTCCCGACTCGGTTGTCCCGATGGTGGGGGCAAGCGGCGCAATAGCAGGCATACTTGGCGCCTATATCGTTCTCTTCCCGTCTGCCAGGGTCTCGACACTCATTTTTTTCGGGTTTATATGGGTCATGAGGATACCCGCTGCAGTGGTGATAGGTTTCTGGGCCTTTTTCCAGGTATTGAACGGCCTTTTGAGCGAGTCTGCGATACAGCAGGGAGGCATAGCATGGATGGCCCATGTCGGCGGCTTCGTAGCCGGTGCAGCTACCATAGTACTATGGCTTCCAGGCAGGAAATACAGGAGATTCTGAACAAAAGAAGTAGAAAAAAGAACCTCTTTCACAGTTATTTGTCGTATAATAAAGCTGATGATACCATGCAGCAACTGGAGAATAAACGTGCATGAATGAATCTCTGAGAATCCTGACACAGAAGATTCCCAAGCTGCCCACTTTACCGCCTGTCGCCGATAAAATCATAAATCTCGTCAACAGCAACGCTGCATTTATAGGTAGTATTGTAGAGACGATCGAAAAAGACCCGGCCATATCCGCCAAGATTATCGGTTTTTCCAATGCAGCCTTTTACCGGATGGGCGATCCGGTAACCAACATCAGGGATGCCGTAATGAAGATAGGCTTTGACAATGTCAAGAGTGTGGCCCTCGGCATATCTCTTCTTACGCTCTTCAAATCGGAACGCGGTGAAGTGCCCCGTGATTACCGGAATATCATAAGGCACAGCGTGGTTGCGGGCCTGATGGCAAAAGAGGTTGCGGATATGCTGAAGTGGCGTGATCACGGGGAGGTATTCACGTGCGGACTTCTCCATGACCTGGGCCTGCTTGTCATGAGTGCCTATTTCCCGGATATTTATTCGCAGGTCATGACCAAATTCAAAGAAGGGGCTGTCTTTACAGAAGTGGAAAAAGAGGTCTGCGGCTTTTCTCATGGAGAGGTCGGCGCCTGGCTGGCCGACGGATGGCAACTCCCCGAATCCGTCTGCGAAGTTGTCCGGTATCATCATACTCCTGCAAAGGCTGTTCTTAACCCGTCAATAACGGCGGTCACCCATCTGGCAGATATCATTGCAGTCAGGGGAAATTACAGCCCGATTTCTGCAAAAGGTTATGAAAGCGCCCCGGACAAGGCGGCCATGAGAATGGTCGGCATGACCGAACAAAATTTGGGTGACTGGATATTGAGGATCGAGGAGATATTCGGCCCGATGAAAGATATATGGCAATGAGCAATAAAACCTTCTTAAGGCTTTTAAACGATGCGTTCGGCGAAACGCAGGCCAAACCCATACCTGTGGATGGACTTTCCGGGGAGACGCTGACCATCGCAAAAAAAATAAACAGCGAAATAGTGAAGACCGAGAAATGTCAGCTGATTGCCGGAGGGTCGATCCGCATTATCGAGAAGGTGGAAGATTTCTACGAAAAAATCATCGGGATTATCTCTGCGATGATAAGGGTAAGCGAACTCTGCGGCACGGAATGTGACCTCAATGCACTCTGCAAGGAAATCGTCAGGATTTTTTCGAGGGAGCTCGCTTTCGACAATTGTTCGATAATGCTCAAGGATGAAAAGGGAAAACATCTCGTGCTTGTAGCCGGAAGCGGCAAGGGGGACAAGTACAGGAAAGCAAAGACAGTGCATACCGACACCGAGATGGAAATCAGGGAAGGCATTGCAGGCAAGGCTTATTCAAGCGGCAGGCCGGTATTTGTGCCTGATGTAAAAAAAGACCCGGCATTTAAAACGTTTGATACTTGTGTCAGCATAGTTTCTCTGTTGTCGGTCCCGATCAAGGCCGGCGATGGTGTGATAGGAGTTATGAACTTCAGCCATCCATTGCATCAGGGATTATACGACCGCAACATGGAAAATCTCATGGTGCTGCTGTCTGCATTTGTCGGACAGGTCATTATGCTTTCCAAGCTTTACGGCAGCATGTCGCGCTGGAATGAATCGCTTAAGGAAGAAGTCGCGAAAAAGACAGCCGAACTGAAAAGGAAAAACCGGCAGTTGCAAAAGATAGCCCTGATAGATCCTTTGACCGGCATATTCAACCGGCGCTTCTTTTTTAAAAGACTCGAGGAAGAATTCCTGCGAACGACCCGTTACGGGGTCCAGTTTTCGCTTCTTTTCATTGATATCGACAACCTGAAGCCGATAAACGATACCTATGGACATCTTGCGGGAGACAAGGTCATCAAGACCGTAGCAAGTATCCTCCGACAGATCGGCAGAAAAGGAGATGTTGCCTGCAGGCTCGGCGGGGATGAATTTGGTTATGCCCTTCTGGCGTCCGACATTGAGGGGGCCTATAATTTCGCGGTGAGGTTGCAAGAAAAGTTTGTCAGGCATAATTTCAGAGGGATGGACTACACCCCCACCGTCAGTGTCGGCATAGCTAATACCCAGGGTTGCAAATTTAAGGATCACAGGGATTTTTACAACGCAGCCGACGTGGCCCTGTATGAAGCCAAACTTCTGAAAAATACCATCCGCATCTATTCCCGGAAAAAGCACCGTAATAGGTTACAGCTGCCGCTCCTGGACTGAACGCTCAGTTGCATCCCCATACCAGCATTTGCCCCGTAAAGTCGCGCCCCGAGTGGCACGCGGATTGAGCATATAATTTACAGCATGATTGAAAAAAGCTGCGAAAAACAGGAAAATGTAACCGGAGAGGGCAGATGAAGACACAATCACCAATGAAGACCAAAAAACTCCCCATCAAGCAGCAATTGTGCATCGCCTGCCGCAGATGCTGCAAGTCTGTCGGCATGTACCTGGACCCTGAGAATTATGTGACTGCAAATGAGGATGTGGCTGAATTTTACGCTGTCAGGGGGTTCGAGATTTATGAACATGAAGGATTTCTTCTTCTTATACATCCTGACTTGCCGTGCCCGAATCTGACCGAGAAAGGCTGCAGGATTTACAGCAGGCGTCCGGTTATCTGCAAAAAATACTCCGGCCTCGACGATTTGGGGGATGAGTGTCTCTGGTCGAGCCTGCCCGAATATAAAAAGGGAAAGAAGAAGGCAACAAAACAAAGCCCCAAAAAGTAATAAGAGCTGGGAGGTTGTTTCCATAGTTCTTTCAGTCTGCGTTTCCCTCCGCTATACTTAAGTTAAGACAATGACACGCCGT
>DATJOY010000236.1:0-3438 GCA_035506695.1 Dissulfurispiraceae bacterium
GCATTGAAGCCGGTCGTCACTTTTCCTGCCGGGGATGAAAACAGACAGCTGGGCGCAGGAAAAATGACTTATAGCTTTTATTTCATAACCACCAAAGAGATGAAGCCCTGGGCATTTCACCTTAATCTCGGATATATAGAAAACGAGAACAAGCTCGACCAGAACGTCTCACTGTGGCACGCTTCGGCAGCCGCTGAGGTTGAAGTTGCAAAAGGGCTTAAGTTGGTTGCTAATACAGGCGTCCAGCGCAATACAGACAAAAATTCTCATACCGATCCGGCCTTTCTGTTGGGCGGTATAATCTATTCAATCACCGAAAATATCGACATAGATGCCGGATATAAGTACGGACTGACGAAACCCGAAGTGGACAATACGGTCCTTACAGGACTCACATTCAGATTTTAGGGGGGAATGAAATGCATATACCTGATGGATACCTGAGTCCACAAACCTATGTCCCTTTGTATGGAGTATCGGCTGCTTTCTGGGCTGTCGCTCTGAAGAAAATCAGGAAAGAGATTTCGCACAAACACATTCCCTATCTTGCCATGTCCGCGGCCTTCTCTTTTCTCATCATGATGTTCAACATCCCTGTGCCTGGCGGTACCACCGGACACGCAGTAGGGGCGGGGATAATCGCGATCCTTTTAGGGCCGTGGGCTGCCGTACTGGCTGTTTCTGTAGTCCTTATAATTCAGGCGATTATCTTCGGCGACGGAGGCATTACCGCAATCGGAGCCAATTGTTTCAATATGGCAATCGTGATGCCGTTTGTCTCATATTGGATATTCAGGATTGTCAAAGGTAGAGAGAGGGCTGGTGCACGCTTCTATCTGGCCGCCTTTTTTGCCGGACATATCGGTCTTTCAGCAGCAGCACTCCTGGCCGGCATTGAGTTCGGAATTCAACCTATGATCGCCTCTGCTGCCGACGGTACGCCTCTTTATGCTCCATATCCATTGTCAATTGCAATCCCGGCGATGGCGATAGGTCATCTCGCGATCTTCGGGATTATCGAAGGAACAGTCACCGCGATGATCCTGAAGTATTTCATGAAGAATGAATCGGGTTTGCTTTATTCCGAAAAGGAGGCCTGATATGACGAAGTTCCATAAAAGGCTCTGGACAGGATTAGCTATCATGGCCCTTTTGACGCCTCTGGGGATATATCTCCCCCGGCAATTCGGTGCAGGCGAAGCATGGGGAGAATGGGGGACAGAGACGCTCGAAAAAATGCTCGGATTCGTTCCGGAAGGAATGAAAAAGATTGCCGATCTGTGGAAAGCCCCTGTAGCTGATTATAATTTTGGAGAGGGCGGGTCTTATGGTGCGCAAGCGCTCTCATATATCGGGTCGGCCATTCTCGGCATTGCTGTTGCGGCTTTAATTCTTTATCTAATATCAAAGTTTCTGGTCAAACATGGAAAGTAAAATACCGTCATTTCTGCTGAAATCTTCTCCCCTGTCCGCACAAGCGGACCATGAAAGGCGCGGCGGCGGACGTGTTAATATTTCGTATCTCGAAAAAGGCATCAGGGATTTTGCTGAGCTCTTTACCGAAGGCCATGCGCAATGGGAATTATCTTTGCGGAAAGGTTTTCTGCATGCCCTTGATGCAAGGATAAAGATTGTTTTCTGGCTCTACTTTGTCATTGTTATAAGTCTGAAACACGAAATAATGCCTGAGGCCGCCATCTTTATGTTCCTCTTTTTAGTTGCAGTATGTTCCCGTTTGAGTTTAGGCACTTTTTATAAGAAGGTGGTCATGCTCGGTTTTGTCTTCGGCTTTTTGGTTTCAGCCCCTTCTGCCCTCAACATAATTGTGCCGGGGAAGATTGCGATGCCTGTCCTTGTGCTGTCGCGTCCGCACGAATTCTGGATATATCATATACCACAGGTCATCGGGATCACGGAAGAAGGAATTAGTATTGTCTCGCTCCTTACTCTCAGGGTGCTTAATTCGCTGTCCGTCTCGTTTCTGGTTCTTTATTCCACCCCTTTTGCCGATATCGTCAAGGCACTGAAAGTCTTCAGGGTACCCGATACTTTCCTTCTGATTATCTCGATGACTTACAAGTACATATTTTCATTCGCACATATTGTCTCTGATATGCATCTCGCCAAAAAGGCCAGGCTTGCGGGCGATACGCGCACGAAAGAAGCCGGAGCATGGGCTGCCGGCAGGATAGCTTCAGTGTTCAGAAAGACGCAGATGGAATGTGACGAAGTATTCAAGGCTATGGCCGCAAGGGGCTTTTCAGGCAGGCTGAGATTTTACCATTACAGGAAACTCACGTTCAGGGATTGGGCGACCGGACTGTGTTTATTCATGGCAGGATTTGGGTTTCTGATTATATGATAAATGAGAGACTATCTTCCGCTCAGATGTTCTCTTTTGACAGTTCTAAGCTCATTCCGCTACAGCCGCAAAACTCGTCCCTCCGGGACTCAGACAGTTGCGGCTGTTTAACGCTTCATTTTGCTAAGAACTGTTATCAAAAGATGAGCAAATCGCTTTAGATAGTCTCTCATTTCTCTGCCGCGAAATGCGGGCAACTTCAGCTCATGCCGGGAGGAAAAGGTATATCATGGACATGATCAAGGTTAATGACATTCGCTACTCATACTATCAGAAATTTGAGGCACTGAACGACATCAGCCTTGCTATAGGAAGCGGAGAGAGATTTGCAGTTATCGGCTCAAACGGCAGCGGTAAGTCTACGCTTCTTCAGATACTGGCTGGACTTATCTTCCCAGCGCGCGGCGAATATCTATTCCATGGAGAGGCCGTGACCGAAGCCTCACTCAAGGAAAAAAACTTTCTGCGTTTTTTCAGGCAGAAGATCGGCTACGTATTTCAGGACTCGGACATCCAGCTTTTTTGTCCCACGGTTACTGACGAACTGCTGTTTGGCCCCCTTCAAATAGGCCTGCAACGTGACGAAGCAATGGACAGGGCGATGGAAATACTGAAGATGCTCAAGATCGAAAATCTCGGTGACAGGCCTACGTATATGCTTTCAGGAGGCGAAAAGAAAAGGGTTGCCCTCGGGTCAGTCCTCACGATGAACCCGGACGTGCTATTGCTTGACGAGCCTACCAACGGCCTCGATCCGCGCACACAGGTCTTTCTGCTTGAACTGATTCTCGCCCTTAACGAAGCGGGAAAGACTATTGTGATAGCAACCCATGATCTCTCGCTCGTGGCCGAACTGCACTCTAAAGTAGCAGTGCTTTCGGAAGAGCATCGCCTGGAAAGGGTGGGATTTGCTGATGAGGTGCTTTATGACGAGGAACTGCTGCTGAAGGTCAATCTGATTCATGAGCATATTCATTATCACGACGGCAAGGCGCACAGCCATATACACTCACACTATCTGTTCCATAGGCATTAAGGGGGATAAAGTGAACAACAACGATATATTGAGGCGGATT
>DATJOY010000237.1:0-9300 GCA_035506695.1 Dissulfurispiraceae bacterium
TGCCAGGGACGGTATGCTCTCCGGGCCGAATATTCCGGCAGTGAGCGAAATGGTCGCGAACCTGAATATCCCGGTCATTGCATCGGGCGGCATCTCTTCTCTCGACGACGTAAGGAACCTTCTCCAGGTCAAAGGGGTGTGGGGTGCCATTACAGGAAAGGCCATCTATTCGGGAGCTCTGGACCTTAGGGAAGCGATTGCGGTTTCGGAGGGGCGGTGTTAGCAAAGAGAATAATCCCATGTCTTGATGTTAAGGACGGAAGGGTCGTCAAAGGCGTGAGCTTCCTCAATCTGAGGGACGCGGGAGACCCTGTAGACAATGCCATCTATTATGATAAGGAAGGCGCCGACGAGCTTGTTTTCCTCGACATCACTGCCTCTCACGAAAAAAGAAAAATCATTCTCGATGTTGTCGGAAAGACCGCAAACGACGTGTTCATGCCGCTTACAGTCGGCGGCGGAATCAGGGCCCTTGATGATATCAGGGACCTATTGAACGCCGGCTGCGACAAGGTTTCCATCAACACGGCGGCAGTGCATGATCCCCATTTTATCAGCCGGGCAGCCGAACGCTTCGGCACACAATGCATAGTTGTGGCAATAGATGCCAAGAGGGCCTCTCAGGGTGTGACCGAGGCATCAGGCGAGAAATGGTTTTCCGACCCCGACCTGAAAGATGTGGTGTTAAATCTTCCTTCCAGTGGGATGACATGGGCGCTGTCTACGCACGGCGGGCGAAAGATGAAGCTCATAGATGCCGTCAGGTGGGCCAAGAAGATGGAAGATTTGGGTGCCGGTGAGGTCCTCCTGACGAGCATGGACAGGGACGGCACTAAAGAAGGCTATGACTTGCAATTGACCCGGGCGATTTCCGAAGCCGTATCGATCCCCGTAATCGCTTCAGGTGGCGCCGGGACACTGGAACATCTCTACGAGGGCTTTGTCGAAGGGAAGGCCGATGCAGTGCTGGCCGCTTCGATATTTCACTACCGTGAGTATTCTATTCGTCAGGCCAAAGAATACTTGCAATCCAAAGGCGTACCCGTAAGACTCTGATAAAATGTGGTCCGTGCGTAACGTTGGACGGACGCATGTACAAGTGCGACATTATCGGGCACATACCGATTCCTCTTTGATCCTCTCTTAAATAATGGTATTTGTTAATAAGACGAACTACAGCTGTTGGCGGACTGCGATATGTCCCTCAAATAAAATAACTTGACATGAACCATATAAAGTATTATGATATGATTTAGAGAGAACAGAGGGAGATAAAATGCCGTCAGCGACTAAGGATTACTACCAGACATTGGGTGTTGGGAAGGAAGCTTCTCAGGAGGATATAAAGAAGGCCTATCGAAAGCTGGCCAGGAAGTATCACCCTGATCTGAACCCCGGAGACAAGTCTTCGGAAGAGAAATTCAAAGAGATCAACGAGGCCTACGCCGTCTTAGGTGATGACAAGAAACGGGCCGAATACGACAAGGGCGGCACATTTAATTTTGAAGGCTTTGAGGGGTTCAAGGGTTTCGAGGGGGGCGGCTTCGGCGACATATTCGGTGATATATTCGGCGGACGGTTTGCGGGCGAACCCGAATATAAGGGGGGAGAAGACCTCGTTATGGGCTTAAATCTTTCACTCGAAGAGGCCTTTGCCGGAACTACAATGAACATACCTGTTTCCAAAACTGTGAGTTGTGAAGTCTGCGGTGGCAAGGGTGCCGAGGCTTTTGAGACATGCAAAAAGTGCCAGGGCACGGGCCGCATCCAGACCTCGCGAGGTTTCTTCAAGATCGCGCAGGCGTGTCACGAATGCGGAGGTGCCGGTAAAAAGGCGATTTCGCCGTGTAAGAAATGCGGTGGAAAAGGCACCATACTGACGGCAGAAACCCTGAAGGTCAAGATACCGGCCGGGGCTGATGAAGGCTCGCTAATCAGGCTTAAGGGAAAGGGAAATGCCGGGAAGGGCGGAGGTCCTTCGGGCGATATGCTTATCGAGATCGGCATATTGCCTCATGCAATATTTCAGAAGAAAGGCGTTGATATTTATATACAGGTACCGGTGACCTTCGGCGAGGCCGCGCTGGGCGCCAGGATAGAAGTCCCGACCCTGGATGGTTCATCCATGATGAAGCTGCCGCCAGGCACGCAGGGAGGCCGGAAGTTCAAGCTGAGTGGAAAGGGTTATATCGACAAAGCGGGGAAAAGGGGCCATGAGTTTGTAGAGATCAGGATAGCGGTACCGGAAGAAATCCCCGAAAAGGCCATGGAAGCTGTAAGGACGATCGAGGCGCTGTATACCAATGATCCGAGAAAGGACCTTGGAAGGAAATAGCCATGACGAGACGAAGACAAGACACGGACAGGCCCCTGTATTTGATCAGCGTGGTGTCGAAGATGCTCGAAGTGCATCCCCAGACAATCCGTATGTACGAGCGCGAGGGCTTCGTCACCCCGCGACGCATAAACCGTCAGCGCATCTACTCGGAAAACGATGTCGAGCGTCTCAACCTGGTAATCGAACTTACAAAGGATCTCGGTGTCAATAAGGCGGGCGTGGACATCATCCTCAGAATGCGGAGCCGCATGGAGGCCATGCAGCGGGAAATCGGTGAAATGATGGGCCGCTTCGACGACGACGTTAGAGAAGAGTTCGAAAGAAGGATCAGGGCCCTCTTCAGTGAAGAATGAATGTAGTGAGTTGTATTGCAACCTTATTTATGTGCATGAGCACGATTTGGAGGAAATTTTATGAGATTGGATAGATTGACGGTAAAAAGCCAGGAGGCGATTCAGGAGGCCCAGGAACTGGCCCAGAAAAAGGGTAATCAACAACTGGAAGTCGAGCACCTTCTGATGGCTATTTTAAAGGATGATGAGGGGATCGCGCCGCAGATATTGTCCAGAATCAATGTCGATATCGAAGCGCTGAAATCCGACATCGAAAGGGAGATGGAAAAATTCACAAAGGTTTCCGGCGCTACGCCCATGGGGCAGCTTTATATTTCGCCGAGGCTGAAGGCAGTACTCGAAAAATCATTTGAAGAAGCTCAGCATCTGACGGACGAATTCATCAGCGTGGAACATCTGCTAGTTGCAATATTCAGCGACAGCGGACCGGCTTCCCAGCTGCTTGCCCGGCACGGCGCAACCCGCGACAAGATACTCGATGCGATGAGGGAGATCCGCGGCGTCCACAGGGTTACTGATCCGAACCCTGAGGAAAAGTACCAGGCCCTGAAAAAATACGGCAAAGACCTTACAGAACTGGCGGGAAGGGGAAAACTGGATCCGGTAATCGGTCGCGACGAGGAAATCAGGCGGGTCATACAGGTGCTTTCGAGACGAACCAAGAACAATCCTGTCCTTATCGGAGACCCGGGCGTAGGTAAGACTGCGATCGTCGAGGGGCTGGCCCAGCGAATCGTCGACGGCGATGTTCCGGAAACCCTGAAGGACAAGCGTCTTGTGGCTATAGATATCGGCGGTATGGTTGCAGGGTCCAAATACCGGGGGGAGTTCGAGGAGCGTCTCAAGGCTGTGCTTAAGGAGATAGAACAATCCGAGGGCAAAGTCATCACTTTTATAGACGAGCTTCACACGCTTGTGGGCGCCGGAGCTGCCGAGGGTTCCGTAGATGCGTCGAACATGCTGAAGCCGGCACTCGCGAGAGGCGAACTCAGATGCATAGGCGCTACAACTGTGAATGAATACCGGAAATATATTGAGAAAGATCCTGCGCTCGAAAGAAGGTTCCAGCCCGTCATGGTCGGGGAACCTTCCGTAGATGACACGATCTCGATCCTGCGCGGTCTGAAAGAAAAATACGAAATTCATCACGGTGTCAAGATCAAGGATTCGGCCCTGATCGCAGCTGCGGTCCTGTCGAACCGATACATCACGGACAGGTTTCTTCCTGACAAGTCCATAGACCTGATTGATGAGGCTGCGGCACGGCTCAGGATGGAGATCGACAGCATGCCGGTGGAACTGGATGAACTCGAAAGAAAGCTAAGGCAGATGGAGATTGAAAAACAGGCATTGCTCAGGGATGATTCCCAGGACGCAAAAGACAAGCTGGCGAAACTGTCAAAAGAGTCGGCGGAAATCCAATCTCGCCGGGACGTTCTGCGGGCGCAATGGCTGGCTGAAAAAGAGGTGATCCAGAAGATACGGGACATCAAGGAACAGATAGATCAGGCCAAAATCGATTCGGAACGCGCCGAACGCGAAGGCGACCTCACAAAGGCGGCTGAACTGAAGTATGGCAAATTGCTCGAACTTCAGCGCGGTCTCGAAGCAGAGAACGAAAGGCTGAAGGAGACGCAGGAAAAGCGCAAGATGCTCAAGGAAGAGGTGGACGATGAAGACATTGCTGAAGTAGTCTCGAAATGGAGCGGCGTCCCTGTGACCAGAATGCTCGAGGGCGAAATCCAGAAGCTGATCCATATGGAGGACCGCCTGCGACAGCGTGTTGTCGGTCAGGAGGAAGCACTTGCAGCGGTGTCCAATGCAGTCAGGAGGGGAAGGTCGGGGCTACAGGACCCTAACCGTCCCATCGGATCATTTCTGTTTCTTGGACCGACAGGTGTCGGCAAGACGGAACTTGCCAAGGCGCTCGCGGAATTTCTCTTCGACGATGAAGCAGCCATGATCAGGATAGATATGTCGGAATATCAGGAGAGGCATACCGTATCTCGGCTTATAGGCGCACCCCCCGGATATGTCGGGTATGAAGAGGGAGGACAACTCACGGAAGCCGTGAGAAGAAGGCCTTATTCCGTGGTGCTTTTCGATGAAGTAGAGAAGGCCCATCCCGAGGTTTTTAATGCCCTGCTGCAACTGTTGGATGACGGGCGTCTAACCGACGGCCACGGGCGGACTGTGGACTTCAGAAATACTGTTGCGATTATGACTTCAAACATCGGCAGCGTACATATCCAGGAGATTCTCGAAGAGCGTGCGAAAAGACCGGCGGCCTATTGGGGTGAAAACAATCAGCAGGAGGTGAAGAACAGGGTGCTTGACGATCTCAAGTCTTTCTTCAGGCCGGAGTTCCTTAACAGGATAGACGAGATAGTAATCTTCAATTCCCTGAACATGTCGCTGCTCAAGCAGATTGTAGATATCCAGGTCGGCCGCATGAAAAAATACCTTTATGAGAAAAAGATAGATATTGTCCTCACGGAAGAAGCAAAGGCGAGCCTTGCAAAGGCCGGATACGACCCTGTCTATGGCGCCAGACCTCTTAAAAGGGCAATTCAGAACGAGATATTGAATCCTCTGGCTATGAAATTGCTGGAACGTGCTTTCTCAGAAGGGGACGTTATTGAGGTTGACTACGTGAACGGCAAGATGGTGTTCAGTAAAGTGGATGTTGCCGAATTTGTTTCGTAGATACCGGTTTGATTATAAACCTTGAATGGATCCGAAGGAGGTAATGTATGTCGATTGAGAAGTGGAGCCCTTTGAAAGAACTTGAGGACATGAGACGAGATATGGACAGGCTTTTCGATGAATTCACAAAACCTGCCAGAAGAAGAATGATATGGCCTAAGCCGGAGGGGCCCGTTATCCCATGCGTTGATCTTTATGACAAGAAAAGCGAAATTGGAGTAAAAATAGAACTCCCCGGTGTGCGCCGGGAAGATATTGCCCTTACAATTACCAAGGACGCCATAATTCTGAAAGGAGAAATAAAGCGGGAAGACGAGGTGCAGGAGGAGGATTATTACATATCGGAAAGGATGTTCGGAAATTTCTCCCGAACAATAGCGCTTCCTTTTGAGGTTGAGAGTGAAAAAGCCCAGGCAACCATGAAAAACGGCGTCCTTGAGATTGTGGCCCCTAAGAAGGAGGTGGCCAAGCCGAAAGAAATCAAGATAGAAGTTAAATAGGCCTTCCGGTGCTGCAAGGGTCTTTGCGGACTCTTCAGTTCGTTGACAATCAGCGCGGCTTTTTGAGATAATAACAAGTTTCCTGGGTAGCTCAGCTGGCAGAGCGGGTGGCTGTTAACCACCTTGTCGGGGGTTCGAGTCCCTCCCCAGGAGCCATTATTATCGGGGGTTTACAGAGATGTAAACCTTTTTTATTGCCCGCCGGGGTATTTTATCAGCCCGCTTTATTCATAAATAATGTATGGTATAACCCGAAGTCTTCGCCTCTCGCGCACAGAAATTAGCCATTTGAGTAACAGGTTCGATTTGTCCTGTGACTTTTTGGGGTATTATCCTAACAGGGAACAAAATTGTGCCGGGTACAAAATTGTACTTGACAAACGGACGAAAGAGGAGTAAATTAGTCTTAATTAGGGGTTGGTTTTTTTTATTAAAGATTTAGGAACACCGCAAGGAGGAACGGGAGATGGACGCATTAGCATTGAGCAGGCTGCAGTTTGCAGTCACGGCAGGGTTTCATTTCATTTTTGTGCCGCTTACCCTCGGCCTTTCTCTGTTGGTCGCCTTAATGGAGTCGAAGTATGTCGGCACAGGCGATGAAATGTATTTACGAATGACGAAATTTTGGGGCAAACTCTTTCTTATTAATTTCGCCCTCGGAGTTGTTACCGGTATTACTCTGGAATTCCAGTTCGGGATGAACTGGGCCGAGTATTCCAAGTACGTGGGCGATATCTTCGGGGCTCCGTTGGCTATAGAGGCCACGCTGGCTTTTTTCCTTGAATCTACCTTTATCGGCTTATGGATTTTCGGATGGAACAAGATTTCAAAAAAACTTCATGCGACGGCGATATGGATAGTGGCTTTATCGGCAAATCTGTCGGCTCTCTGGATACTGCTCGCAAATGGTTGGATGCAGAAGCCGGTCGGATATCTGTTGAGGAACGGCAGGGCTGAAATGGTGGATTTCGGAGCCTTGGTGACAAACATCTACGGCTGGTCGAAGTTCTTCCATACTGTTTCGTCAGGCTATGTTGTAGCGGCATTCTTTGTGATGGGCATATCGGCATATCACATACTGCGGAAAAACGAACTTACCTTATTCAAGGCATCGTTCAGAATTGCAGCAACTTTTGGCCTCCTGACATCGCTTCTTGTTTTTGTAACCGGCGATTTTCATGCAGCTGAAGTTGCAAAAACCCAGCCGACAAAGCTTGCAGCTATGGAATCTGTCTGGGATACCCAGAAAGGTGCCGCATTCAATCTTATAGTCGTCCCGGATGCCGGCAATGAGAAGAACAGCGTAGAGGCAGTGGGTATTCCGAAGTTGCTCAGCTATCTCGCATATCGCGACGGAAACGCAGAGGTCAAGGGCCTCAAAGACTTTCCCCCGGACATGAGACCACCAGTGCTTGCCACGTTCCTGAGTTTCAGATTTATGGCGGTTCTTGGAGTGCTGTTCATGCTTTTGACAATTATCGCATGGCTGGTAGCAAAAAAAGATACCATTGAATCGAATCCCGCACTGCTGCGAATTCTTCTGTATGCCATCCCGCTGCCGTACCTCGCAACTCAGGTTGGCTGGATCGTAGCCGAAGTCGGTCGGCAGCCGTGGATTGTATATGGACTGTTGAAGACTTCAGATGCGGTTTCAAAAGCTGTTTCACCCGAACAGGTCATGCTATCTCTTGCGGGTTTTACACTTCTTTATGGGTTTCTGGCTGTCGTGGACATATATCTCCTCTTTAAGACCGCCAAGAAAGGTCCCGAAGATGATATCTCAGTAATCGTTAAACAACCGGGTGCAGCACCGGTAAATCAGGAGGCATAACATGGAATTCCAGATTATTTGGTTTATCCTTTGGGCAGTTTTGTGGGCTGTTTATTTTATGCTCGATGGTTTTGACCTGGGCGCGGGCTTCCTGCAACGCTTCCTTGCACGCGATGAGTCCGAGCGCCGTGCAATCGTAAACAGCATGGGGCCGGTCTGGGACGGCAACGAAGTCTGGCTGCTGACAGCCGGAGGTGCAACATTTGCGGCTTTTCCGACGACCTACGCACTGATGTTCAGCTACCTGTATACAGCACTGCTTCTCGTCCTCTTTTCGCTGATAATAAGAGGTGTTGCTATGGAATTGAGAGGCAAGGAAGACAGCGAGAGCTGGCGCGCGAAGTGGGATATAGCATTGTTGATCGGCAGTTTCCTGCCTGCACTGCTTTTCGGTGTTGCCTTCGGCAATATTTTCGAAGGTCTCCCTATGGATGGTGACGGATTTCACGGCAACCTGTTTACCCTTTTGAATCCCTACGGTTTGCTAACAGGAGTTTTATTCGTCCTGCTGTTTGCAACTCACGGTGCGCTATTCATTTCGGTGAAGACATCGGGCGATCTCAGTAAGAGGGCGGCAGCGCTTGCCAATAAGATCTGGTACCCACTGCTGGGAGTAGCAGTCCTTTTCCTTGCTTATACGTACTTTGCAACGAAGTTGTATGATAATTACCTTGGGACGCCTGTTCTGTTCATAGTGCCGCTGCTGGCCGTGCTGTCGCTTCTGGGGGTCAAGGTTTTCGCAGCTACGGGTAGTTTGCTGAAGTCATTTGTATCATCATGTTCAACCATCCTGATGGTTACATTCACCGGAGTGATAGGGCTATTCCCGAACTTGATCCCGTCCAGTATCGATCCGCGGTACAGCCTGACCATCTTTAACTCTTCTTCGAGCCCTTACACTCTCAAGATAATGACTGCGGTTGCTTTAATCTTTGTGCCGATCGTAATAGCATATCAGGCGTGGAACTACAGGATATTCAGGCAGAGAATTGATCCGTCTGAATTGCTGAAGAAAGGACAGTCTTATTAAGGGTGTTTCATGCTCAGTATCAAAAGAGAAACGGATTACGCCATACGTTGCGTCTATTACCTTTCAGGTGCGCCTGGGGAGGTAGTGATGGTTGACGA
The DNA here is from genome assembly GCA_035506695.1 of Dissulfurispiraceae bacterium. Classification (GTDB taxonomy): domain Bacteria; phylum Nitrospirota; class Thermodesulfovibrionia; order Thermodesulfovibrionales; family Dissulfurispiraceae; genus Fen-1308. Next base: position 8,857 of record DATJOY010000237.1, read on the forward strand.
GATAGCGCGGGAGATGTGCATCCCGAAGAGTTTTCTTGCGAAGATTCTTCAGAAACTTGCCAAGCATAAAATCGTGGCTTCCAATGTCGGTGTCAAGGGAGGTTTCTACCTTGCAAGGAAGGCGAGCGATATTACGCTTTTTGACGTTATCGAAGCAATAGACGGACAAGTCGCAGTCAACAGATGCACCGTAAACAAAAAGGACTGCGCGCTAAGCAGCAAGTGCAAGGTCCATCCAATCTGGGTTTCGGTGAGGCGTGATCTGGAGAGAATGCTCCAGGATAAGAATTTTGGCAGTCTGTGATTTTGCTTAGGGGTACGGTCAGTCTGTACCCCTAAGCGCACTGATTCATCAACGCCCAAGCAGGAAAAGTATGCTATAATTGCCGATGAGTTTTATCGCCGATCTGCATATCCACTCGAAATATTCACGGGCCACAAGCG
>DATJOY010000238.1:0-3537 GCA_035506695.1 Dissulfurispiraceae bacterium
GAAGACCACGAACCCAATAAATTGCAGGACAGCGAACATGCCGAGCGGCTGTTCGCGCTGCGCCAGGACGATATCGTTAAGGTTAAGCGATCCGGCCATCAGGAAAACGCCCGCCACGCTTATTCCCATGGCGATCTCATAGCTTATAACCTGGGCCGCTGAGCGGATGCTGCCGAAAAAGGCAAATTTTGAATTGGAAGACCAGCCCGCGATGATGATGCCGTAGACAGCGAGCGAGGCCATTGCAAAGATTAAAAGCATACCGGCATTCAGATCAGCGATGGCACCGTTGTTGAAAAAAGGGATGACGGAAAGGGACGTTATTACCGATGCAACTACTATGATGGGAGCAATGAAGAAGAGCGGCCTGTCAGCATCTGCTGGAATGATGTCCTCCTTGAAAAGGGACTTTATCATGTCCGCAAACGGCTGCAGCAGGCCGTTGTAACCGACCTCGACCGGCCCCATCCTTCCCTGCATGCGGCCGATCACCTTGCGCTCAAAATAGGTAGCATATGCGACATGCAGCAGGGTAATCCCGACTACGACAGCGGCATAGACTATCATCTTCGCAATCGATATCCAGGGCTCAGCCATTACGTTTCCTCAATTCATATTTTTTAAAATCCTCGGCTTTGCGCAGGACTTCCGCATAGCCCGACCACAACTCGTCCGGGCCTGCTGTCGGATAATCCTTGCGGAGCGGAAAGCCCTGCCAGTCTTCCGGCATCAGGACCCGTCGAAGGTTTGCGTGATTGTGGAATACTATGCCGAACATGTCATAGCACTCGCGTTCGTGACATTTTGCGCCGTCCCATAAGGCGACCACGCTTTCAATGCTGCATTCGTCCCCGGACACCTCGGCCCGCAGCCTGATGCGATGGCGGTGCCTGACCGAATAAAGGTTGTATACTACTCCGAAGCGCGGCTCATGTCCTGTCCCGAGGTCGATCCCGCAAAGGTCGGCCAGATGGGAGAATTCAAGGTCCGGTTCATTGCGCAGGAACAGCATCAGGGCGACGATATATGTCTTGTCAACGATCATGGTAACCTGACCACGAAATGAGACCTGGTCCCGGACCGCATCCGGGAATACGCTCGTTATTCGCCCGGCGATATGGTCGATATCAAGCCCTGTCATTCAAGTGCCCCTTTTTTCCAGTCATAGAAATATCCGATCAGAATGATTGCAAGGAAGAAGATCATGCTCCAGAAGCCCAGAAGGCCGATGTTGCCGAACGAAACAGCCCACGGATAAAGAAAGACTGCTTCGACATCGAAAACTACGAAGAGCATGCCGATGACATAGAAACGGACCGTGAAGCGTTTGCGCGGTTCGCCGACCGGTGTATTTCCTGATTCGTAAATCGAGAGCTTTTCGGCATAAGGCTTCCTCGGACGGATGATTTCCCCGATCAGGAGAGCGCCTACCGCAAAGCAGGTGCCGATTATCAGCATTATCAGGACCGGCAGATAGTTGGTCGGGATATAGCTTCCCGGCATCATAGCTTTTCCACCGCTTCCGCATTGTCTCGCAGCGCGCCGACCGCGGGCTTAAGGATTGGAATGGTCTGCTGTGTTCTTTTTCCTACGGGCAGCCTCCTGGTATCGATTCCGGCAGGACGCCAGAACATATTGAAATAAGAATCCCTGTCGAGCTTCGAGGAAAAGGAGTCCCAATTCCGGAGCAGCCGGTCGCGGTCGTAAAGGAATCCTTTCCGGCTGTATGAGGAATATTCGTACGTTTCGGTAAGGACGATTGCGCAGACTGGGCAGATAGATTCGCAATAGCCACAGAAGATGCAGCGAAGCGCATCGATTTCGTATTTGGTCAGATGCCTGATGCCATTTTCGTCCGTAGTATAATCTATCGAAATGCAGCGGGAAGGGCAGACAGTGGCGCACTTTTGGCAGACAACACATTTTTCGCGTTTCGTCACAGCATCACGGACAAAGGCATGCTGCCCCCTGAATCCGGGCTTCGGACTGCGCCGTTCTTTCGGATACTGACGCGTCACCGGCTTGTTCAGCATTGTCCGGAACGTCAGGGCCAAACCCTTAATGATTTCTAAAAACAATATCTTCTTTATTAGGTCCGGGAATTGCCGCCTCATCTGTCACACTCCCCCATGACGATATCCAGCGACCCGATTATCGCTATAACGTCAGCTATGAAGCCGCCTTCGCACAACTTCTCGAGCGCTGCCGCGTGGATAAACGAGGGCGAGCGCACCCGCATGCGGCACGGATTGCCCGTGCCGTCGCTCATAATGTAAAATCCAAGCTCGCCCTTCGGGGCTTCAACAGCGGAATAGATTTCACCTTTCGGCGCAACCGGCACAACGTCGCCGAAGGCAATGGACGCGTTCCAGAGCGACATGTCTGGGACAAGCTCCTTTTTCCCTGTCAGCTGAATATCAAGATCAGGCGCATCTGGAGAAAGTATATCGCCTTCAGGTAGTGCTGAAAGGCACTGCTTTATTATTCGGTTCGACTCGCGCAGCTCCAGCATGCGACAGCGATACCGGTCATAGACATCTCCGTTTTCACCAACCGGCACCTCGAACTCGACCTTGTCATAGGCATCGTACGGATCGTCACGCCGGAGATCATATGAGACACCGGAGCCGCGAAGTGACGGGCCGCCCAGTCCCCATTTGAGCGCGTCCGCAGCAGAAATGACGCCGACTCCCTGCGTACGCTTGAGCCAGATACGGTTCTTGTCGATCAGTGTTTCATATTCGAGAATTTTCCCTGGGAAGATGCTGGTGAATTCATCGAGGCTTTCCAGCACGGCAGGCACCATGTCCTGCAAAACACCGCCGATGCGCGGATAACTGACTGTCAGTCTTGCTCCGCAGATAGTCTCGAAAATTTCAAGTAACCATTCTCTCTCCCGGAAACAGTAAAGAAAGACCGTCATTGCGCCAATGTCGAGGGCATGCGTTGCGAGCCAGAGCAGATGGCTGCAGATGCGGGACATCTCAAAGACTATGGTCCGGAGATATTTGGCGCGATCAGGCACCTCGATGCCGAATATTTTTTCGACCGCGAGGCAATAGCCGATGTTGTTGCCTGCACTTGAAATGTAATCAAGGCGATCTGTCAGCGGCATGACGCCGTGATACGACCTGCTCTCGGAAAGTTTTTCGATACCGCGATGCAGGTATCCGACATGGGGCGTGCAGCGCATCACAACTTCTCCGTCGAGATCGAGCGTCAGACGCAGCACACCGTGGGTTGCAGGATGCTGCGGCCCCATATTGAGAGTCAGTTCCCTGCTGGTCGTGGTCATGCCCATCGGCTCCAGGTGAACTTCTCCTGACGAATAAGTGTCTGCAGTTTCAGCAGACCGTCAATCAGGGCTTCCGGCCTCGGAGGGCAGCCGGGTATATAGACGTCAACCGGCAGGAACGAATCGACTCCCTGCACGGTGCTGTATGTCCTGAAGATGCCGCCGCTGCATGCACAACTCCCCATTGCAACAACGAAGCGGGGTTCCGGCATCTGATCGTAAACCTTTCGGACAACCGGCGC
>DATJOY010000239.1:0-15893 GCA_035506695.1 Dissulfurispiraceae bacterium
TCCAAGGACAACCGGAGCCAGTCGTTAGGAATTTCCAATCGTGCCAGGATTTATGAACCGTTACGACGAGTATTTTGTAAGGCAGTTGAGGCTTGGAAAGGATCCGGAAACCGACCACCTGATATTAAGCATGATGCGCAAGACTCCAATTCGTTTTGCGATCATCCTCTCAGTTGCCTTATTCGCACACATATTGCTTGAGATTGGTCTCGATCAACGTCTGGGCATAACTTCAACAATAATTTCCTTGCTTGCACATTCTGGCCTTTTGATCGCCCTGATTGTTATTCCCTAGTGATTTGTAGTTCGCAGACCCCTACTGAACTCACTAAGAATCGTACGACAAAAGCTCGTATCTAATCGCCAGGCACTGGAAGGGCAGATACAAAATCATGTGCTAAACGCACAGATAGTCCGCGCATTCGACATGGCCATGACTGAAGAAGATGTTCTTCATGTATTCGAACGAGCAGCAGGAATCATGCTTCCCAATTCACATGTGGAACTGCTTTTGGCAGATTCCTCCAAGGCGCATCTGCGAATGGTTACCCGAATTCCTAAACCGGACTCATATTCTCCAAAACAGGTCGAAAATCCCATCGACCCGGTAATACCGGATCCGCAGAAGGACGCGTATTGTCCCGTTGGCACTCCTAAAGATTGTATTGCCGTGCGACTCAGACCAATTTCCTATTTATATGACAGCCAGGCGATTGATGCTTGTCCACAACTGCTTTTCAAAAAAGATTCCGCAAAAAGAGTTCTTTGTAATCCGATCTCGGTGGCGGGCCAAATAGTAGGCGTCATCTACATTGAAATGGAATCGACCGAACAGGCAGGGGAACAGATCGCCTTCTCAAGCAACACCCTGGCTACACACCTTGGTAATCGACTGGGCCTGATTCGAGCGATGGAATCGGCACAGCGAGCCGCAATGGTCGATTCCCTAACAGGCCTTTTCAACCGGCGCAGTCTGGAAGATCATGCTGCGGCATGGTTGCAGGAGGGAAAATCTTTTAGCTTAGTCCTGACGGACATCGATCATTTCAAGAAGTTGAACGATTCATTCAATCACTCTGTGGGCGATCATGCACTTAAATCCTTTGCAAGAGCCCTGCAGAACTCCTGTCGTGCAAACGATGTCATTGCGCGAATTGGTGGTGAGGAATTCGTTATCCTGCTCGCGAATCTCGGAGCCGAGGGGGCAGTCGGAACCATGGAGCGGTTTCGAAAGGTTCTGCCGGATTTCTTGACTAAAACCGGATCGCCGCCGTTAACCGCCAGTTTCGGAATAGTCGATTCGAACTGTGGATATACGCTTACGGACATGATAAAGATGGTCGACGAGGCGCTTTACAAGGCTAAGGACGCGGGCCGAGATCGAATCGTGGTAGCAAACCCAGCGGTGTGCGGCACCGTTAAACAGGTTTGACGCTTAAAAATCCCCAGATATATTCGCCCCCCCGAAGTATACCATCCGCCGATCTCTGGTTCCGTTTGTCGCTCCACGTGCCGTCGTTATATTTCCTATTCGGACGTAGTGATCTCCTTCATAAAACACGTAGTAATCAACGCCATTCAGAATCTGACAGATCTGCCGATTCTAATTGCCGAAGGTAATTTCCCAAAAGTTCACACGGATGTGAGCTGTAGACCTTCATGCTGGGATTGAATGAGATATTCAATCCTGACAATTGAGTTAATAGCAGAAGTTTTGATTGGGAGTATTCCTTTGGACAGAAGGCAGGTTCAACAAAAGAAGAGCCCCACCGGGTTGTGCGATCATGATGATTACGGCGTGTTTGATATCCGCACTGGTCAGGCAGGCCCGCACGGTGCAGCCTGCCTTCTGCGCCTGCTCCAGCTTCTGTCCGGCTACATCGAATATGGCCAACCTTGTAAAAACGAGAAACAACTACGCGAGGAAAAGAGCGAATGGCTACTGAAATAACTAAGCTGTCTTCGGTGAACAGGGGCGCCCTCGTATCCACCGAGAGGACTGCCCGGGCTGGAGGGAAGTTTCTTACATTCTTCCTGGCCGGCGAAGAATATGGTATTGCGATTCTCAAAGTCCACGAGATCATTGGAATGATGCCGATCACCAGCGTTCCGCGAACACCTGTGCACGTTCGTGGAGTTATCAATCTGCGCGGCAAAGTCATTCCGATTATCGACCTGCGTCTGAAATTCGGAATGCCCGGCCAGACTCAAACCTCGGAAACCTGCATCATCGTTGTGACCGTGCATGGAATCGAAATCGGTATTGTAGTGGACCGTGTATCGGAAGTCCTCAACATATCCGGGGCGGACATAGAAGACGCCCCTTCATTTGGGGCCGAAGTGATTACGGATTACATACTCGGAATCGGAAAGTCCCAGGGAAAAGTGAAAATACTCCTGGACATCGACCGGGTACTGTCGGACCAGGAACTCAACACTCTCGCCTCGTCCGCAGCGGAATCAGAACCTATCCCCCTAACAGACACACACAAAGGAGATCAAAATGAAGTGGTTCTATAACATGAAAATTGCGTCGAAGCTGATCTGTGCTTCGGTCTTGCTTTCCCTTGTAGCAGGCATCGTTGGCTATTTCGGCATCTCCGAGCTGACCACAGTCAGTAAGGCCGATATGGCGATGTATAAGGGAAACATAGTTCCGATCACTATGATCGCTGGGGCGCATAAGAACTTCCTGACATTGCGAGTGATCGTGCGAGACATTCTTCTGGCGGAAACGAAGGATGAACGTGATAAGAAGGCCAAAGCGGCGGTCGAAGAAGTAAACAAGATTAACAGTTTCCTGAAGGAATTTGAGAATGCAGGCTCCGTCGAAACAAAAGAAGCAAAAGAAGCATTTGCACAATTGAATTCGGCGACCCAAAAGTACTCGGAATGCCTCGACTCCTTTGTCCAAATGCTGAAGGAGAACAAGAAAGCCGAAGCTCTTGCATTCATGAAAGGCCCTTTTCTTGTTCCTGCTCAAGCAGGCGTCAATTCTCTTGAAGCCCTGCAAACAATCAATAAGGAACAGGCCAAAAGCACTGCGGATGAAAACTCGAACACTGCCGCTGCAGGAACCCGTTTGATGATTATCATCATCGGTACAGGTATGGCATTTGCGGTGGCATTGGGTCTGTTTCTTGCACGGATATTTTCGAGTCAGATCAAAGCAGTGGCGCAAAAAGCCGAGGCGTTGCAGAACGTCTGCATCACAAATCTGGGCAAAGCGAGCGAAGCAATGGCACACGGCGATTTGAACGTTAAGGTTGTCACAGACATCAAACCACTGCAGATTGACAATAAAGACGAAATCGGAGACCTGGCCCGGAGTGTGAACGGAATTATCTCCAGGACTCAGTCAACCGTGACCGAGTTCGAGCAAGCAATGGGCAATCTGCGGAAGGTCATCGCAGAAATCAACGGCCTCATCAAGAGCGCCCAGGAGGGCAACTTGGGCAACCGCGGCAAGGCGGAGAACTTCGAAGGCGGCTACCGCGAAATGGTTGCCGGCTTCAATGCCACCCTGGACGCATTGGTTGTACCATTGCAAAAGGCATCCGCCAAAATCGACCTTATCAGCAAGGGAGACATACCCCCCCAAATCACAGAAGTCTATTACGGTGATTTCAATGACCTGAAGAACAGCCTTAACCGGTGCACCGAAACCCTCCGATCTCTGATCGAAGAAGACGGCGGCGCCGCACTTCTTGCAGCTGCAAACAAAGACCTGACTGCGCGCGTTAACCGCCAGTACCAGGGCGTCTTCAATCAGATGAAGGAAAACATCAACGCGCTCATACAGAATCTCGACGAGTCCATGGTTCAAGTCGCGCTCGCGTCGGAACAGGTAGCTTCGGCTGCAGGCCAGATTTCTTCCGGGAGTCAGACACTTTCCCAAGGCGCATCCGAACAGGCAAGTTCGCTCGAAGAGGTGTCAAGCAGTCTGCAGGAAATGGCTTCAATGACAAAGAGAAATGCGGAAAATGCCAAGGAAGCGCGGAGTTTTTCCGAGGGCGCCCTTTTGACTGCCGAACAAGGAATGGAAAGCATGAGGCGGCTCTCGGGAGCGATGGACAAAATCAAGGAATCGTCCGATTCAACCGCGAAAATCGTAAAGACAATCGACGAAATTGCTTTTCAGACCAATCTGCTCGCTCTGAATGCGGCCGTCGAAGCAGCACGCGCAGGGGATGCCGGAAAAGGTTTTGCCGTAGTCGCCGAAGAAGTGCGCAACCTCGCCATGAGGAGCGCCGATGCTGCCAAGAATACGGCGAACTTGATCCAGGAGTCCGTCAAAAATGCCGAAGGCGGTGTCGCTATCAACCAGGAGGTCCTCAAGAACCTCAACGAAATCAACGGGCAGGTGAAAAAGGTTTCCGGAGTAATGGCGGAAATTGCCGCAGCTTCGGAGCAGCAGAGCCAGGGAGTCGATCAGGTCAACACGGCGGTGGAACAAATGAACCAGGTTACCCAGCAGGTTGCTGCCAACGCTGAAGAGTCAGCGAGCGCTGCCGAAGAACTGTCCGGGCAGGCTGAGGAAATGAAGAGCATGGTTGGGGCTTTCCGGTTGAGCAATACTTCAGCCGGCATCACCAGAACGTCTCCGCCAGTGCGGAAACCAACAACTCCGGTCGCATCTGTTCAGGTCCGAAAAAAAACAGAGAAAAACCAACCCGGCTCGCGAATTAACGGCGGTCTCCATACTCAGCCTCTGCAGGCCTCCAAACTGATTCCGTTTGAGGTAGACGACCAGTCAATTCTGAAGGACTTTTGATCGGGATATGCTTCGGACTCCAATGAGACAAACCGGTAACTTCCCAACAGCAAGCGCGTGACACTATGACCGATTTTGATATTTTGCTCGAAGAAATCACGGCCATTTTGATACAGCTCGAGCCGGAAAATCTAACCGAATTACGCGAGATCCGATCGCGCATCGAAACCTTCTTCGGTTCTATGGCTGGGATAGACCTCCTGCAGTGGCCTTTGAATAATGTGCTGATTGATCTGGATGACCTTATAAACACCGCACCGATCAATTTCAGGGACAAGCTCATGAAGGTTTTGGATCACCTGCATGCCATGAAGGGAATGCCAAAACAGCAGGAGCCGTGTATACCTGGAGCAGAGGAGGACAGGACGAAGGCCGTTCGTCAGAAGGGGCAGGAACCGGGGACGGGCTGCACTCAGGAAGCTACTGCGCTTCCTACGGACCCTGATCGAGAACTAATCGGAGAATTCGTCACCGAGAGCAAGGATCTGCTGGAAAAAGCGGAAGCCGCACTTCTCTTGCTTGAGAGTGATCCGACAGATATGGATTCGGTGAACACCGTTTTCCGAACCTTTCACACAATCAAAGGGAATTCAGGATTCCTCGGACTATTGCATGTCCAGGAATTTGCCCACAGGGCGGAATCATTGCTCAGCCGTGTACGAGACCGGGAAATTCGTTTCGGCGGCATTTACGCGGATCTGGCACTGCGCTCAACGGACATCTTGAAAGAACTCACCGAGGGCGTACAGGAAATGCTGGCTGGCAAAGAGTCACTGCTTCCAGCTGGCTATAGAGAAGTTATTCAGCTGCTTGATAACCCCTCTGCTGCTGAACAGAAAAGCCCTGGTTCACACTCCGCTGAAAAGGGTCACAAAGACGAACCGACCAGTATTCCCTCAGAGGTTCCAAATAATATCTTGAAAAACACTGGCTACAATTCCCGCCGCACACAACGAAAAACGCCCACCGAGCCGGATTCGAGCCTGCGGGTAAGGACGGACCGGTTGGACCGGCTTGTGGATATGGTCGGAGAACTGGTGATTGCGCAATCGATGCTGGCTCAGGATACCATCGTCCACCAGTCGGGAAACCATGAACTCCTGCGAAAGGTGGCTCACTCCGGGAAAATCGTCCGCGAGCTTCAGGATCTCGCAATGTCTATGCGTATGGTCCCGTTAAAAGGCACTTTTCAGAAGATTGCCCGTCTGGTGCGGGATCTGGCTCAAAAGAGCGACAAGTCCGTCGAGTTTGTCGGCGAAGGCGAGGAAACGGAGATTGACCGCAACATGGTGGACGTGCTGAACGATCCTCTAGTCCACATGGTTCGAAATGCGATTGACCACGGCATTGAGTCTCCCGAAATTCGGTCTGCTTTGGGAAAACCCCCAACCGGAACAATCAGGCTCTCGGCCTATCATTCCAGAGGCAACGTAGTCTTGGAGCTTCGAGACGACGGCAAGGGACTGGATCGGGATAAAATCGTTCAAAAGGCAATTGAAAAGGGATTGCTTGATTCGGAAAAGAATCTCTCTGAATCCGAAGCCCTAAAGCTCATCTTCCTCCCTGGATTTTCAACTGCGGACAAAGTGACCGAAATTTCCGGCCGGGGAGTCGGGATGGATGTAGTCGTCAAGAATGTGGAGACTCTGCATGGGCGCATTAATGTCGCATCGGAACCTGGCAAAGGATGTACCTTCTTTGTTCGATTGCCTCTAACGCTAGCTGTCACTGACGGTATGCTGGTGAAAGTGGGTGACCAACGCTACATCATCCCAACTGTAAACATACATCTCAGTTTGAAGCCCGAACGAAGCGCCCTTTCAACGGTTGCCGGACAGGGTGAGATGGTGATGCTGCGCGGAGATTTGATTCCCGTATTCCGGCTCCATTCACTTTTCAGTATCGATACTGCAGTGACTGATCCGGTTGAAGGGCTGCTGGTCATAATTGGCGAAGGCGGGAAGCGCTGCGCCCTGCTCGTAGATGAGTTGATTGGCCAGCAGCAGGTCGTGGCCAAGTCCCTGGGAGAAGTACTGGCCAAAATTCCGGGAATTTCAGGAGGCGCAATTCTTGGTGATGGGAGGGTCGGCCTCATTCTGGACGCCTCCGGTATAGTTTCACTCACACGAGAGCGCACGGCTGCTTAACCAACCTGATGAGGATTGAATGATGAACGTGTTGGTTCAAACAGGTTCGGATCCAATTATGCTGCGCAGCTCGGAATTCGCAAGCATCAGGCGAATTATGAGCGACCGCTGTGGAATATGCTTTCCCGAAGGAAAAGAGACACTGATTCAATCGCGTCTGGCGAAGCGCCTCCGCGCTCTCAGTTGTACCAGCTACCGCCAGTACCTGGCCTATCTGGAAAGGGATTCCTCCGGAGAGGAGCTCGGCATGATGATCGATGCCCTGACCACAAACAAAACGAGTTTTTTTCGGGAATCCCACCATTTTGAGTTTATTCGCTCGCGCCTGGTGCCGACATTCCAAAACTTGCGTTCAGGTATCCGGCTGTGGAGCGCCGGATGCTCGACCGGAGAAGAACCCTATTCTTTAGCTGTTCTCCTATCCGAGAAGTTGCCGGAGGAGAGGCGGAAGCAGTGCCTGATTCTGGCGACCGATATTTCGCACCGGGTCTTGGCCACTGCTTCCGCCGCAATTTATAGCGAAGATGCTTTGCAGGGTTCGGAGGCATCACTGTTGAAAAAACACATGGTCAGTGTCCAGAAAAAACCCACGCAACTGTACCGCATCGGAGATCAGGAACGAGCGATGGTTCGGTTTGCTTATCTGAATCTCGCCGATTCCTGGCCGATGCGCGGGCCCTTCGATGCCATTTTTTGCCGGAACGTCATGATTTATTTCGACGCTGATACTCGAAAAAGACTTGTGCGCCGGTTCTGGGAAAAGGTCAAACCGGGCGGGTACCTTTTTGTCGGCCATTCCGAAAGCCTTGGCGCGGGGTCCCGGGAATTCCGTTATGTGGAACCGGCAATTTATATGAAATAGATCGGATCGGAGCAGCGAGTGCAAGCCATCCACATTGTCAATGTCGCGGATATGAAAGTATCGGCTCAAGGACACGAATCGCTGATAACTTACGCACTCGGCAGTTGCCTGGGAATCACGATCCACGACCCGATTGCCGGAGTTGGCGGCATGCTTCACGCAATGCTGCCTCAATCTGCGATTGATCCAAAGAAGGCCGGCGACAATCCGTTCATGTTTGTGGATACCGGAGTGCCAGGGCTCTTTCGTGAAGCTTACCGGTGTGGCGCTAAAAAGGAGAGGCTGATCGTAAAAGTTGCAGGCGGCGCATGCGCCCGGGGAAATGAAGAGGACGATTATTTCCAGATTGGCAAGCGCAATTTCGTAACCCTTCGAATGCTGTTGTGGAAAAACGGAATTCTTTTATCCGCTCACGACGTGGGGGGCAGCCATCCAAGAACCATGGTCCTGGATATCGGAACCGGCAATGTCTGCATCAAAGCGAATAGCCAAAGCAGACAGTTGTGAAGCGATAAAGAAGGCGGAAGCCATGACGCATATGGAAAGCAGGATTCATATCAACCGGGGGCACTCAGAAAATGGCTCTGAACATACTCGTTGTAGATGACAGCTCGATCATACGGTCAATCGTGATCCGCTCCCTCAAGATGAGCGGCCTTCAGCTCAACCAGGTCCACCAGGCTGAGAATGGAAGGGAGGCATTGGGAATCCTCGAAAACAATTGGATCGACCTGGCATTCGTGGATATCAACATGCCCATAATGAACGGAATCGAATTGATCGAGGCCGTGCGTCGAAATCCGAGTATTTCAGATTTGCCTATAATCGTCGTTTCCACGGAAAGCAGCACGATTCGCATCGAGATGCTCAAAGAAAAAAAAGTCAGGTTTGTGCACAAGCCTTTTTCCCCGGAGGTGTTGTGCGAGGCTGTGATTCAGTTGACTGGAGTGACACCGAATGGAACGTCTTCAGATGCATCTTTTTAAAACAGCCCTCCAGATTTTCGAGGAGCTGGGATTTATGCTTCCCAGCGCGGAAGCAGGCCAGGAAGAGAAAGATTTCAGCCCGGAAGCGGCCGTATCGATCGATTTTTCAGGCCCCATCAAGGGCATGATGTTAATTATACTCAGGGGCCGGATTCTCTCGGCGCTCACGGGCAATATGCTCGGCGATGATGCACCCCCTACACAGTTTCAGCGTGAGGATGCATTACGCGAGCTTGCCAACGTCATTTGCGGCAATCTCCTGCCTCATCTCCGAGGTTCCAATGCAGTATTCGATATCGGAATTCCCCAGGTTCGGGATGTCCACAATATCCAACACTGCCGACTGGGGGAACCCGCAATTCGCCAGGAAGTTGCCCTAGAGTATGGACGCACTGATCTCCAGCTCTTTATAACGCAAGGATCTTTGCTGCAGGAGTCGAAGTGATCCGTGTCCTGATTGTCGATGATTCCGCGCTCGTTCGAAAGGTATTGACCGAACAGCTGAGTATGCACGGCGACATTGAAGTTGTCGGCACCGCGTCCGATCCATATGTCGCGCGGGATAAAATCGCGGCATTGCGTCCTAACGTGATAACCCTCGATATCGAAATGCCGCGGATGAATGGGTTGACCTTTCTTGAAAAGTTGATGAAATACTATCCAATCCCGACAATAGTCGTCAGTTCTCTTACTCCACAAAACAGCGAGGCCACTCTGCGCGCATTGCATCTGGGCGCGGTCGAAGTCATCAATAAGCCCGGGTCCCATTACTCTGTGCCTGAAGACTGTTCCAAACTGGTTCGAGCTGTACGCGCCGCCGCACAGGCGATTCCTGCGAAACCTTTGGGAATCCCTGCTATTGCTTGCGGTTCGGATCAGCAACCTGCTCTCCTGAGCACAACGCATAAGGTGATTGCAATCGGTGCTTCCACCGGGGGCACCGTGGCACTTGAATGCGTTTTACGAGAGCTGCCCAGCAGTGTTGCAGGTACCGTGATTGTTCAACACATGCCGGAACAATTCACCGCATCCTTTGCCAAAAGGCTGAATTCGGTTTGTTCCATGGAGGTGCGAGAGGCAAAGGAGAATGACGGGGTAATTCCCGGAGTAGCTCTGGTTGCACCGGGAAACTGCCATATGGTGCTGCAGCTCGATGGGGCCCGGTACATAGTCAAGATGAAAGATGGGCCGCCGGTCCATTATCAGCGTCCGAGCGTAGACGTGCTTTTCCAATCCGTAGCCAGGAATGCCGGCTCCAATGCGTTAGGAATACTTTTGACCGGTATGGGGGCTGATGGAGCAAGAGGTCTGCTGGCAATGCGTCAAAATGGGGCATACACAATAGCCCAGGACGAAAAAAGCTGTGTCGTTTTTGGAATGCCGAAGGAAGCGATTAATCTCGGGGCCGCTTGCGAAATAACGGCACTCACCCAAATTCCAAAATCGATAGTCGGGCATCTGAACGCGCAGAACTGCTCTGGGTAGCTGGACAAAGAAAGGACTTCACATGGCAATACCCGAAAAGCTTATGGATGGCATCCAGCGGCTCGATCCGTTGCCGATTACTCTCCAGAAACTCACAGCCGCCCTACAGGATGAAAAAGCGGGATGCCGGGGAATTGCCGAGATTCTCGAGCACGACGGTGCTGTTGCCGCAAATATCCTCAGAGTCGCCAATTCGGGAGCTTATGGAGGGCGCTACCGGACTGAAACGATTGGGGATGCAGTGGTTCGGCTCGGGACAACGAACCTTCTCAACATTATTCTCGGCGATCATCTGAAATCGCTGGGTCCGGCTCCCATGTATAATTTGACTGAAAATGATTTTTGGGCCCACAGCGCAGCATCATCCCTCGCCGTCAAAGCCATAATGGCTGAAACAAACCCCTATGTATTCCCAAAGATCGCCGGAATTGCGGCATTGCTGCACGACATAGGAAAGCTTCTCATCGTCCGGTACATGCACGTGGACGTCTCAGCCGTTGAGTCGGCTGCGCAGGAACATGGCATCCCTTTTGTTGATGCAGAGCGCATGCTGCTGGGTTGCGACCATACCGAAGTGGGCGCAGGAATCGCGCGAAGATGGAATTTTCCCACAGAAGTGGCGCATGCCATCGAGCACCATCACAGCATCCTGGAGGAACCGGAGCCATTGATCGATGCGGTCATGCTTGCAAACCTGGCCGCTAAATCAGTGGGAGCGGGGATGGGAGCAGATGGCATGAACTTTCGTATTGATTATTCGGGTTCGAGAGAGAGACTGGGCCTGACACTGCAAGGTTTCGAGCGGGCATGCGCTCAAACCGCCGTATGGTTGGATGAGCTTCGGAAATTGAATGCAATCCCCGACCGGCGGACGAACGACATAAATTCGAAGCGTCGAGTGGAGAGAACAGAAAAGGAGCCAAGATGAGCGCTGTTTGTGCTTGTATGCCCATAACCATTTGTGATCTGGAGAGCAATCTCAGGAGAGCTATAGCAGACGTAGTTACCACCATGCTCAAGTACGAGCCGAATATTTTTAGAGCTGACCAGAGCACTTTGTTTCCCGAGTTGTCAGGCATTATCGGGTTCGGAGGCAGGGTTTCGGGCATTCTGGCGGTCCATGCTACTGCGGAACATGCCTGCGCATTGGCTTCCTATCTATTGGGGATGAGCTTCAGCGAGGCAGACGAAATTGTATCGGATTCCATGGGAGAGATTGCAAACATGCTCGCCGGCGGCCTAAAGAAATACGCATGCGAGAATGAAGAGCTGTTCAAAATCTCCATCCCTTCGGTAATACGCGGGGCCGATTATTCAACCCACGTGCCGAAGAATTCCGAACAGTTAATCTTCGAAGTGCAGACAGGAGCGTGCTCGTTTGGTGTCCAGCTGGCTTTTCAACGGTAATCAAAAGAGTCGGGCAAAGATCATTACAGAGCTCCTGATAGCTGCCATTCGGGCAAAAAAAGCAAGAGGGCAGGGATGCCACAATTTCAGGAGTTCTGTAATGGTCTTCCTCCCGTTCTGCGTAGGTATTTGCAAAACAATAAAAGGAGGCTTCCGTGAGCAAAACAGTACTCACGATTGACGACAGCAAAATGTTGAGGCTCATTGTTGCAAAACATATGGCGCCATTTGGGGTCAAGACGCTCGAAGCCGAAAATGGTGAGCAGGGCCTCAATCAAGCTCGTGAAAGCGCTCCCGATTTGATATTGCTTGATTACAACATGCCGGTAATGGACGGATATCATACGCTGGTTGAACTCAAAACGGATCCCGCACTGAAACCGATTCCCGTTGTTATGTTGACCACCGAAACGGTCAAAGAGACGGTAATCAGGCTGATGAAACTTGGCCTTAGGGATTATATTGCCAAACCATTTACACGGGAGGTCCTTCTTCAGAAAGTAAATCCGATTCTCGGGCTGTTTGATGGCTATGACGTACCTCCGGAGACAGGAACGGTTACTCCGGCGCCGGCAGTGAATCCAGCCCCATTTCTCCGAAAACCGACGATTCTCGTAATCGACGACAGGCGAAATATCGTTATGATGCTGAAAGAATATATCGGCGACGAATTTCAGGTGCGTACCGCCGATTGCGGCAAAGCTGCCCAGGCTGCTATCGCGAGTGGCGGCTTTGATTTCCTGTTCCTGGACTTGAGTCTTCCCGATATCAGTGCGTTCAGTCTATATGAAAGCTATGTCAAGAGCGGCAAAACCGGCGCGAGCCCGAACAGCGTCGTTGCCATGCCTTTGCGCACCGCTCAGACTGATATTGATCGGGCCCGGGCCCAGGGGATCAAATTGTTTTTGTATAAACCTTTCAATCGTGAAGACGTTGCCGAAGTACTGAATTATTTGGGCCATGAGCAGAACAGGAAATCAAACGGCAACAGCTTCCTGACATCCAGCGGGGACGTTCGAATACTGTCCTGCCCTGCTGAGAAAAATGCCAGGTTCCGGGTTGTCGCCGGAGCACTCGCACATGAGATATCTAACGAGATTGACGACATGGCGGAAGAGGGCTTGACCAAGCTGATCATAGAAATCGGTGAAGGGTTTTTATCTGATACGAATGTGACGCGGAAGTTTATTGACCTCATGGATCATGCCTGCCAGTTGTCCATCTCCATCCGGCTGGTTGCTGAATCGCAACAAACACGCGAACGTTTGAAGGAGTTTGCAGAGACTGCATCCCTTCCAACCGAGCTCACTGTGAAGTGCGCTCTGAGCTCAATGAGCTGATCGGGCCGCACCGAATATGGCGATGAAACACGAAACAGGAAATGATGAATTTCAGCCTAAGGTGTTGGAGGTATGATTGAAAACTGAAATCCGGCAGTGCAATCAGAGTCACATAGAGCCATCGGATTCAGGAAGGGTTTCGACCATCTTCCCTGAGCAAAGGTCCAAGGTCAGATTTCTCGTCGCTAATGCAACGATTCGCCTGATCAAAAAGCGTAGCCACGGAAGAAGGCTTACGGAGAACACCGAAAATTGATAAGCATTAAAAATCCGTGTTCTCCATGCGCTTTTTCCGTGGCTGGTGACAAGTAAGGCCAGGCAGGTCATGGCCCACTTTGTCCCTTGGAGGCCACATCTAACTTATCGTATTTTTAAAACCTTATGCAGACCTTGCCCCCCGAATCTTTGAAAAAAGTCCTCTTCGTAGATGACGACACTTCACTGCTGCATTCAATCCGGCATGCCTTGAATGGAAAATACGATGTGCATCTGGCAGGTTCTTCAATAGAAGGATTGCTGCTTTTCGAGAAAGAAGGTTTCTTCCCCTTAGTCGTTGCGGATTATCAGATGCCCGGCTCAGACGGAATTTCCTTTCTGGCTGCAATCGGCCGAATTTCTCCAGATTCAGTTCGAATACTTCTGACGGGTTATTCTCAGTTCGATCTCTGCATTAGAGCAATTAACGAAGGGAATATCTTCCGCTTTCTATCGAAGCCCTGTCCGCTGGATACTCTTGAGAAAGCTGTCGGTGACGGCATGCACCAGTATAATCTGCTCCAGACCGAAAGGGAATTGTATGTGCTCCAAAGGTGGAACTCTAGCTTGGGCGATCTTATAAAAGCATTCTCGCTGTTAATGGAATCTAAGGATCCCTATACCGCAGGACATCAAGCCCGGGTTTCCAGGCTTTCAGTAGCTATAGCCGAACAACTCGGATTTCCCCGAGCTGAATTGGAAGAAATTCAGATGACCGCCATAGTTCACGATATTGGGAAAATTTATGTTCCTAGCCAATTTCTCAACAAACCCGGTTTCCTGAATTCACATGAAATGGAGATAGTAAAGATGCACGCCCAGGTTGGGCATGACGTATTGTCCCCTCTCGGTTTCCCCTTTCCAATCCATGAGGTTGTTCTTCAGCACCATGAAAGGCTCGACGGTTCAGGATATCCAAGAGGACTGACCGAACCACAAATCAACATCTGGGCCAAAATAATTGCGGTTGCGGATACGGCGGAGGCAATTGCGCATCATCGGCCATATCGCCCTGCAAAAGGAATAGACGAAGCAATCAAAGAATTGAGAAACAATCAGGGACGTAAGTATGACACCAGGATTGTGGAAATCGCAGCAACTCTGTTGCAAGGCAACAAATTTCAATTCGAATAATGCCCGAAGGACATGCGATGTGTAGAAGGCTCAAGTCACTCATATCAGGAGATCGGGGAATTGCGGCGTTCAAACCTGATGATGAAGAGCTGCAACGCAGTGAATATTATCGCCGTGCGCTTGATAATGCCCCGGACGTAATCTGGATTCTGGATCTCAAGACGAAACGGTTCCGATATGTAAGCGCTGCCGTCGTGAAGCTGCGGGGGTACACGCCGGAAGAAGTCATCGCGCAACCTCTAGATGAAGCATTTACTCCTGAATCAGCCAAAAAGGTATCTGAGTTGATTGCGTTCTGGAATGCCAAACTTCCTGAGAAACCGGCGCACCCAGGCTCCATTACGATTGAAGTGGACCAACCGTGCAAAGATGGTTCGGTCATCCATACAGAGGTCACAGTGGCACTTGTAGCAAACGGGAGTAGGACAGTTGAGGTCATAGGTGTCAGCCGCAATATCTCGGCGCGCAAAAAGGCCGCACAGGAGCTAGCAGCAAGTGTGGAACGGTTCCGGCAATTTATTGAGTCTTCACACGACATTGTGTGGGAAGTGGATGCCAAAGGCAGGTACACATATGTCAGTTCTGGCTCCAAAGAACTGTTGGGTTGCGATCCCTCCGAGATTTTAGGAAAAACTGCTTTCGATTTTATGTCTCCGGAAGAAATGGCACGTGTACGGTCAATTTTCCTGTCTCATGCTGTAGAGAAAAAGCCATTCTTCCGGCTTATAAACCTGAGGCGGCGTAAGGACGGCGGCGAGGTCGTCCTTGAAACGAGTGGAGTGCCATACTTCGATGCGGAGGAGAAATTCCTCGGTTTCCGGGGCATAAACCACGATATTACGGCACGAACTCGGTCAGAGGAAGCGCTACGCGAAAGTGAGGAGCGATTCCGCAATTTGGTGGATGCATCGATCGAAGCGCTCGTGGTTCATGATCGGGGCGTAATTGTTGATGTGAATCCCGCATTTGTGCGGCTTTTCGGATATGATAGTCCCGAAGAGATTACAGGAAGAGACTGTGAATTCCTGCTGTCTCCGGAATCTGCCGATAGGGTCCACAAACGAATCAGCAATCAGGAAAATGGGTTTCTTGAGATAACCGGCATTCGAAAAGACGGTTCCACTTTCATCGGGGAACTCGATTCGCGTCCGCTTAATTACCGGGGCCGGAATGCGCGTATTGCATCAATTCGCGACATCACGGAACGCAAGCGGGCCGAGCATGAGCTGGCCCGCAGCGAGGCGGAGCTTTTGGCTATCTATGAGCATACACCGGTAATGCAATGCCTGTTGGACAAAGACCTGCGTATTGTTCGCGCAAATCGTGCAATGGTGGAATTCTCAAGAAGATCGCCGGAGGAATTGGTTGGATTGGCGATTGGAGAAGTGCTGGGCTGTACCCATTTCATTGATGATCGGTGCCGTTGCGGTTCCGGTACTCCAGGCGGCGCAAAATGCCCGTTCCGCCAATCAATCATAAGAGTTTTGGAAACCGGCAACCCGG
>DATJOY010000240.1:0-18450 GCA_035506695.1 Dissulfurispiraceae bacterium
GAGCAGTCTGTATAATTTTTTCCGCCTTGCCACCGTCACCTCTCATCCAGGCCATCTCGCCATCAGCAAGATCACAATAGATGATGCCCCGCGGGTCTTTCGTTTTTTTGAAATTCCTGCGTGCCTTCACGATAAGCCCGCTTGCCCTGTTGAGATCCCCTTTCATCTTATAGACCATCGCAAGGCTCCAGAGAGTATATGAATAACTGACGATATCTCCGATCTCCTCATAGAGACGGGTCGCCTTTCTGAAATGACTCAGGGCCTGGCTGTAATCGTTCATCATCCGGTTGGCATTGCCGATTCCGCAGTGTGTGTAAGCAGTCCCGAAGACGTCACCGAGGGAATGGAACATGCTATTCGCCTGCTGGTAGTATTTAAGGGATTCAGCAGTTTTGCCCGAAATCCTATGGGTGCCTCCAAGCCCTGCAAGAGAATAGGCCACGCCTGCGGTGAATTTGACGGAAGCGAATGTCCGCCTAGCCTCCTTGAAGGCTTCTATGGCCGCCGGCAGCTTGCCTGCAACCCTCAGAGATCCGGCCTCGGCCCACATGGCAAAGGCCATGCCTTTTTTGTCGTCGGCAACGAGGTATATCTTCCTAGCCCGCGAGATGAGCCTGACTGTCTTCTGCCACATCCCGACGGCCCTGTATGAAAGGCCGAGTCCGACCATTGCGTCGGCCGCGGTCAGATCGTTGCAGAGGCCCTCGCAGAGTTCCAGTGCTTCGGTGTATAACTCGACCGAGCTGTCGAAGTCCCCCATGATGCGACAGACGTCTGCGCTCGCCATAGTTGTATCAAGAAGGCCGCCTATGTCCTTTCTCTTCCGGGCAAGCGCGCGGGCCTTCGCGAAAAGGACGAGCGCCTGCCTGTATTTCGACTTCAGCCTTAATGATTCAGCTTCCTCGATGATTTCGTATATCTTCTGGTCCATGTCTTCTTCCTTTATAGCTCGGAATGCTGAAGATCCGAAGGAAGGGCATCATCCAAATTCCCGTCTTCCGCGCTTCAAACCTTCCTGTCTTCCGCTATTATTTCATTCAAATCCCTTCCTGAGCATATTCATAAACGCCGCATAATCGCCGGACCCGAAAAAGGCCGAGCCCATGACAAGGATATCGGCCCCTGCGGCCGCTATCGCATGCGCATTGTCGAGTTTCACTCCCCCGTCAACCTCGATCAGGACTGAAAGTTTCCGCTCCCTTATAGTCTTCCGGAGGGAGGCGATCTTTTCCATCGCAGAAGGTATGAACTTCTGCCCCCCGAACCCCGGATTGACCGACATCAGAAGTACCATGTCGACGTCCGTTAATATATAATCAAGGTTGCAAAGAGGCGTGGCCGGATTGAGAGATACACCGGCCTTGACCCCGCTCTCCTTTATGCACTGGACCGTGCGGTGAAGATGGGCGGTGGCTTCGGCATGAACGGTTATGTAATCCGCGCCCGCACTTGCGAAGTCCTGCAGGTATTTGTCGGGGTTCTCGATCATGAGGTGGACGTCCAATGGGAGCCTGGTTATCTTCCTGAGTCCTTCCACTATCATCGGTCCTATAGTAATATTCGGGACAAAATGCCCGTCCATCACATCGATATGTATCAGATCGGCCCCCGCAGCCTCAGCGGCACCGACCTCCTCCCCAAGTCTCATGAAATCGGCCGACAATATGGATGGTGCGATCCTCATCACTTTTTCTCCTCCTCGAAGCTGCCCATACTGACGATTACCCTGAAACTCTCGCCTCCCTTTTCCTCGCTCTCCGGTCTCTGGGCAATGATAAAATTCTTCTCTACATCGGAATGCACGTAAATGACTTTGGCGATACGAATCCCCCTGCCGGACAAAACAGACTCCGCCTCTTCGAGCTTCATGCCGACCACTTCGGGCACATACTGGACCTTCGGCCCTCTGCTGACAACAACCTTTATTCCCCGCCCTTCCTTCACCTTGCTTTTTGCGGGGATGTCCTGTCTGATGATCAAACCGGGTTGTATATCCGAGTCATAATCCTCGGCAGCCCCGAGCATGTGCAGTCCCTTACCCTGAAGGACATTTACAGCCTCTGCCACGCCCTTTCCCTTCAGATCGGGGACCTCAACCGTATTGCTCATGCTCAGCAATTTAAAGGTAAGATGCCCGGCAACCATCCCGACAATGAAAAGGACTGCGATATAAATTGGGATCTTGACCAGTTTGTTCATTTCATCCTCTCAACTAACACGAGTGAAGCGCACTGCGAAGAAACCGTCCATCCTGTGCCTGTGGGGCCAGGTACGGTAATAAAGGCGCCCCTTATCATCACGAAACGCAAAATGATCGAGAAAAGTACAGGCCCCCTCTATAATACTAAAATCGGCATGGGAGTGTAAAAAATTTCGCACCACCTCTTCGCCCTCTTCAGGCTCGGTCGAACATACGGAATATACCATAATCCCTCCGGGTTTGAGGTAACGGACGGTCCCTTCGAGCAAGTCCGTCTGCAATATCTGCAAGCGCCCGAGATCGCTCTCCGTATGCCTGTACTTTACATCGGGATTTCTTCTGACCACCCCTATGGACGAGCACGGGGCATCGAGAAGGATTTTATCGAACAGGCCTTCAACCGCACCGCACCTTATGTCGCCGTGAACGATTTTGACGGACCGCAGACCGAGTCGTGATACGTTTTCCTCAAGTTTCCTTAGTCTGCCGGCATCGACATCTACGGCAACGACCTCTCCTGTGTCCTGCATGAGCCTTGCGATATGGGTAGTTTTCCCTCCGGGCGCAGCACAGGCATCCAGGACCCTCTCGCCTGGATGCGGACCAAGAAGGTAACCCACAAGCTGGGCAGCCTCGTCCTGGATTACATACCCGGAAACGTCAAGTGGTATATGCTGGGGCGCAATGCGGCGATATTCCGAATCTCCCGGCTCATCAGCCGCTTTCCTGGTGCCCTGGATGACGATGCCGCTGTGAGAATATTCGGTCGGTACAGCCTCTATCCCGTTTTCATCAAGAAGCCTCAATGCCTCTTTCCGATCACCGTCAATCCGCAGAGTAATGGGCGGTATATCATTGTTCGACTGAGCGAGCTTCAGCGTTTCATCCGGACCCAGCCTCTCAATCCATCTCTTGACCATCCATGCGGGATGCGACGTCATTATCGAAATCTTCCGGACAATATCTGATCCGTCGGGGTCCCTGATTTCCTTGCTGCGGCGCAGGTAATTTCTCAGCACCGCGTTCACAAGTGCGGCCTTGCGGCCCACGGTCTTTTCGACCTCGACCGCCTCGTTCACTGCAGCCCATTGCGGAACGCGCATGAAGCGCAGCTGATACATGGCTATCCTGAGATTGTTAATGGTACCATCCGGAAGGTCGGAAGGCCTTTGCAGAAAACTACCAAGGACCCAGTCCAGACTATCCCTGTGCCTGAGTACGCCGTAGACCATCTCCATGAGGAACGCCTTGTCGCGATTGTCAAGATTCTGCGATAATCGGTCAAGCGCCTCTTTGGGTTTGTCGGAGCCGGCGAAAATATTCGAGAGCGCGGCAAGGGCAATCTTTCTGGTGGACATTTACCGGTCTGCGCCGTCACTTGCCGGCAAAAAAGGCAATTGCTTCCCGGACTTTTGCAAGATCTACGCGTGTATCCACGCAGGGCCCGCAGGGACGTTCGTTGAGGATGCCCAATACCGGCAGCGGATAGGTGTCGACGAGGCCGCTGCTGAGGTCCCTTTCACAGGCCACAGCAATAATAGCCTCCGGTCTTGCCTCTTTCACGATACGCCGCGCCAAGGTGCCGCCGGTGGCGACAAACAGCTTGAGTCCATTGTCCTCTGCAATATTTATCAGGTCTTTTATGCCGCACTTGCCGCACCTCTTGCAGTTGTATATATTGCGGGTAATCCTGACATCGCATTCGCTTATCTGCAGGCAGTGAGGGAGCAGCAGCAGCATGGTGCTTGCCCGGTATCTCCCGGACTTTACCAGGCGGTTGTTCATATCGACAATGAAAATCTGGAACCTGTCCCTCTTGCTTTTGAAGAAGGCCCCCGCCAGCATGAGCGCGGGATAGAACACCTTGAGGACTACGCCTCTAAGAAAATTTTTCATGGCCTTCCTTCAATTTCCTTCCGGCAAGGAATGCAGCGGCGGACATCACCTTTTTGCCTTCGGGCTGAAGTTCATCAATAATCAAAAGGCCCTCCGAAGTGCCGGCGATCAGGGTCCCCGAAGAGGCCTTCTCAATCCTTCCCGGTTCCGAACTGCCGCCCGAAGCCTTTGCACTTAATATTTTGACCCGTTCGTTTCCGAGACGGCAGAAAGCGGAAGGCCACGGATTCATTCCCCTGATAAAATTCACAAGTTCGACGGCGCTCTTTTTCCAGTCTATCCTGCCGTCTTCCTTTCTGAGCGGCGGCGCGAAGGTAGCCTCTCCCTGCTGCGGCACAGGTTTCACACATCCCGCCCTTATACCCTTAATAGTATCCAGAAGGGTCGTGGCTCCAAGTTCGGCCAGTCTTGTCGAGAGCGTCGCAGCATTGTCATCTGCATCAATCTCAAGGCTCGATTGCAGCAGGATATCTCCTGTGTCGAGACCTGCATCCATCATCATGGTTGCAACGCCGGTAATCTTTTCACCTCTTATTAGAGACCACTGTATAGGAGCTGCACCGCGGTATTTCGGCAGCAGTGACGCATGCACGTTGATGCAGCCCCTGGCCGGTATTTTCAGCATCTCTTCCGGCAGTATCCTGCCGTATGCCACTACAACCGCGAATTCGGGGCGATACCCGGCAAGTTCACTGTGAAGCAGTCGGTCCCTCATTTTATGCGGCTGAACAACGCGGACGCCTTCAGAAAGCGCAAGTGCCTTGACCGGGGGCGCGGAAAGCGAGTGCCCTCTTCCCTTTATTCTGTCGGGCTGGGTCACGACGAGCACTACTTCCTCATTCTCTTTAATAAGTGCTTTCAGAGAGGGGACGGCAAATTCGGGAGTACCGAAAAAAATAATCGCCACAGCTGCCTCTCCTGTTACAGAAATGTTTTATGCAAGCAGGCATTATTGAGCAGGACCCACATTCGATTCTTTGAGGGCCTTGAGATAACGCTTGTTAAAAAACTCGCGCTTGATTGCGCCGATACGGTCGATAATAAGGACCCCGTCAAGATGGTCAATCTCATGCTGAAAGGCGCGTGCAAGGAGCCCATCAGCCTCGATTTCAACCGGTTTGCCATTACGGTCAAGCCCCCGCACGACGATCCTTTCGGCCCTTTTGATGTGCGCTATATATTGCGGTACGCTCAGGCACCCTTCTTCGGACTCGACAAGACCCTCTGCCAGCACAATCTCGGGATTGATGAGGACAATCAGGGGCTGATCTTCCCTGCCGACATCGACCACAATAACCCTTTTTCTGACACCTACCTGGGGAGCTGCAAGGCCTATCCCGGCAGAGGCGTACATGGTCTCGATCATATCGTCGACCAGCCGCTGAAGGCCGGGGTCAGTCATATCAGCGGCGAGGGACTTGCCCTTCAGGACATTGTCAGGATATTTCTTAACATCGAGAACCGACATGTTCAATTATAACACACCGGAAATGGTTCGGGCGCTAAGGCATCCGACAGTCTCCGAGCCCATTCCATTGAATTTTTTTTCTAAAGGTAGTAGAGTAAGCTATCGCTGTCACAGCGGAGGGCGGATGATACAGGTGCTTTTTGTTGAAGACCACGCCATAGTACGCGAAGGGTTGAAGCAGATTCTTGCCGACACCAATGATATCGTTATAGCTGATGAAGCCGTCAACGGAGAAGAAGCCCTCGATAAGATCAAGGAAAGAAATTTCGATGTCGTTGTCCTTGATATCTCGATGCCCGGCAGGAGCGGACTTGAGGTGTTAAAGGAATTAAAGGGCCTTCACCCCAAACTTCCTGTTTTGATGTTGAGCATGTATCCGGAAGAACTGTATGCCATTCGGTCATTCAAGAGCGGCGCCTCAGGATACCTGTCAAAAGAAAGTGCGACTACCGAATTGATCACTGCCATCCGGAGGGTTTCTTCAGGCGGAAAATATATAAGCCCTTCACTTGCCGAAAGCCTCGCAGTCAATCTGCAGGAAGATGACGGCAATCCACCCCATGCCAGGCTATCAGAGAGGGAATACCAGATACTCTGCCTGATAGCTGCAGGCAAGGCCGGCAAAGAGATTGCGGCCGACCTGAAGCTGAGCGCTAAGACAGTAAGCACTTATCGGACCCGCGTGCTCGATAAGATGGGGATGAAGACCAATGCCGAGCTTACGCATTACGCACTGCAGAACAAGCTCGTGTTTTAATCTTTCCCGGTACAGTGTCCAACTTTGTTGTTACCTCTTGAATTCCCATAAAAAAGCGTTATCATATTTTTATGTGGCCGACACGAATGATATACATGCTCTTTGCCGGCGCCCTTGCAGTTTGTCTTTTATGCGGGGCCTGCGCCCTTAACAGCTCTTATCTCCGAACCGAGCTGGCCGATAAATCCGAAATAAAAGGGACCTGTTCAGTAGTACTTTACGGGGCGAATTACATTGATGACATCGCTACCGTGGCACTTATCATTCCTGAAGGGGGACAGTATACATTTGATATATTTGCGCCTGATTTCAATTACAGAACGATCAAAGGTGTACCTGCCGCAGATGCAGTAAAAATGGCCGAAAAATTCGTCGTCCGGCACCCTGATTTCCAGGGGTCGCAGACAAGCCGCATTCTGGATGTCAACGGCCGGGTCATTGGATATGAGGTAAGGCCGTTGTACCGTTCGACAACCTTCGGGACATCGGATGTAATGTACGTGGATTACTTTCTCGAAGATACCAACAAGGTTGTAGTGCATATTCATCTGAACATTGACGTCGAGAGAAAGTTTATGGGCGGTTCCGACGGACACGACAGCAACCGATAGGCGCTTTTCTTATAACAAAAAAGGAGGAAGAAATGAAGGGAGACAAGAAATTAATCGAGACACTGAACTCTCTGCTTGCAGACGAGTTGACCGCAATCAACCAGTACATGGTCCATTCGGAAATGAGTGATAGCTGGGGTTATGGGAAGCTTCATAAAGTCATTGAGAAGCGGGCCATCGACGAAATGAAGCATGCTGAAAAACTGATTGGAAGGATACTTTTTCTCGAAGGCATCCCGATCGTGAGCAAACTCCGGCCTATGCACATCGGGGCCGAGATTCCAAAACAGCTTGCCAACGATCACGCATTGGAAATGGAAGCAATCAAAGCCTATAACGCCGCTATCGCCCTGGCGGGTGAGGTGGGTGACTTTGCAACGCGCGACCTGCTGCAAAACATACTGAATGACGAAGATCAGCACATCGACAGTATTGAGGAACTTACAGACCAGGTCAACCAGATGACGTTGCCGGTATTTCTCTCGACTCAGACAGCATAGATGCGGAATCAATAAATGCACCGGGATGGACCGTGCGGTCCATCCCGGTGCATTTATCCTTTGGGGATTACAACCTTTATGGTCGTGCCTTTGTTTACGCGGCCCTCTATAAACACCTCTCCCTTCCAAGCATAGGCGCGCTCCCGCATTCCCAGTATCCCGAAAGAATTGGCCTTGCCAAGCTGCTCTTTCGTAATTCCGATGCCGTTGTCCCTGATAAACAGGACATACCTGTCGTCCTCTTCGGATAACATCGTCTCGACCTTTGTAGCTCCGGAATGACGAATAACGTTTGTAAGCGCTTCCTGGAATATTCTGAAAAGTGCAGCAGAAAGATTCATATCGACATCGAAATCTGCCGGTTCCGAAGAAACAGTACATTTTATCCCACTCCGATTCTGAAATTCCCTGGCCTGCCACTCGATCGCTGCACCCAGGCCAAGATGGTCGAGAAGTGCAGGCCTCAATTCCGTGCAAATTCTTTTTACCGTCTGCACCGTTCTGTCGATCAGGGCCAAATCTTCTTTCAGCTGCCTCGCACTTTCCTCATCATTAATTTTATCAACGACCATAGACAAATCCATCTTGAGGGCTGTCAGCACCTGGCCGAGTTCGTCGTGTATCTCCCTGGCCACAGAGGCCCTCTCATCTTCCCTTACCGACTGCAGATGGGCCGCAAGATGCCTCAGTTGCTCATGTGAAGTTCTCAGTTCTTCGACCGCTTTCCTGCGCTCAAGTTTCTCGGACTCTTCCCTCAAGGCGCGCCGCACCGACGGGACAAGCCTTGATATCCTGTCCTTGAGGACATAATCAGTTGCACCGCTTTTGAGGGTTTCAATGGCGAGTTCTTCACCCATTTTGCCCGTAATAAAAATAAACGGGACATCAGGGCACATTGTCTGGGCTATTTCAAGTGCCGACAGCCCGTCGAAGCCGGGCAGAGAGTAATCGGCAAATATCAAATCAAATCGTCCCCGGCCGATCTCTTGGATAAAATCATCGCGTGTTTCGACCCTAAGGATATCGCAAATTATGTCGTCCTTAGCAAGGGTCGAGCCGATAAACTCCGCATCCAGGAGATCGTCTTCCAGATGCAATATCCTCAAATCCGCTCTCATAATACGCTCCTTCCGGTCAGGCGACGGTCCCGCCTGCAACAGCACCCGCAGGAAACCGGTACACGGCCATGCCTTTCGTTGTGTACAATCACGCGGCACCTGGCCGGCAGCTACAGAGAATCGGCCCCATGGCTGTTTTTTATTATAAATTTGCAGATAATTATTCGCAAGGATTCCATATAAATATGGGTTGCTCTGCGCGGCTGCACTTTTTATGACCACCATTACTAATTTCATACATTTATTAGTCGTACCACTTTTAAAATGCATACTTTTGGTGGTATAATATCGATAACGGCCGGACATGATCTTTATTCGAGGCACCTGATTAATGAACCAGCCTCTCCGCTTTATGGCCGGACAAAACGCGCAGGAGGTGGGCACTTGGAAAATAACGGCAATAAACTGAGGATCCTGGTAGTCGACGACATGCGTACAATAAGAAATGTGATAGTCAACGGTATAAAAAAGACTTTTTTCAATGTCGAAATAGATGATGCTCACGATGGCCATTCCGCCCAGACGAAACTGCAAAAACTGAAGTTCGATATGATCATTTCAGACTGGGAAATGCCAAAGATGAGCGGAATCGAACTTCTGCAGTGGGTCAGGAAAGAGCCTGCACTCAATAAAATTCCCTTCATAATGCTTACCGCGAATTCATCTAAGGAAAGCATTATCGAAACCATGCGCCTCGGAGTTGACGCGTACATGATAAAGCCCTTTACCATCGAGGGTCTCGTTGCCAAAATGTCCGAAATAATCAACAAACTCGACAGACGTGAGTATGAGAGGTTTGTCGCCAACAGTCCGGTAACAATACACTGCAAAGAGGCTGCACCAATAAGCGGGAACCTGGTGGATATCAGCGCCGGGGGCCTTTTTGGAACATTCCCGATGGTAACCGGCCTGCCATACATCCTGGATGACGTAGTCGCAGACATATTCTATGAAACACCCGAAGGACATACGGCCACTGCATCCCTAAAGGGTTTCGTCATCAGATTGCAGGCCGCGGAGGCATTCCGGAATAGTGAACACATCAAGATCGCAATCAAGTTCGATGAGGCATGTGCGGAAGGGAACAGCGAACTCGCGAAGTTCTTCAATCAGTTAAATAATATGACGCCCGCCTGAAGAGGAATTGAACGCGAAGCCGATCAGAATATGCTGAACTTGAAGTACTTCTTAGGATGTTCCTTGACATCTTTTGTCAGCTCCTTCAGTTCAAGGACCACCTGATTCAGCCCGGCCACCGATTCCTTAACCTGCCTGGCAAGTTCCTCATCCTTTACCAGACTGCCTGCCACTCCCCTGCCTGATTCAATGCCATCAAGCACTTCGGACAGCCGACGCGAGGCCTTGTCGAGGTTGTCATACATGGATGGGTCCGAGATAAGCCTCTGGAGTGACCCGTTTCCGCTGTTAAGTTTACTGCTGAAATCACTTAAAGAGGATGCCGCATCGGACATCTTTGTGTACAGGGCAGGGTCCTTTATGAACTGCCTGAGCGTGCCGTTTGAAGTTTCGTATTCCTTAAGGCCAGCAGAAAGGGCCCTCGTAGACTCTTTCAGGTTGTTGTAAAGGGACGGATCGTTCACGAATTTCCCCAAAGATCCTTCGCTTTTGTCTATCTTCTCGACAAACGTCCCAAGCTTTTGAATAACTCCCGTCACCTTCGACAGTGATTCAGCCGTCGCATCAACTATATCCTTGATTTCCAGCTGCACTTTGCCCTTCAATACGTCCCCGGGTTTAATATATTCCTTGCTCTGTTCGCCGTTGCTGATCTCGACATACTTGTCGCCGAGCAGTCCCATCGTCATAACGGTAGCGATAGCGTCTCTTCCTATAAACTCGGTATCTCCCTTGTTTATCGCAAGGGTCACCAGAGTGCCATGTTGCGCATGGAGTTGTATATTTTTCACGAAACCGACCTCCACGCCGGCAAACCAGACAGGGGAACCATTCCGCAGCCCTCTGACGTCCTTTATCTGGGCATATACATCGATTTTCGGGGAAAAAAGGGATTCGATACTGCCCGCAAAGAAAACCGTCAGCAGCAATATGAAGAGGGCCGCCGTAACAACAACCCCCACCTTGAGTTTGGACCACATGAGCTGTTTCTTTATATCGAACATCTGTTACCCTGTCATCCCCCTAATCGATCTGAAAATGGAACTCGTTCAGGAATTCCTGAATTTCCGGGTTGTTTGATTGTAACAGACCGGGCCGGTCTCCATCAAAGATAATATTGCCGTTCAGCAGAAAAAGGAACCTCTTCGCAACTTTGAAGGCATCCACAACCTTGTGGGTAACTATGATCATACCCATACCTTCCGTGCAAAGCTCATTGATAAGTTTGCATATCCTGTCGGCGTTTACAGGATCAAGACCTGTAGTCGCCTCGTCATAAAAAACCATCATCGGCTGAAAGGCCGCAAGGGACCTGGCTATTGCTACCCTGCGATGCATGCCTCCGCTCAGCTCGTCAGGCATCAGGTCTATGGCATGCTCGACACCTACTATCTTTAGTAGTTCCCTGACCTTGGCCTCTATCTCTTCCTCCGACATGGAGGTGAACTCCCTCAGGCAAAAGGCTACATTTTCCCTTACGCTCAGGGAATCGAAAAGTGCACCCTCCTGGAAAACGATGCTGAACTTTCTGCGGATATCCCTGAGTTCATCTTCAGATTTTACGGTTATGTCGTCTTCCCCGATAATGATGTGCCCCGAATCGGGCCTTATGAGCCCCAGTATCAGCTTCAGGATGGTCGTCTTTCCTTCTCCGCTGCCTCCCAGTATGGCGACGCGCTCTTCGGCCCCGATGGACAGAGAGGCGTTTTTCAGGACAGGTCTCGCGCCATAACCGAAGGTAACATTGTCGAAAACTATCATAGCGAAAACCCGAGGACATACAGCAATATTCTCGTAAGGACAAAGTCCGCCATTATCACCATTACTATAGACAAGACAACAGCAGTGGTTGTAGAACGCCGAAGGCCTACCGCACCTCCATGAGTCGACAATCCCATATAACAACTTATAGATGAAATGATATATCCGAAAACAAAGGGCTTGAAGGAGCCGAGGAATACATTCCCGAAAGTAAGTTCGTTCTGGATGGATGTCCAGTACACATAGCCGCTCTGATTGCTTACATACACGGCGATGTACCAGGCGCCTATGAGGGAAACCGCATCTCCGATAAGAGTGAGTGACGGCAGCATGATAATGGAACTCAGTATTCGCGGAGTAACTAATTTTTTTACCGGGTCTACGCCAAAGACCCTGAGCGAGTCGACCTGGTGGCCGAGGATCATGAGGCCGAGTTCAGAGGCCATGCCGGCCCCGACCCTTCCGGAATATACGAGGGCCGCGGCAACAGGCCCTATCTCGCTGATTATCGAAATGCCGACGACCTTGCCCGTATACATCTTGAGTCCCATCACCGAAAGTTCCGCTGCGAGCCGAAGGGACAGTGCCATTCCTATAAAAAGCGAAACAAGACATACTATAAGGACTGAGCCGGCCCCGGCATAATCCATCTGCTCTATGAAATCCCGCAAATAGAACGGCCTCCGGACCACGCCCGCAAGCCCTTTTGCAGAGAGGATATAATATTCCTGCAACTCGTCTGCAGTTTTCTTTAAATCAATCTTCACTCTTCAATCTTTCCTGTCTTATGAGACTTATGTTACCCTTTCAGGCGCTCTTTTCCAGCGGCGGTGAATCCAGAGCCACTCCGCAGGGTGCTCCCTGATATGTTTTTCAATATAGCTGCTGAAAGCCTTCGTATCTTCCAAAAGGGCCTTTTCCGCATCTTTTTCCTGGGAAAGAACAACAGGCGGATAGAATGTGCCGATGTATTTGCTGCCTTCTCTGTGAATAAATGACGGCAAAACAGTAGCGCCCAGCTTCCTGGCCATAAGTGCCGGGATTTTCATAGTCCATGCCGGACTGCCGAGAAAATCTATTACGACTCCCTCCTCCGGCAGCACGGCCTGGTCCATAAGGATTCCTATGCCCCTGTTCTGTCTCAGCTCTGAAACTATGGGCATGAGGGCGCCCTGCTTATATATAATCCTGTTGCCGTATCTCGCCCTTACCTTTTCCACAAGCCTGTTGAGATACTGGTTGTTCTGCGCACGAGCGATCACAGCGAACGGCTCAACGCGTGCGCCGAAACCAAGCGCCGTCATCTCCCAGTTTCCGCAATGGCCTGTTATGAACAGTATGCCCTTGCCCCTCTCCTTGGCGCTCAGGTAGTTCTCAAACCCCCTGACCTCAATGGAATCTATTATACCTCTGCCAAGGCCAAAATATACCTTGATGATATCGACGAGGGACCTGCCGAGATTTATGAAGCTCTTGCGTGCAACCGAGGATGGCGAACCGTCGATCTTGAGACCGCCGGCCCTGACCGCTTTGCTGATATTATCTATGGCGATCCTTCTCCTGCTGCCCCAGCTATAATATGCCAGAAGTCCAAGCAGGTCGCCTGCCCTGAGCGCGACCGCCCGGGGCAGCACTGCAAAGGGACAAGCGAGGACAACTACGGAAGCGGCCTCGATAAACCATCTCACCTTCCTCATTTATCGCCGTTGTCGCCTTCCTTTTTTTCCTTTTTATCTTCCTCGTGCTCCTTCTTCTTTTCGAGAGCTGCGGAGATTTCATCAAATCTCTTCACGACGAGATTATTTATGCTCCCTTCGGGATATGTGCCGTCCTCCTGCAGTTCACCAGCAGGAATACCGGTAAGTATTTCGAGCCCTTCTTCAACTTTGTCGATCGCATATATCGAAAATCTGCCTTCCTTAACGGAATCGACAACTTCCTGTTTGAGCATCAGGTGCTTCACGTTCCGTCCGGGGATTATGACGCCATGGGTGCCGTCCAGCCCGCGGATCTTGCACAGATGGTAGTACCCTTCGATCTTCTCGTTGACCCCTCCGATAGGCTGCACGTCGCCGTTCTGGTCCATGGAACCGGTAAGTGCGAAATTCTGCTTGAGGGGCACGCCGGATATGCTACTTAGAAGTGCGTACAACTCCGCGCACGTCGCGCTGTCGCCCTCAATCATCTCGTAAAGCTGTTCAAATGTGATGGATGCAGACAGGCTTATCGGTTTCTGTGTCGCATATTTGGAACCCAGGTAACTCGAAATAATCATGATCGCTTTCTCGTGAATGCGACCGCTCATCTTAGTCTCGCGCTCGATATTGACAACCCCGGCCTTGCCGACATAGGTCTTTGCCGATATCCTCGATGGTTTCCCGAAGCTGTAATCGCCAAGGTCCAGAACTGCGAGACCATTGACCTGGCCTATCTTCTCACCGGACGTATTGACGATAAGGGTGTCTTCGACCATCATTTCCTGTAGGGTCTCCTCAATTCTGTTCACACGGTAAATCCGCTCATCAAGGGCCTTTACAACATGCCGCGCCCCCACAAGAGCGCTTCCCTCTTTTTTTGCCCAGAAGTGAGACTCCCGGAGCAGATCGGCTATAACGCTGAACCGCGTGGAGAGCTTGTCTTTGTGGCTGGCAAGCCTGGACCCATATTCCACGATCTTTGCGACACCTTCATTGTCGAAAGGCAGTAACTCCTCTTCTCTCTGGCAGGCAGCAATGAACGATGCATATTTCACCATCGCTTCCGGCGTCCTGGCCATCCTGCTGTCGAAGTCTGCTTTCACTTTGAACAGCTCCCGGTATTCGTCGTCCATATTGTGAAGCATGTAAAACAGATAAGGGATGCCGGTCAGTATGACCTTTACGCTAAGAGGTATTGCTTCGGGTCTCATGGCCGTCGTGCTCATAAGACGGTACTGTTCCCAGACATCTTCCAGCCTGATCTCCCGGTTCTTTATGGCCCGCTTAAGGCTGTCATAAGAAAAGATATTTTTCAGCAGATCGAGCGCATTTATTACAATGTATCCCCCGTTGGCCCTGTGCAATGACCCCGCTTTCATCAGTGTAAAGTCGGTCATGGCCATTCCGTACTGCACCTTGTATTCGAGTTTGCCGAAAAGATTGAGATATGTCGGATTGCTCTCAAATACAACTGGTGCGCCTTTTTGTTCGCCATTGTTTACTATGACGTTCACGACATACCTTGCAAACGAAACCTCCGGTTTGGGCATCTTCATGAACGGCAACGGCGGAGGGGCCTGCTCTTCCTGCGTTTTGAAATCCTCGAGATGAGAGAGTACATCCTCTTTTACCGCTTCGAGATAAGTCTGTATCTTCATGTGGTCCATATATTTCTCACTGAGGTCGTCGATCAGATGGCCGACTGCGCCAAGTGCAATCTGGCGCTCTAGCCTCGCCAGCATCTCCTTGAGCATTTTCTCCGCCTCGCGGACAGACCTCCCGATGTCGTTCAGCCTTTCCTGCAGCTGCTTGCCGATCTCTTCGGCACGCATCTTGGTTCCCTCGTCGAGAGCCGCAAATTCTTCCTCGGTAAGCGGCTCTCCGGACTTTTTAACAGGCACGATCAGCAGCCCCGGAGCGCCGCGCCTGATGGCAAAGCCCTTTGAAAGCGCCTCTTCCTCAAGACTCGAAAAAAGCTCCTTCTGCTTTTGCTGGAACTCCTCGATGATCTTGCTGCGCTGCTTTTCGTACTCCTTTGAGTCAAAGGCCTTCGATATTTCAACCATGAGGTTCTTGACGAGATCACTCATGTCCTTCTGAAAAATCGCGGCCTTGCCCGGTTCGATAGAGATTGCCATCGGAGAATCTGGGTCCTTGAAATTGTAGATGTAGCACCAGTCGTTGGGCACGGGTTCATGGGAGGCCCTTTCCTGCAATATTGTCCTGATCGCGCGGGACTTGCCTGTGCCGGCCTCACCCAGCGCGAATATGTTGTAGCCCTTGTTTTCGAGTGAAAGCCCGAAATCTATCGATTTCAGCGCCCGTTCCTGCCCAATGAGCCCGCCTATCTCGAGAATGTCCGCTGTAGTCCTGAATTTGAAAATATCCGGTTCACAACACCGGTACAGATCTTCGACAGTCAACTTTATAGTCATTAGTTCCTCCTCAATGGAAGTTAAAGAGTTCAGGTGTCAGATAATTTCAGGAATTAGTTGTGCTCTTCTCCTAAAATCCCTTAACTCCTCAACACTTCAACTCCTTAACTATCATTCTATTTCGCCCTGGGGTGGTAGTCAAGATAGGCCTTCCGTATCCTGTCAGCAGACACCTTGGTATAAATCTGGGTTGTCGATATGTCCGAATGGCCCAGCATTTTCTGCACCGACCTGAGATCCGCCCCACCGTCGAGCAGATGAGTCGCAAAGGAATGCCGTATCGTATGGGGCGTTATCTTCAACCCCGCAAGGTCGCCGAGTTTCTTGAGCGCCTGCCAGAACCTCTGTCTTGTCATGGGCAGCCCCCTGTTGGTAAGAAAGAGAAAGGACGATTGCCTGCCTTTGAGCATTGAAGGCCTCAGAGCAAGCATATACTGCTTTATCTTTTCGGAAGCCCGGCGGTTCATGGGCACGACTCTTTCCTTTGCCCCCTTGCCCATGACCCTTAGAAAGCCCGCCTCGAAGTTCAGATCATTGACCCTGATTGATATTATTTCGCTCACCCTTAATCCGGATGAATACATCAGTTCGAGCATTGCAGAGTCGCGGACGAAGGTTTCGCTTCCGGTTTCCGCTTCAAACAGTTTCTTAATGTCCTCAAGGTTCAGCGCCTTGGGCAGCCTGTCCCACTGCTTCGGGTTCCTCAGAGTTTCCGTAGGGTCCTCGGAGATGATCTTCTCCGTCAATAGATAACGCGAGTACCTTTTAACCGAAGAGATGAAGCGGCAGATGCTGGATGTGGAATATCCGGAATCTTTCAGATGTCCGAGATAGTCGATGATGCCCTCTCTCCTAAATTCGTGGCCCCTGCCGTTTTCAGAAAGAAATGCAAAAAAACCTTTCAGGTCCGTCGTGTAGGATTCCACCGTATTTTTTGAAAGGCCCCTCTCAACTGAAAGATAGGAGATAAAGGACCTAAGTGCATCCACAGACCTTATTCGCCCCAATGCATTCTTCTATGCCCGAAAGGGCCTTCATCTTGTCATATAGCACCTTAGCTATCTTCAGCAGGTGCTTCGTGTCTTCCTGGTTGTAAAGGAGCAGCATCTCCATTGCTTCGGCGCTTCCCCTTTTGGCCTGTTCCCAGAGCTTGACGGCATCGTAACCGTTCATTCCCCGGACGCTCTCATGCCGCTCTATCCCGAGCATCAGCTCCAGTTTTTTCAGGCCTCCGTTCATCTCCAGCCTCCGCGCCGTAAAACACAGGTCGAAATGAGGTATGTCGAATTTCACGCCCGGGAACGTCCTGAGCAGAAACGGCACATCAAAGGCCGCCCCGTAAAAAGTGATGATACATCTGTAACCTTCAAGTTCGCGGTTAAGGTTTTCGACCGTCAGGTTTTCTCCCCTTACAAGGCATCGGCTGTCATAGCCGTTATAAAGACCCACTACGGTTGCATATCCTCCAGCACCGGGCTGTAATCCGTTCGTTTCTATATCAAGGCAAACTGCGTCTTTCCCGAAGGCCTCGAACAGACGCCAATGCTCTCTCCGTTTCAGTATCCGTGAAAAATAGCGTGCATTGCCCATACCCAGTTCGATGGATGCGCGCGTAAGCAGTTCATCGTATCCGATCTTTCTTTCAGGGCTTATGCCTTCGATCTCCTCGGTCCTCAGAAAATCATCCCACGAAAGGATTCCCTTCCTCCAGAGGCTGCGTTCAAGTTTTTCCCCAATACCGTTTAGAAGGGAAAAGGTATGGCGTATCACAAAAAGCTCCTTTTTGTTTCTATTATAACCTTTATCTCCGGTCAGGACAATCATGCCGCGTAAAATTTTCTGCAGCAAAAATACAAATATCATATTTCCACACCGCACACCCTCAGAAACAAAAAGCGGGCCGGATCTTTCGGTCCGGCCCGCAGATACATGGCATAAAAAAGGGCGGGACAAGACCCGCCCCAACATTATTATTTGCCGCCTTTGGCGATGCTCAAGGTCTTAGTGACCTTCTGCCACATCTGGGAGTTGCCTTCGTCGTCTTTCTTGCCGTAAGGCAGATACCATAGTTCCACATCAACAGTAAAGTCGTTTGTGATGATTTCGCGGACCAGTTTACCGTCCTTTGTCGATTCATTATAAACAGGAATATAAAACTTTTCAGTAACCGTCCTCATCGGAGGAAGGCTGGTATCGCGAAGGATTCCGCTCTTTTCGTACGGCCCTCTTCCCATCTTGTCACCGATGCCGAACTGCTGCGGAATCGGCATGTAAATGCGCTGATCCTGGTAAAACACTTTTCCTTCTTTTGTTTTCGCGGTCACATACAGGACCACCCGGTTAGGAGTGGGTCAACCGTCCGGGATCGCATGTCCAGCCTTGTTGAAGAGATCAACCTGGACCGAAGCGGCAGGTGTTGTGGTTACAACATCACGCCACTGGTAGGCCATGGCATCGACCTTCATGTCAATAGCCAGTTGCCCCATGGAGCGATAGCTCTGCATGTTGTGGCCGAGCTTTGATTTCTTCATGTGGCATTCCTGACAATTCTCGGTGCCGCCTTCAGCCCGGTATGCAAAATTATAGCTGCCATAAAGGGTGGCGCATTGCGTCGGATTTTCAAGATCGAAGTTCGGGCCCTGACCGTGGCACTGGCCGCACAGGATGGACTCCTTCATATATGGACTCGCCTTCATCTTCGCAAAATCAGGAGATGCATGCTCCCCATCTTTGCTTCCATACACTGTACCCTTATCAGGATAGCCGAACTTCCACTTGTGAACGATAGCGTTCCTCTGATGGCAAACGAGGCAGCCGATGTTCAGCTTTTGCAGATTTTGCGCTGCCTGGTCCCCCGGCTCCTTGAA
>DATJOY010000241.1:0-7584 GCA_035506695.1 Dissulfurispiraceae bacterium
ATCGATGGCCCCGATCTTGACCTGATCATCGAGGGCGTCAGGGCTACCGCATAGAAGCTCCTGTAATAAGTATTTTTCTTTAAAAGAGCCTGAGTCGCCCGGTTCGCAGCGTTATCATTAGGAATCAATTGTAGTGCCTGAAATGAACCGGCGGTTAACCACACAGGGACCAATCTCTTTTAAAGAAAAATACTTATTAGAGGAGCTTTTTTTGGTTGTAATGTCGTGCTATTTTCCTCCGGCGCTAATTATGAGAGAACCGATATTATGAAACTCGAATGGCCCGGACATAGGCTGGATTTCTCGGAGAAGACCTGCATCATGGGCGTCCTCAACGTTACACCGGATTCTTTTTCGGACGGCGGCCTGCATTTCGATAAGGACAAGGCAATAAATCATGCGCTCGAGCTTGTGGAAGACGGGGCCGATATCATCGACATCGGAGGAGAGTCCACCAGGCCGGGCTCGGCTCAAGTTCCGCTCAATGAGGAACTGCGGCGCACGATACCTGTAATCGAAGCGATTTCATCGAAGATAAAAGTACCTGTCTCCATCGACACATACAAGGCCGAGGTGGCGCGCAGGGCCATAGATGCAGGTGCATCAATGATAAATGACATCAGCGGTCTTAGGTTCGACCCCGGCATGGCGGCAGTCGTTGCGTTGAGCGGAGTGCCGGTCTTCATCATGCACATAAAGGGGACACCGAGGGACATGCAAATCAATCCCGTCTATGAAGCCCTGATACCGGAGATCATGGATTACCTGAGAGAGAGCATCCGCATAGCAACTGATGCGGGTATAGATGAGAAAAGGATAATCATCGATCCGGGAATCGGCTTCGGCAAGACCTTCGATCAAAATCTGCAGATATTAAACAGGCTCGATGAGTTCTCGACGCTTCAGAAACCCTTGGCCATCGGAGTCTCCAGAAAGGCCTTCATCGGGAAAATTCTCGGCGGCGCGCCTCCCGACGAGCGTGTCGAAGGCACTGCAGCAGCCGTCGCAATATCGATCCTCAACGGCGCCCATATCATAAGGGTGCATGACGTAAGAGAAATGGCGAAAGTTGCAAGGGTCGCCGATGCGATCAAAAAAGAAAGAATGACCGCGTAATCCGCGTCAGAACGTCAGGACCTTTGATTCGGCGGCCAGGCTGATAAGCAACGTAGCCTTTTCAAAGCGCGCTCCTGCAATCAGGTCTTCCTCTCCCATGTGCCTCGCGTTCGCGCAGGGCGTGCAGACAAGTATCGGTACCCCGGCCTTGGTGATCGCATCCAGCAGCGGTTTCAGCTCGTCGCCGGTCGGCGACTTCATATTGTCCGCCATGCCGATCCGGGCGATATTCACACCATCGTCGACAAGGAAGACGTTGACATCGTGGCCGCTCTCTTTTGCAACTTTGGAGAGATGGATGCAGCGGGTCGCCCGCACGGGATCGTCCATACCGCGATTCAGAACAAACAGAAACTTTGCCATTTCAACCTCCGGAAAGATTAGTGCTTTTATTTTATCAGATTAACCAACCGGAGACCAGTGGATGAGTCGGCTAATTTCATTACGCGGGCGCGCAACCACCGAGAATAGTTCCTGTTTGCTAAGAAACGGACCGCGTTGCAAGGAACTCGCCGTTGCCGACCGTCGCCAGACAAGTGGTGAATTCCGGATCGGAATCGACAATCTCCACGAACGGAGCCATCTCTTTCGGATGCGATGTCGCATTGTCGACGACAAGCAGGCCTCCCCGCCTGAGCACGCGCCTGATATCCGGCCACCAGCCTGGATATTCCGTGCGTTCCGAATCCAGGAAGATCAGATCGAATGATTCGTTTTTCATACCGGCGAGTGCATGGCCTGCTTCATCGTGCAACTGGGTGATGATCGATGAAAAGCCGGCGCGCCTGAAATTCTCGGCAGACAATGCGATCTTGAATTCTGAAAGTTCAATCGTGACAACATTGCCGCCAATTGCCCGTGCGGCATCTGCAAGCCAGATGGTAGAATATCCATTTGATGTGCCTATTTCGAGCACGCGCCTTGCGTTAGTTGCGCGCACCAGCACCGACAGGAACTCGCCCGTGTCACGCGTTATATTCAGCATCCGCCTGGGACGGTCCGAAATCGCGCGATCATTATCCTCGCCGAAACGTTCGAGTTCTGTCAGCAGTTGCAATTGTTTTGCGGTCATGGCGATTATAACTGTATCACAGGGTTGATTGCCGTTGTCAATGGTCAGGGGAAATTTGGTAGTGGGTCACTTTCATGCGGAAGGGTCTGAGTGATCCGGTTCGCAGCATCCTTATGAAAAATAAAGTAAGCATATCAAAATAAAGTTCGAGTAATTGAAGAAGGACTAATCTCTTCCGCCTGAAAGTGATCCACTACCGGATATTTCAGCGAGACATCC
The DNA here is from genome assembly GCA_035506695.1 of Dissulfurispiraceae bacterium. GTDB lineage: Bacteria > Nitrospirota > Thermodesulfovibrionia > Thermodesulfovibrionales > Dissulfurispiraceae > Fen-1308. The sequence goes on from DATJOY010000241.1 coordinate 2,408, forward strand.
TCTTGCAAATCCAGGCGCCTACAAAGGCTTCCAGCAAGCTGAGCGGAACAGCATAGACCAGGACGGCACCCGGAAGTACGTTCAGGTTCCAGGTGACGATCCACATCAGAACAAACGCTACGAACCAGCTTAGCAGTGTTGTTTGCAGGAGACTGAATTTTCCTGAGATGATATAAATTGCCATCGAGAAGAGAAACCCCCAGCCGATCCAGATCATTCCATTCATGGGTTCAGACGGGAAGGTTATTCCAAGCGACTGGTAATGACCGACCCAGTATGTTTTCAGGAGAATTTCATTCCTGAAAAACTCGGATGCATTCACCCAGATTCCCGCGCTTATCACTGCAACGATGCCCCTGGAATGTCTTTTCATTCGGCAACTGGAATCATGATAGTAAATGTCGTCCCTTTGCCGGGTTGGCTTTCGACATCTATTTGACCATTGTGTTTTGTGACTATGTCATACGCGATACTTAACCCGAGCCCCGTTCCTTTGCCTACATCCTTGGTAGTGAAGAACGGTTCAAATATCTTGCCGATTATCTCCTGATGAATGCCGCCGCCTGTGTCCGAAAGCGTAATTATAATAGTCTCTTTTTCGCAACGTGTTTTTATCATGATTTGACCCTGTGTCTCAATGGCGTGGGCGGCGTTTATCAGAATGTTCATGAAAACCTGGCTCAGCTGCCCTGAATTGCAAAGGGTCGGAGGTACGTCTCCGTAATCCTTGGCCACCGTTGTTTTATATTTCAGCTCGTTCCATATTACAGTCAGAGTGTTTTCAATAATGGTGTTTATGTCCGACAGCTTATATTCCGATTCATCGATATGGGAAAAACTCTTCAGATTCTGTACGATTTGTTTCACACGCGTACCGCCCTCGATGGATTCATCGATAAGCTGGATGATATCTTTCGTGATGTAATCGACCTTCCTCGCCTTTCGATATTCAGCGACAATATTGAGAACAGCTTCTGAGTTCTGCCCGTTAGAGGCAGATATTTTTTCCAGCGCCTCCGACTGAATACTGATGAATTCGGAGAGTCTTTCGGAATATTTTCTGAGAGAAGCGAGGTTGCTGAGTATAAAGCCTGTGGGATTGTTTATCTCATGGGCGACCCCGGCGGCCAGTTGGCCGATAGAAGCCATTTTATCCGACTGAAGCAGCTGTATATGCATATGTTTGAGTTCATTGTAGGCCTTACTCAGGTTTTCCTCGGCCTTCTTTCGCTCCTGGATTTCACTCAGGAAATTTTCATTAAGGATCCTCAGCCTTGCATTGGCTTCCTCCAGCTCGCTTGCCCCGGCAAGAAATGATTGTTCGGAGACTTCCAGAAGTTCTTCGAGCGCATGAATTCTTGCGCTCAGTTCCTTTATCTTGTCTTCAGGAGACATCATAGATTCATTCTCAACGAGAGACATCTGAATTCCCATCATCCTTTCGGGGGAAAACCGCTTTTTCAAACGGCAAAATAACCATCTTGACATTGAGGGCAAGCGTAGTAAAATAATTCGCCGTTTCCCTCGAAATAGGGGTCCTAGAAAAAATAATGACAGCGAACACATTGCCGGACGGCAGAACTCCTCCGAATCCAAGAACTGATTTAACTCCATAAGGGATCACAAATTCTTCCTGTGCGGGGACATATGGGCTTCTTTTTGTATCTGCTACATGAAAAACATTAAAAGTCCTTTTGGTCAAATCCATCACAATCGCCGGATCAGGGTCAATGACGCTGTTGATCCCCAACCCCATTTGCTTGACCATGTTCCGCATCATGGGTATTTTTTTTACCACCTGAATGCTTGGCAAGGGAATTGCCTGGTGTCCCTTCGAGTTTCTCCTCGATGCCCACTCCGGGTTGACACCACAGGTAGCAAGAAGCGTAAAACACTTGAGGCCCTGAACCTGGTCGGCCCCATCCAGCATATTTCGGGCAAACGCTTTAAGATCATCGTCAAGCGAAGCATAATCATGGGTCTTGAACAGACGAACTAATGCACAGGACCTGGCCTGGTTCTGCTGTTCGATAAAGTTATCATAAAAAAAATGGACGATTTCATCTGCCGCTTCTTCCATGGTTTGAGAATTTGATCCCAATGTGCGTATTCCACGGCCGCACTTTACGGCATCGAGGGTCGTGAAATTCGAGAAATCGTACATGATATCATCCTTCCTGAGCTGTCTGTTTCAACAGGACGGACGCTCGGTGCAGGGCTTGTCACCAGGTCCGGGCAATGCAGCTTTCCTTCCGCCTGCCGACTCGCCTTCGACGAGGGAATCCACATCGGGATACGGGTATATGGTAACTGCCCCGTTTTCAGGCAAGCAACCCGAATCAATCGACGGTCCGTATACGCTGTAGACTTTTCTGCCGAGCATCCTGAGCAGTACCCCCTGTTCTCCCCTGTGATGCGCGGTATGGGCTATCCTTCTAAGCATGACCCATGACCTTGTCCTTGTAACATTAAAAAAGGATACCTCTGTTTCCCACCAGGCCTTGTCCTTGCTCGCAAGGGCTGCGAGTCTCTTTCCGCTGTCTTCGGCATACCGCTTGATGAACTCGATTCGGGTTTCCTGCGCGGGCAGGGGTGGCGCGCCGACGTCGATGCCCAGCATATTGCAGAACCACCTGTTTTCACTCAGGCACTGATGGATCATGTGTTCGAGGGCATTCCGGTCCCTGTGGTCCAGCGGTTGAGGGCGGACCGGGAGGTCCTCATCGGTAAACGTACTCCAGACGCTCAGGGTTTTCAGGCGTTCCGTCTCATAAGTGTCAACAAGAAAATCATATTCCATTTTTCCCTCTCCTTATGTCTTGATATTCATATATTACCTAATAGACAGCCGAAAATCCCAGATTGCAAACCATGTTCCCGTCTGCTACTCCAGCCTCGTCAAGTATGCGTCTCTGGTCAGCCAGAGTTCCTCCATCCGGTACATATGCCAGTAATCATGCATAAGAAATCCTCCGGCTCATTTTAGCATCTTCTGGCTTTCCCGCTGATATGATTAATCTCAACCTTGAAAACCTTTACGGCCTTATCTTTTTGCGCAATATATTGTTTTCCCTCTTCCATAAAATCCGTACAGTATTTTTCCAAAATCCACAGCAAGGCATTATACCGCTCATCGCCATTGACCTCTGATGCAACGCCGAATGCCAAAGCACTTTCATATTCAGTGCCAAATTGATCAGGCAAAACTTTTGTGTTGCCGACAACACAAAATGAAACCTTTGAGTTATGTCCGATATTGTCGAGTTTCTGCCCGGTGAGGGCGCAATGAAAATAGATGCAATTGTTTCTATGCACAAAACTTAAAGGTACGCCATAGGGCTGGCCGTCTTTGCCGACCGTCGACAGTACACCGTATTCTGCCGAATCGAGTATCCCGATGGCTTCATGGGTTTTGATTTCCCGGTCTTTTCTTCGAATGCTTTTCATACCACTATTATATGTAAAACATGAGCGCCGGCAGGAGGTGAGCTGTTTCCTGCCGATCTTGCGGAGTGATGGGTTATGCCCTGTCTGCCACCCTGTCATGCCTCCTTATACTTTGAGACATTATCATTTCCCGGGCATAACCTGCAAGCTTACACGGATGCGGGCCGTTTCACGTTGGCCACAGCAACGACCCGTTTGCGGGAGCAATCTCCCCCTTCAATTATTCGATTATCAGATTCCCCACGATGGCCGTGCCGGCTGTGATGGTCAGGTTGTCCCTTATTATGGTAAATCCCGGACTCGTCGAAAAATTGCATACATATCCGCCATCGAGCGTCACAGTCTTGTTTATGTCCATCAGCAGGTTTCCGCCGAGAATCGTCTCGTGTATCTGCAATGTTTTGTTGTCCAATAGAGCATCATATACGGCCTGAATCGAGTCGTAATTGCTCGTAACCCCGTCTGTCCTGAAATGAGCGCTGCATATGTTGGCTGCGGGACATCCCCCTGTCGACTTGTAACAGTTGTAAGCAATGTTAAGCAGAGGCAGAAATTCAGCGGTAGCCTTCTGGCCACCGGCCGCGGTCGGATGATCGTCTCCGCTGGGATATTTGTTTATATCAGAGCCTCCGTCGGTCTTGTGTTCGATAGCACTATTTTTCCAGCGGTGATGATTGCCGGTTGCCCAGCCCAGATCATTTGTATTTGGATTGCCCCCATTGGTTGTAAGCACATTGTAAAAGTCGAAAACGAATACGTTGTTGTAAGTGTAGTCCTTCAGCCAATCATTGACCAGCCACTGGTTGAAGGCCCGCGCATTTGCAGCATAGGTGATGTCCTGAAGCGGAGGCGCGGCAATCACTATGAAGAGTTTGTCCTGTCTCTGGCGGAAGTACTCCAGGATATCGATGTAGATGCCTTTGGCATTGGCCACCGTATGGTAATCGGAACCTGAGCTCACCCCTTTGAGCGGGTTGTCGGCAATTGTCGGCACAGGGTCTGATGGATTGCCTCGCAGGGCAGAGTTCGGGAAACAGGATTTGAACATTATGATCTCGTTGTCTGCCGCCGGAGCGCTTGAAAGCCGCGAATAGCTGCAATGCTGTCCGCCCTCCGGATACAACGCAGACATATAGCTCGTGCTGTTGCCGGAGCGGAACCACAACCACCAGTCGCCGATGTCGGTGTGACTTCCGATACTGTCCCCATAGGGACTGTTTGGGCCCCATCCGTAGTTGGTGTCGCTGACAAAATAATTGTTGTTCTTCAAAGCGATTCCAAGGTTCCCGTTGTCGTCTGCAAGCCAGTTCTGACCTGTTGAGTGATGAATGAAGATAAGCCGCGCGGTCTGCGCTGGGGCGGCCGGGTTAAGCGTCGTATCAGCCTGCAGGGCCGCCGGAAAAGAATAGTCACAAACAGTGAAGATCAGCGAAAGCAGCAACGTAAATAGCCGGATAAAGGATTTCATGATATTCCTCCTGAATCGAAAAAATCTGAAACCATTAAGCTTGCTGCATTTGCGGATTGAAAAGAAATTCCCTGGGACAGCCGCGTGCATCCGACCCGGTCCCGACTTCAAGCACGTCATTGGTAGCCGGATCGCAGACCAATGTCAGAATGTCCGGTTTCATTTTGAGCGGGACAGGGGCAAGATAACGAACTCCCCGGCGAACTCGCCGACCTGCAGCTCGTTGCACATCAGGGTCGCATTAACCGGCACCCTCGCCATT
>DATJOY010000242.1:0-3730 GCA_035506695.1 Dissulfurispiraceae bacterium
ACCACCCCGCAGAAACCGAATTTGCGGTACTCTGCTGTAATGGGACCGTGCGAATACCCGCTCGAAACAAGCGCCCTGATCCCAGGGTCGATCTCCGCCAGTTTTTGTATGGTCTCTTTTCCGCCCATTCCGCCGGGGATAGTCAGGTCCATGATTACTATATCAAAAGGGTTGCCTTCAGACTTCGCAGTTGTGTAAAGCGCTACAGCTTCGTTGCCGTCCGCGGCAAGGCCGACTTCATATCCGAGATGGTTCAGCATTCTGCCCGCGACTTCACGTATCATCTCTTCATCATCCATTACCAGGACTTTACCTTTTCCGCTCAATGAAGATTCGATCTCGCCTCTCCCGGCATTCACCTTCCCCTCGGAAGCTGGAAGATAAATGAAAAATGTTGACCCGGAACCCATTACAGATTCAGCGGTGATCAAACCATCGTGCCTTTTAACGATCGAATAACAGGTTGTCAGGCCGAGCCCGGTCCCTTTGGGTTTTGTCGTGAAGTAAGGATCGAATATCTTTGGAAGCATGTCAGACGGGATGCCGGTTCCCTGGTCCCTGATTGATATTTTTATATATCGGCCTTCCTTTAAAGGCAACCGGTCAGCTTCACTTATGACGACATTCCGGGCCTGAACCATGATCAGCCCACCCTCCGTCATGGCATGATCTGCATTGATGATTACGTTGTTGATGACCTGGCTTATCTGCCCTTCGTCGATATCCGCAGGCCATATATCTTCCGCAAGATCGAATTCGCATTTAACGTTCGAGCCGCTCAGCGCAAAACTCGCTGAATCAATAAGAAGCTCCACAACGGAGGCCGTCTTCTTGACAGGAGCACCCCCCTTGGAAAAAGTAAGAAGCTGGTTGGTCAGGTCACTTGCCCTCATGCTCGCTTTTTCGGCCTCAAGCAACCGCTCAAAGGCCCTGCCCTCCCTCGGCACATGCATTTTTGCAAGAGATATGTTGCCCAGTATAGCAGTAAGAAGATTATTGAAATCATGAGCGATGCCCCCTGCCAGCAGGCCGATCGATTCGAGTCGCCTGGCCTTGAGCAATTCATCCTCTGTCTTGGCACGCTCCTGTATTTCATCCAGTAATTCTTTATTTGTCCTTCGGAGGTCTGCAGTACGCTCCGCAACCTGAACCTCCAGAAACCCGCGCTGACTTTCCAATTCGGCATCTCTTTTCTGAATCTCGGAGAGCATTTCATTAAATCCGTCGATCAGGAGTCCGACTTCGTCCTTCCCGTGTTTCTCAGCCCTGAGAGAATATCTCTTCTCCTGTGAAATCAATTTTGCAGTTTTTGCCAGATTAAGAATTGGTTCAGAGATAACCCGCTGTAGCCTGGACGACACTATAAAAGTCGTGCATGATACAACCATAACGATAATAATTACAATGACCGTGTTGCGCTGCGCGCGGGAGCGCAGCTCCTCCAGATCGTATTGTACATAGACCATCCCGATAGGTTTATTATCAAGATCGACGCGCCTGAACATCGTCAGATAGTTGCTTCCGAAATGATAGCCTGCATCCTGCGGGGCCGGCAGTGAGAGCTGGCCGGCCATATCAGAGCGGACATAACTCGCAAATATCCTGCCTTCATTATTATAGATGCAGGCTGCGACTATTTGCGGGCTGTAAATAAAGGCCTCAAGGTTTTCTTCTGCGGCTCTTCGGTCATTAAATATGAGAGCTGCCGTGCTGTTGGCGCTTATTACTTGTGACAGCATCGAGACGTCCTGTATCATGGCTTGTCTGAGCGTAATCAGGTCGTACGCTACAAACGCCACACTGGTTAAAAGGAGCGCGACGATGCTCGTCACCATAATGATAATGATCAATTTCCGCTTAATGGAAATATCCTTGAGCATGCACATATCAATACTCCCTCGACGTCCCGCTGCCCTCAGCAGCATCAAGGATTCTTGCCAGCTTCAGCAGTTTGGCGCTTATATTCAGCCCTGCGCGTTTTGCGGCACCAGTATTAATGACAAAACGAACTTTGTTTTGCTCAACAAAAAAACTTATTATAATGCCCCGCTGTGCCGATTCCTCCGTATCTGAGATCGTCAAAATATCTGACTTGCCTACGGACCGGACTATCTTCGAGGCATGATATTTGTCCGATGCAGAGAGAAATATTATATTGCAACCCCTGATATCGTCAGGAGACCTGTATTTGACTGTCAGTTTCTTGCCTCTGACGGTTTCATTTTGCAGGTCTCTAAGTGCATCGCCGAACGGATCATCACCGATTATGCACAAGGTTATGGTCGGGCTGCCGGCGAATGAAGATTGCGGTGGCCACTCGACAAAGTTTATGAAATTGTATATAAAAGCGGCCTTGACCTGATACTCGCCGGCTTTATACGTTTCTCCAAAAACGAATGGCACGCCGCAGCCGGTCACCAGGAATGCAAAAATGACTATTGCTATAAAATGTCGCCGATATTGTTCCATTTTTTTCAATTGCGTTTTTTATCTGCCGAATAAAACATATATTTCATTTCATCCAAAATAGATACAGGGTTGTATATTGCTTTGCCGACTCCCAAGTGTCGGCCTAAAACCTGCACGTAAGCTTTACCCGGTAGCTCCTGCCGTCTTGCAGGATGATATCCTGCAAATGTTCTTCGGCTCCGGGGTCGCCGTACTTCTTATCGAACAGGTTGTATACACTCCCTGAGAATTCCAGGTTTTTAATTATCTTTTGCGAGAAAAGAGTTACATTGGTCAGATAGACATTGCCCGTCTTTGCGTTCGCAAGCGTCCGGCGGCTGCTCGTGAATTGCTCTTCGCTTCCCATGAACAGCTTGTCGGACCATATTGGAAAAGTAAAATTGATCTTTGCAAGATGCTTTGGAGAGTTGACCAATGACTCATGTTTTGTCTGGTCTTTTGCGTCCTGTGCGGTATAGCTGGCCGTTGCCTTGTAGCCATCTTCAGAAACCCATTGGAGCTCGAACTCCATTCCTTTGGCTTCTACCTTGTCTGCATTTCTAAATACGAGAAGTCCTGTGCCCGGATCTGTCTGCTGTTCAATAAGATCCTTGATCCGATTATAGAAGACAGCTGCAGTCCCTCTAAGGTGTTTCCCCATATACTGTTCAAGCAGTAATTCGTATGTGTTGATCTTCTCGGGTCTGAGACCGGGATTGGCAAGTTCGCTGCCGGCCACCTGGTAGTACAGCTCATAGTTGTTGGGAGCCCGGAATGCCGTGCCGTAAATCAGTTTGACGGCAGTAGTTTCAGCAGGGGCATAAATCAGTGCCACACGCGGATTGATCGTGCTCCCGAAGGTGCCATAATAATCAAAGCGCAATCCGGCATTCAGAATTAGGCTTCTCAGGACGTTATATTCATCCTGGGCGAAGATTGACCACCTGTTCGTTCTTGTATTGTCACGAACATACAACTGGTGTTGAGATACGTTATAGTCCTCTTGAAGCTGTCTCAGGTTAAACTGATAGTCGGCCCCAAGCGTAATTTTGTGTGAATCGAAGAGTGTCCTGCTGTACATAGCTTCTGCACCCACTGATTGGCCATCGGCCAAATCCCTGCTTTGAACGCCCGAAGAGACATAAGTGCCCCAGTAATAGTAGGCATCGTAGAACAGCCTGCTCATAATAGTTGCTCCATCATCGAGTCGGCGCTCATATTTCAAATCCAGATAATATCTCTGATCTATAGTCTTGTTGCTGCGATTATTGAAATCGGACGC
>DATJOY010000243.1:0-4781 GCA_035506695.1 Dissulfurispiraceae bacterium
AGGAACGCAATTTCGATTTTTTCTTCGAGGCGCAGATACTCTGGGACGAAACCATGTCTCAATCGGTTGCCGATTACCTCGCGTCGCACCCTGATTACCGCATGATTGTGCTTGCGGGCAGCGGACATCTGATGTACGGGTCGGGCATACCGAAAAGGACATTCAGGAGAAACGGGCTTGGATATGCAGTCGTCCTCGGCGACGGTGAGCTCGACAAAAAAATCGCCGACTATATTGTTTTCCCCAGGCAGATCGAAGGACCGAAACATGTTCGCCTGATGGTTGTTCTGGAGGAGGACAAGGGAAATGTCCGGATTGCCAGCTTCCCCGAAAACAGCATCTCCCAGAAAGCAGGGCTCGAAAAAGACGACACAATCCGATTTCTTGACGATACCACAATAACCGGCATCGACGATGTAAAGATATTCCTGCTGGACAAAAAAACAGGCGATAAGATTAATGTGATAATTTTGAGAAAGAAAGACGGAGTGGAGCGCGAAATGAAATTTTCGGTGACACTTTAATAATTGCGATATAATACAACCTGGAGGAGATTATGTGGACAATAAACCGTAACAGGATTCTGCTGGTCGTCACCTTGTTGTCGCTGGCCGCATTGCTTGCCGTTTCGGTAACATCGTGCAAGAAAGAAAGTGGCCAGACAGAAATCATAGGTTTTCCGCAATCCTTTGCGGACCTTGCCGAAAAGGTAAAACCTGCGGTCGTCAACATAAGCACGACAACTACCGTCAAAATACCCGGCAACCCGTTCAGCCAGCTCTTTGGACCCAATGACAAAGGCCCGTTTGAGGATTTTCTGAAAAAACATTTCGGCGATGTGCCGGACCGCGAGATGAAACAGAGCAGTCTCGGGTCGGGGTTCATTATAGACAAGGACGGATTCATAATAACAAACAATCATGTGGTCGAAGGCGCCGATGAGATCAAGGTAAGGCTGGTGGACGGACGGGAATTCAGGGCAAGGGTGATTGGGCGCGACCCAAAGACCGACCTGGCCCTGATTAAAATATCATCCATCTTCAAGGAACTGCCCGTTCTGCCTCTCGGCGATTCCGACAAGATTCGCGTGGGCGATTGGGTGCTCGCAGTCGGCAATCCCTTCGGGCTGGAGAATACTGTTACGCAGGGCATCCTCAGTGCGAGAGGCAGGGAGCTCGGCGGGGGGCCGTTTGACAGCTTTCTTCAGACCGACGCTCCCATCAATCCGGGCAACAGCGGCGGGCCGCTGGTAAATCTCAAAGGCGAGGTGATAGGGATAAACACCGCCATTATAGCGGCGGGACAGGGCATAGGCTTTGCGATACCGAGTAATGTCGCGAAGAAAATCATACCGGAACTCAAGGAAAAGGGGAAGATAGTCCGTGGCTGGATAGGCGTGTCGATACAGACTTTGACACCGGAGATAGCTGAAAAACTTGGTATCAAGGAAACCGACGGCGTACTCGTAGCAGATGTAGTCAAGGGAGGCCCTGCCGAAAGCGCCGGAATAAGAAGAGGAGACGTAATCGTAATGTTCCAGGACAAGCTAATCAAAAAGGCCTCTGATCTTTCGCTTGCAGTCGCTGACGCGACTCCCGGCAAAGAGGCGCCCATAAAGGTGCTGCGCGCCAGGAAGGAGATTACGCTGACGGTAAAAATTGCGGCATCGTAGACGATCAACTTCGATCAGGACATTCCGGACGTCACTGTGAACAGACATATGGGAGGTGGCTTCAAATGGACGGAGTAAAGATATTGCCCGGCGACCTGCCCGAAAGGATCGGCGGCCTTGCGCAGCTGTCCTGCAACCTGTGGTGGAGCTGGCACCCGGGGGCCAGGATGCTCTTCAAGATGCTCAACCGCGTTGCATGGAAAGAGAGCGGTCACAACCCCGTCAAAATGCTCCGGGAACTGCCGAAGGAAACTTTTGATGCGGCCGCCGCCGACTCGCGGTACCTGGGCCTTTACGATGCCGTCATGCTGGATTTTCAAAGCAGGATGGAAGCCGAGAGCTGCTGGTTTACCGGCAATGTAACAGGAGCGTCATGCCTTCCAATTGCATATTTTTCGGCGGAATACGGACTGCACCACTCCCTCCCCTTTTATGCCGGGGGCCTGGGGTTCCTTGCAGGAGACCATCTCAAGGAATGCAGCGACCTGGGGGTGCCGGTGGTTGCAATAGGGTTCATGTATCCCGAAGGATACCTGCGCCAGAGAATTCGTGAAGACGGCTGGCAGGAAGGGGTCGACGAGATACTCGACAGGGATTCGGCCCCCATTGAGAGGGTGTTTGATGATAATGAACAACAGATAGTAGTAAAGGTCCCATTTATCGATCCGCCGGTATATGTGGCCGTCTGGAAAGTGCTTGCGGGCCGCGTACCGATATACCTGATGGATACCGACATCGATCTGAACGATCCGTGGCACCGCACAATATCGGCCCATCTTTACGCAGGCGACCTGGAACTCCGGCTGCGCCAGGAGATCGTATTGGGCATCGGGGGAAGCGAGGTGCTCAATACTTTGGGCATCAGGCATTCCGCGCTGCACCTTAATGAAGGCAATCCGGCCTTTGCAATACTCGAAAGAGTCAGGGAGCGGGTTGCCGACGGAGCAAGTCTCGACGAAGCGATGACAAAAGTCCGGAATACCACCATATTCACGACCCACACTCCGGTCCCGGCGGGGCACGATGTTTTTCCGTTTGAGCTCATGGACAAATATTTCGGGAGTTACTATCCGCTCCTGGGGCTCAACCGGGATGCGTTTCTTAAGCTCGGTGTCCATCCGGAAACCGCTTCGGCCGGGTTCAACATGACCGCCTTCGCCCTGAGGATGTCCTGCTGCTGCAACGGTGTCAGCAAGCGCCACGGAGAAGTAGCCCGGGGCATGTGGCAATCCCTCTGGCCGGACAAAAAGGAAGAAGAGGTCCCGATATTTTCGATCACCAACGGCATTCATGTGCCGACCTGGATCGAACCCAAGATGGACCTTCTTTTCGACAAATACATCGGGCAGCAATGGCTTGACGACCATGACAATCCTGACATCTGGAAGCTGATTTTCGACATTCCGGACCGGGAATTATGGGAGACGCACTACTGGCACAAGATCAAGCTTATCAATTTCATAAGACACAGAGTCCGCCAGAGATGGGCAGAGGACCATGTCAGCCCGACCAATATCGTAGCCGGGGGGACCCTGCTCGATCCGACGGCATTGACCATAGGCTTTGCCCGCCGCTTTGCAACCTACAAGAGAGCTGATCTGCTCTTCCGCGATCCGGACAGACTTAAGGCACTCCTGAACAACCGCTGGAAGCCCGTCCAGATCATCTTTGCCGGAAAGGCACATCCTGCTGATGACCCCGGCAAAAGGATGCTTCAGAAGGTATTCAAGGCAGCCTGCGACCCCGAAATGGGAGGCAGGATAGCCTTTATCGAAAACTATGACGAGCAATTGGCCCAATACATGACTCACGGGGTGGACGTCTGGCTCAACAATCCGCTGCCGCCGATGGAAGCGAGCGGCACGAGCGGCATGAAGGCTTCGCTCAACGGAGTGCCGAATCTGAGCATCCTCGACGGCTGGTGGATCGAAGGGTTCAACGGCAGGAACGGCTGGGCCTTCGGCGGGGACGTACCGCCCGCTGCAAACCGTGATGATGTTGATGCAGAGTCGATTTATTCCCTACTCGAAAAAGAGATTGTGCCCCTTTTCTATGAGCTCGACGATGACGGCATTTCACGCGGCTGGATAAAAGTAATGAAAGAAGCCATCGTGAGCAATGCTCCGGCCTTCAGTGCAAGAAGGATGGTAAAGGAATATGTGAAGAATTTTTATCAGAAAACTCTGGCCTCAGCAATGCGGGACGGTTAAATAATTATGCCTAATCTGCGTTGTATTGTGATATACTTTTTTAAAGAAAAAACCAAGTTGATTTAATAATTGTTAGGGTGCAAGGAGATATTCAAATGTCAGAATTAGTTGCTAATTGCCCCAGATGCAAGTCACAGCAAATGACTTTTGATCTAGTCAATCAACTACCAACTGTAAAATATCATGGCTGGCAACAGTGTTGGGAAGCTTTCTGTATTTGTAGGAATTGTTTCAGATCAACGGTATTTGTTCTCGAACAGAAAGAATATAAAGACACCGATTATATAAATAAAAACCAATTATCTAAAATTAATTTTTCAGTTAATCAACTTGTATCCGTCATTGGACATATTTCTCTGAAAGATGAAATCTCTCAGCAACCTCCCGAACATCTTCCCGATGATATTAACTCAATATTTATAGAAGGTGCGGCTTGTATGGCAATTGGCTGCCATAACGCAGCCGCCACTATGTTTAGACTTTGCATTGATTTAGCAACAAAATCGATGCTTCCAGAAGACAATATTGATGGGCTAAATAATAAGATAAGACGAAGTTTAGGGTTAAGGCTTGAATGGCTTTTTGAAAACAAAAGGCTTCCGAGTACATTACAGGAGCTTTCTTCTTGCATCAAAGAAGATGGAAATGATGGTGCTCATGAAGGGACTCTATCAGAACAAGATGCCGAAGATATCTTAGATTTCACATATGTATTGCTTGAACGCCTTTATACTGAACCCAAACGATTAGAGTTGGCAAAAGCAAGAAGACAGACAAGAAGAACTGGCAATATAACCACCTAACAAAAGCGCTGCACGTGCTCGGCGTAAAACTTACATGCGATTTCCGGGTCAGATATGTTTTCGGTGTTCACACTTTGAGCGCTGCCACACGGCCTC
>DATJOY010000244.1:0-3174 GCA_035506695.1 Dissulfurispiraceae bacterium
TGAGGCCGTCGGCGCTTACGTCCCAGGATTCTGCAAGATCCCCGGTAATATTGAGGTCTTTGTCGTACTTTGTGAGCCCGTTGAAAATATATCCGCTTATCTGCCCTGATGCGCTGTCCGAAGCCAGAAACGGCAGGAGCCTTTTTGCATCGGCTCCGGACCCAAGCGTTATGGCATTGGGATATTTTACATCAGGCTCTTTCGCACAACCGGCGACGAAAAAAAGTGATGCCGACATGAGGACAGCAATCAGAGGGTTAAGAAGAATGGGACTCAAGAAGCGAAAAAAAAGGCGTATGGTTGCCTGATTGGATGCCATACGCCCGTTAACTCATATGCTTGCCGGTTATTTTGCGGCAGGCGCTGCCGGTACCGGTGGCTGCGGAGCAGTCTGCTGAATCGGCTGCTGGGGCAGCTGCTGCGGCTGCGGAAGTTGCATTGGCGCTGGCGTACCTTGCTCCGTCGGCACGTTCTGGATGACCGACGAGCCTTTGGTCGTGAGCATGGTCAGCAATAATGAAGTTATCATGAACACGACTGCAGCAACTGTCGTAAGTTTGTTCAGGAAAGTTGCAGCTCCCCTGCTTCCGAAAAGGGTCTGGCTGGAACCGCCGAATGCCGCTCCCATTTCCGCTCCCTTACCGCTCTGCAACAAGACGATGAGAATCAGAAAAATACAAACAAGCACATGCAAAATCAGCAAAAAAACTTGCACACTAACCTCCTGATGACCCCAGCCGGGGTGTCATTTCATTTTATTATATTTGACGAGTTTTGCAAAACTGTCGGCCTTGAGGCTTGCGCCGCCCACAAGGGCGCCGTCTACATCAGGGCAAGCCATGAGGACATCTACATTGTCCGGGGTGACGCTGCCGCCGTAGAGAATTCTTAGCTCTTCCGAGGCCGCACCGTATATCTCGCCGAGCGTATCGCGAATAAATTTATGGGCTTCCTGCGCCTGGTCGGGCGTGGCCGTCTTGCCTGTCCCGATAGCCCAGACAGGCTCGTACGCCACAATTAGTGCGTCCGGGGATATGCCCTTAAGGCCGCAGCTGATCTGTCTCTTCAGGACGTTGAAGGTCATGCCGGCTTCTCGTTCAGAGAGAGACTCGCCGATGCAGAAGATCACCTTAAGCCCGTTTTTAAGGGCTGCCCCTATCTTCTTATTGACAATATCATCTGTATCCCCGAAGTAGCTTCGCCTTTCGGAATGTCCGATTATCACATGAGAACATCCGATATCGGTCAGCATAACCGGTGAAATCTCGCCGGTGTAGGCGCCCTTTTCCTCATAGAAGACATTCTGGGCGGCGAGGCGTATATTCGTGATCTTCAGGAGATTAGCTACAGTGTAAAGTGCGGTAAATGGAGGAGCGATTACTATCTCCACCTCTTTTTCATTCCAGACGAGAGGAATGAACTCGTCGAGAAAGGCCTGGGCCTCGTCCACTTTCTTGTTCATTTTCCAGTTTGCCGCAATTACAGGTACGCGCATAGTTTTATAATTTATTGCAATAAGCACCCAATAGTCAAGCTGCGGTTGACTAAAAACGAAGGCGGCCAGTATAATTTTCTTTCATGGAAGAAATCAACGACCTTATCGAACAACGGTTAAAGAAGCTCGGGGACATCAGGGAATCAGGCATCGATCCCTACGGCGGCAAATTTGAGCCCGAGGCCACTGCCCTACATCTGAAGACAACTTTTGCGCAGGTATCGAAGGATGAGCTTGAGGCAAAACAAGTTCCGGCGTCTGCGGCCGGAAGGATCATCTCGATGCGCGATTTCGGCAAGGGATGTTTTGCCACTATACAGGATGCAACCGAGAGGATACAGGTCTTTTTCAGCAAGGGCGTGCTCAACGAAAAATATGCCCTTATCAAAAAGCTCGATATCGGCGACATTATCGGGGTATCGGGCAGGCTCTTCAGGACGAGGACAGACGAGCTTACGATAGAAGTGATGGATTTTGAACTGCTGACCAAATCGCTCAGGCCGCTTCCGGAAAAGTGGCACGGCCTTAAGGATGTTGAGCTCAGATACAGGCAGCGTTATGTCGATCTCATTGTTAATCCGCAGGTGAAGGAAATATTTGCCAAAAGAAGCGCTATCATCAAGGCGCTGCGGGACTTCCTCGAATCCAATGGCTTTATAGAGGTCGAGACGCCGATGATGCACCAGATTCCCGGAGGCGCGTCCGCAAAGCCTTTCATGACCCATCACAACGCGCTTGACATCGATCTCTATCTTCGCATTGCCCCCGAGCTCTACCTCAAACGGCTCCTGGTCGGTGGGTACGAGCGGGTTTTTGAGCTCAACAAGAATTTCAGGAACGAAGGGATCTCGACGAAGCACAACCCAGAGTTCACTATGATAGAATTTTACATGGCGTATAAAGACTATAATTTTCTCATGGATTTCACCGAAAAAATATTCACCTTCATTGCCGAGAAATCTCTAGGAACCCTTAAGGTGTCTTACGGAGACAACATCATAGACCTGACTCCCCCCTGGAGGAGAATACCGCTTCTCGATGCCCTCCGGGAAAAGGGCGTTCCCGACGAGGCCATAACCGACCGCGATAAGGCCTTTGCCTGGGCGAGAGACAAGAAGCTCGATGTCGAGACAAACGCTTCACTGGCCAAGATCCTCGATGAGATATTCAAGGAGTTCGTGGAACCTGAGCTTGTGCAGCCAACATTCATCATCGATTACCCGGTGGAACTTTCTCCTCTTGCCAAGAGAAAGAAAGACAACCCTGAACTTGTCGAGCGTTTCGAGCTGTTCATTACGTCTCGTGAAATCGCCAATGCGTTTTCGGAGCTCAACGACCCTGCCGATCAGAAGGAGAGGTTCCTTAAGCAGGTTGAGGCCAAGAATAAAGGCGACGAAGAAGCCCACTGGATGGACGAAGACTTTGTCAGGGCCCTTGAATACGGCATGCCGCCGGCTGCCGGTGAAGGCATCGGCATCGACAGGCTGGTGATGCTGCTTACCAATTCTTCATCGATCCGCGATGTCGTTCTCTTTCCTCAACTTAAACCGGAACAATAAAGTTGAATAGTCTCCCCTACCAATTCTTTATCGCTGTAAGGTATCTCAGGTCGAAGAAGAAGCACAAAGGAATTTCCTTCAACACGGCCATTTCAATAGGCGGAGTGGCAGTCGGTGTAA
>DATJOY010000245.1:0-22524 GCA_035506695.1 Dissulfurispiraceae bacterium
CCTCCATAAGATCGGAATCGCTGTCTGCAGTTGTAATAGCAGGAGTGATCATTAAACCAAGAACCATCAAAATTGCGGACAAAAATAATAGTGCTCTTTTTCTCATAAAATGAAATCCTCCATCATAAAAACAACTCTCTAAGGGAATAATTATCGCATAAAGTATACTTAGTTGTCCGCTTCTTCCTCGTCGCCAATCACAAAAGCAAGGCCACAATCAGGGCATTCCACCGCGCTTGCACCTACCGGGAAACCGCAGGCCGGACACTTTCCCCGGCTGGCCAATTCGTTGGAAGCCCTCATTTCAGGATGTATTTCCGCAAAGTATTCCTCAATGCATGCTTTTGCATTCTCAAGGTCTCCTTCCGATACGAGCAACCGCCATTTGTTGCCGCAATGATCTTTGCTGCAACCGGGATCGGTTGTGACCATGCAAGGGATACCGGCATCGATAAGAACATCGTGCAGTTCTTTCAGCCACTTGCGGTCTCCTTCCCTGACCACGACTGCCGCGTCGATGGCTTTCTCCTCCAGCCTTTTTGTTTCTTCTTGATCCTTTGCATACTCCTCGCTAAACAGAAGGTCTGCTCCGCAATCAGCGCATTTCTCTATATTCGGAAGGTACTCCGTCCTGCACTCGGGGCATATTTTATTGCGGTTCATGGTTCGGGACAGGCAAAGAATATTTATTTTTCGGCATCACAGTAAATATGTTAACAGAATATGGAATAAATTGAATTAACAAAGGCCCCGCCTAAAGGTGGGGCCTTTGAATGAATTTATACCGGCTCAGATGAACCTATTCAGAGAGGATAATAACCTCCACTCTCCTGTTTTCAGCCCTCCCCTCCGGATTATCTTTGCCATCCTTAGTAGTATTAGGTGCTATGGGTCTCGTCATACCATAACCCTTGGCCGAAATCCTTGCCTTATCGCTGGCACCTGCCTTGATGAGATACTGCCTTACCGCTTCCGCCCTTTTCTCAGAAAGCTTCTGATTATATTGTTCTGTTCCCTTGCCATCAGTATGCCCGTCCAGTTCCACCCTGGCACCACGGTATTTCTTGACGAAATCAACAGCCTTCTTGAGTTCAGCCTCATCGCCCTTTCTGATGTTTGCCTTGTCGAAATCAAAGTTGACATGGATAGTCAGACGGTCGATAACTCTTGGTTTAGGCGCGGGTGCGGGCTCAGGCGTCGGTTTGGCCACCGGCTTGGGCGGACAAAGGGCTTTGATTTTATCCAGCGCTTCTTTCGCCGTATCTTTAGCCAGCTGCGTATTGCAGGCCATATAGACCTCATATGCCTTGTCTACCATGTCCTTAGCAGCATTGAATTCTGCCGGGCATTCCTTGTCTTTGCCGCCTGCTCTCGCCTCGTCCAGGGCCTGATCCGCTTTAACCAATTCTGATGGATAGTACAAATAGCCGGATCTGTAGGCTGGTCGTTTTTCCATACCGGAACATCCAACCATTACGCTCAGGGAAAATACGACAATTACCAATAAGAGCACTCTCTTTGCTGTTATTGCCTGCATCTTTACCCTCCTTGATGATAGTTTTTTTTCACTGCCTCAACATACTCTGAGAAAATGTTTCCTGATTATACCGCCATTTTGCCTATGTCATGTATTATAAACAACAATTCTCTCTTTGCAAAAAAACAATGACATATAATATATTTTAACGCGTAACTTTGCAAGAGGTTGAACCATAAGTGTAGCGAGCAGATAAACTGTCCGGATGGTCTACTGGCATACGCCGGAGGCAGGAGGTAAAGTGGACATATCCATTCTTACTCCATTCGGTCGGGCAATTAGACAGTTGAGTATTGAGATGATCTCTGCATATTCCCCCAAGCCGGAGACCTTGCCGAGCGGGCCTTCAGTGCCCATCTGATCGACCGGTTAAGGAGCTTGCAATAGCTGGCGTCAACTTGTCGCTTGCGTATTCCGGCATATTCAGTGCTGCATAGTATTGGGCGGCAAAGTCTGTTACAGTTTTATATATGGGCCAATATGTGATTGCTCCCGCTAAGTTTCAGAAAACAGCTGAATGTTCATCACCGCGCACTTGGTTGATATCATGATGAGCAGAAGTTTTCTGAAAAAGCTGCTTATCGTTTCACTCATAGCTGCAATAGTCGTCGCGATCAAGGTATCAGACATCGAGCAATACCTGACCTTTGCTGCGCTGAAGGCATCTCAAAACAGGCTTGCCCTTCTCTACGGTGAGCACCGACTGCTTTTTATCGCAGCTTACATGCTAATTTATATACTTGCAACTTCGCTCTCTCTGCCGAGTGCCGTACTGCTCACACTTGCAGGCGGCGCATTGTTCGGGCTGTTGGAAGGGACCATAGTCGTTTCTTTTGCGAGCACTATAGGCGCAACGCTCGCCTGCTTTGTATCGAGGTACCTCCTGCGGGACTGGATACAGGCAAAATTCAAAGACAAGCTTTCAAAGGTGAATGAAGGGATTAAGCGGGAAGGTGCCTTTTATCTGTTCGCGATGCGTTTGATTCCCATCATTCCTTTTTCTGTCATAAATCTGGTTATGGGACTCACGACCATGCCTCTCCGCACATTTTATCTGGTATCGCAAGCAGGTATGCTGCCCGGGACAATCGTCTATGTTAATGCAGGCAGCAGGCTTGCCGGGATAGAGTCCCCTTCCGGAATTTTGTCGCCGGCGCTGCTCTTTTCTTTCGTGCTCCTCGGTCTCTTTCCCTTTGTTGCCAAGGCGGTGCTCCGTATTTACAGGTCTATCTTTGGAAAAAATCCCGGCGATCAGTCGTGAATCGTGAATCTATGAGAAGGAGGATATGATGGCTGTTTACGATTTCGATATCGGAATTTTGGGAGGAGGCTCTGCGGGATTGACCATCGCCTCTGGGTCTGCGCAGCTTGGAGCAAAGACGCTCCTGATCGACAGGGAGCCCAGACTCGGTGGAGACTGCCTCCATTTCGGGTGCGTCCCGAGCAAGACGCTGATCATGACCTCGCGTGTCCGTCATTTGATGAACAACGCTGCCGGATTTGGTCTTCCGGGTGTCAAAATGACGCCTGTGAATTTCCCTGATGTGTCTGCCCGGATCAGGTCCGTCATAGATACCATTCAGAAGCACGACTCCCCTGAGCGGTTTTGCAACCTGGGAGTGCGGGTTGAATTCGGAGACCCGGCGTTTATTGACGATCATACCATTCGTCTCGATGGAAGGCCCTACACTGCGAAGAACTGGGCAATCGCGACCGGCTCTTCTCCACTCATTCCCCCTATACAGGGCCTGGAAACGACCCCGTTCATCACGAACCGGGAACTCTTCTCCCTCGGTCACCTCCCGGAGTCGATGATTATTCTCGGCGGCGGCCCGATTGGTATCGAAATGTCACAGGCTTTCTGCCGTCTGGGGACAAAGGTAACCGTCGTTCAGCATGGCAGCCAGATCCTGCCGAAAGAGGATAAAGACATGGCAGATTATGTCATGCAGATATTGCACGCTGAAGGCGTGGTGTTTTATCTCGACTCGCAGATAATCAGTGCGCGGGATTCCATAGGCGGACGGGAAGTAGATGTCAGCACAGCTGAAGGTGGCACTATCACGCTCCGCGCGAAGGTCATTCTAATCGCAACGGGAAGGACCCCGAACATAGCGGGTCTCCGGCTTGAAAGCATCGGCGTGGAATCGGACAAAAAAGGTATCAAGGTCGACAACCGGATGCGGACAGGCCGGAAACATATTTACGCGGCAGGTGATGTCACAGGCCGCTATCAGTTCACCCATGCGGCCGGCTACGAGGGCGGGATTGTCGTCAGCAATGCAATATTTCACCTTCCAAGAAAAGCCGATTATACTTTTCTTCCATGGTGTACATATACAGACCCTGAACTGGCAAGCATCGGCATGAATGAGAAAAGGGCAAAAGAGGCCGGCATCTCCTATTCCCTCTGGATCGAAGAATTCCGGGACAACGACAGAAGCCTTGCCGAAGGTGAAGGCACCGGAAAACTGAAGATGCTTCTCGATCAGGGCGGAAAGCCGATCGGCATTCAAATCCTCGGGGCGCACGCAGGTGAGCTCATCAGCGAGTGGGTTGCTGCCATGAATGGGAACGTAAAACTCATGACCATTGCCGGCGCTGTGCATCCCTACCCCACTCTCGCTGAAATCAACAAGAAGGTAGCGGGGGCATATCTGTCGAAGAAGATATTTTCTGATACCGTAAAGAAAGGACTCGCCTTTTTCTTCGACCTCAAGGGAAGGGCCTGCGGATGATTTTTACCTGATATCCTTGTAATGCTTTATGAGCCGTTCAGGGGATGTGTTGAGAAACGCAAAAGAGAGTGCGATCGTCCAGTCCCTTGCAATTGCGTAAACAAGCCCTTCATTCAGCAGCCTCCTCGGAGAGACACTAATCGGCGGACGCACGAAGACGATCTTGCCCGCGCGCTTCAGCCTCCTGGAAATCTCAATATCTTCCATCAGTGGTATGTCAGCAAATCCCCCCAACTTATCGAAGATTGCCTTTGTCATGAAGAGTCCTTGATCGCCGTAAGGAATGCCGGTCACTCGTGACCTGAGGTTCGCTGCAAACCCTGTTATTTTCAGGCTCGGGCGTCTGTCGGTAAACCGGATGTCAAATGCGCCCGCAGCCGTTCCCGGGGTCCGGAGCGTTTCGCGTATTGTCGCAAAACCGCCGGGAGGCAGGGAACAGTCGGCATGGAGGAAAAGGAGAATATCTCCCTCCGCCCGGAGCCCTCCGAAATTCATCTGTCGTCCTCTGCCCTTCAAGGTTGTGAATACCTTGTCGGTGAATTGGGAGGCAATGGCAGCCGTCTCGTCTGTACTCCCGCCATCGACAACGATCAGCTCCTCTCTGTCCGAAAGGGAGAGAGAGGAAAGCGTTGCACTTAGTATCTTCTCTTCGTTCAGGACCGGGACTATTATTGATATCGTGCCCTGCATTCATTCCTTTTCTGCGCCGTAGGGCCATTGCCGCACAAAAACGCGCGAGGATTATATTTTAGAATAGATTATACTAATATAAATATGCCTACAGTTTATAAGATGTTCTGATATAAAAACATAGAGATGGTATGACATGAGATTTGATGAAAAGCTGCTCAGCATTCAGGCAGGTCCACTGACGGCACGCGGTATCGAGATTCTTCAGGTTAATCTCGGTTACCGCTGCAACATGTCATGCAAACATTGCCATATCCAGGCGGCACCAAACAGGAACGAGGAGATGAACCGGGAGACCATTGAAACCGTGCTCGGCATTCTAAAAGCAACTGGCATTCGCATCCTCGATGTTACCGGCGGTGCGCCCGAACTCAATCCGCATTTTAAATACCTGATTGAAAAGGCAGGCGAGATCGGTTGTCGGGTAATAGTCCGTACCAACCTGACTATTCTCTCTGACAAAGGGATGGCGGATTTACCGGAGTATTTCAGAAACTTTGGCGTAGAGCTTGTTGCATCCCTGCCCTGTTACACGGAAGCGACTGTCGATGACATACGGGGTAGCGGCACCTTTTTCAAGAGCATAGAAACGCTTCGCATGCTGAACAGTTTCGGCTATGGAATAGATGAAAGGCAAAAACTCAATCTTGTTTACAATCCACAGGGGGCCTTCCTGTCCCCGCCTCAGGCAGCATTGGAACGCGACTACAAGCGGGAGCTTTTCGATCGGTTCGGCATCTCATTCAATCATTTATATACGTTCACGAACATGCCTGTGGGGCGATTCGGAGAGTCTCTTCTTCACACCGGGACTTTCCAAAAATATATGGAGATCCTGACGGATGCCTTCAATTCGGAAACCCTTGACGGGTTAATGTGCCGGCGGCTGATAAGCGTCAGCTGGGACGGCAGTTTATATGATTGCGACTTCAACCAGGTGCTCGGACTCAAGGTGAAAGGGAGCATACCACATATCTCTGACTTCGACTTTGGTAACCTGTCTCATCGGGAAATCACGGTTGGGGATCACTGCTACGCCTGCACGGCAGGGCAGGGTTCCACCTGAGTAGGCGCGGTAACGTAAAGGCAGGTTGCCTTTCCAGTATCAAGCGGAAGGAGTTTTTCCGAAGTTGCTATCCATGCCCGATCAGTTTCTCTGCAATGGTATTCAGATAGGACATGGTCCGCGATATTGCAAAGTCGCTTCTCCTGTTTCTCAGGAAAAAATGGCGCAGATCATCTCCGGTATCAAGGTCGTTCCATATCGGCAGAACATGCGGTCTGCAACCATGGGCTTCAAAAATATCCATCGTTATGCGAAACACCGACCCTGAGCTCCACTTGATGCCGCGGAATATTTCCGGCATAAAGGTGTTGTTTCTGAATCCAATCAGATAGTATCCGCCGTCCGTGGCCGGCCCGATTACGGCATCGTTCGCATCGAGTGCTGCAAATGCCTCATAAAATATCGAAGCAGGCAGGTCGGGAATGTCGCTGCCAATGAGGACTGCCTTTTCTGTCCCCTCTGAAAACATCTGCACGAATGCGTTTTCCATTCTTTCACCGAGGGATTCTCCAGTTTGAGGAGTGTAATCAAATACATGTCCCAGCCAGTCGGTAATCTCCTCCCTGGAATCGGTCGGAGAAAAAAATATTCGTATCGTGAGGTTGGCTGTTCTCAGGGTGTCCAGAATGTCAAGAATAAAACAGCGATAAATATCCAGTGCTCCTTCTTCACCTATTACTGGTTGCAGCCGGGTCTTTACCGTTCCCCGTTGGGGTGCTCTCACAAACAGGAGGACCATATGTCGATCCGAAGCCTATTTGCGGAGCTTCAGGGTCATCTCCATTCCAAGGATGAACTTTGTATAATCGAACCCGAATTTCATAAGTTCGGTCTCGTCGCTCCTTATCTTTTCGACTTTAACCGGATCGATATCAAAGTGTTGAAGAAAAGGACTCTCAAATACAAACCGTCTGAAGCGGTCTATGTCATAGCACGCCATATAGAATGCTTTCTGTTTTTTTTCATCGAGGTCATTACCCGGGAGGTTCCTCCTGAAAAGTATTTCTTTCCATCCGCGGTTCATCTCATCATATATGTCCACGCCCTGGTCATCCCGCCATTGTTTGATTGTCCATTGTTTGTCCTCATTGAAGCCAAGGCAATGTTCTTCCCTTACAAAGAAATAGAACTCCTCGGTTATCAGATCGTTTATATTATCGTCTTTCTTTTTGAGGGAGGCCTGGCCGACCGGGTAATACCGGCAATTTGCAGGTCTGTCATCATAGATTGAGCACCCTTCGGATGACACAAACGGACACTTCCTGTCCTTATCCTCGTTCATCTTCAGGAATACAAAAGGATGGGACGATTTCCCCTCGAGTTCAACATAGGTATAGTCGTTTAAAAATTCGCCCGACGAAAGTTTCATGCGGTTTTTCAATCGCACGACATCGTAAGGCGTCAGCATAATTTCGATATTGCTGCAGCATTTTGTGAAGCAATCGATTCCTTTATGGCAACTAAACCGGAATTTTGCATTAGCGGACAGCCTGACCGGGTCAACAGACTTCATGTTCAACATATGTACCTCCAAGACAATTTGCTGATTTTAACATTAACATGCCGTTTTAGGACAGTTGGGAGCGTTCGGTTTTAAAAAATGTTATATTAAATTCATGGCGCCGAGACGAAAACTTGGAGAAATATTGCTGGAACAGAAGTTTATTACGTCTGACCAGCTCGATGAGGCCCTCATACAGCAGAAATCCAGCAGGAAGAAAATCGGAGAAACCCTGGTTGCAATGAATTTCGTAAGCAGGGAGCAGATTGTAGAGGGACTGGCTGAAAAATTTTCACTGCCTATAATAGACTTTCTCGACAATGTTGATTGCGAGCTCCCCAAGGAGCTTAAAACTATTATTCCCAAGAAGACCGCAAAACAGAAGCTCATCTTCCCGCTCGAAAAAAGGGACTCGACCCTATATCTTGTTATGGCCGATCCCCTGGATTATCATGCTATCGATGACATTTCATTCACTGCCAAGCTCAGGGTCTCGCCCATAATTTCTTACGAAAATTCCATTCTTGCCGCAATAGAGCGATATTATGTCGAGGGGGCGGACAGCCCCGAACTGCTCGATCTTTACAGCTCAAATATCAGTGCAGAGAAGGAAATCCAGTTTTCAGAGGTCCCGCAGGCCGAAGAGACTGATACCAATATAGAGACTTTGTATTCAAAGAGCAAGGCCCCGCCGATTGTCAAACTCGTGGCGATGATGATTGCCGAGGCAATCAAGATGAGGGCCAGCGACATTCATATCGAGCCCCGGAGAAGGATTGTCCAGGTGAGGTTCAGGGTCGACGGCGACCTCAGGAATATTTTCACGTATGATCGCAATATTCATGATTCGGTCATCTCGAGGATCAAGATCATCGGTAGCCTCGATATTACAAACAGGCGTTTGCCTCAGGACGGCAGCAGTCATGTGACCCATCAGGACAAAGAAATAGACCTGAGGATATCCACCATTCCTTCCATTTACGGGGAAAAGGTTGTCACAAGGCTTCTTGATCAGAGCGCCGGTGTGGTTACTCTCAGGGAATTGGGCATGCACGATGAAATCAGGAATTCCATTTCATCCATTTTGAGGCGGACGCAGGGTATGCTTTTGGTGACCGGTCCAACGGGAAGCGGGAAAACGACAACGCTTTATGCATCTCTCAGGCATATGATGTCCGAGACGAGAAATATAGTCACGATCGAAGATCCCGTTGAATACAAGATCGAAGGCATCACCCAAATACAGGTTAACGATGAGATCGGAAGAACGTTTGCCAATATACTCCGCTCAGTCCTGCGCCAGGACCCTGACGTTATCAAGATCGGCGAGATTCGGGACAGCGAAACGGCCGAAATTGCAATGCGGGCTTCCATGACAGGGCATTTAGTTCTTTCGACCCTCCATACAAACAGCACAGCGGCCACTGTCACTCGTCTTATTGATATAGGCGTGCCGTCGTATCTCCTCGGTTCGGCCCTCAACGGCATTCTGGCACAGCGTCTCGTCAAGAAGATTTGTACGAACTGCAGGGTGGAACTCGATATCGAC
Source organism: Dissulfurispiraceae bacterium (assembly GCA_035506695.1). Classification (GTDB taxonomy): domain Bacteria; phylum Nitrospirota; class Thermodesulfovibrionia; order Thermodesulfovibrionales; family Dissulfurispiraceae; genus Fen-1308. The sequence goes on from DATJOY010000245.1 coordinate 9,082, forward strand.
CCGGAACTCCTGGCCTTCATTAAAACCTTTAGACTGCCTGAAATAACGAAACAGTTTAAAGGAGAAGGATGCCAGTACTGTTATAACACGGGCTATTACGGACGGACTGCCGTCTACGAATATCTGCCAATAACCATGGATATAAAGACGATGCTGTTTCAGAAGGTCACCGAAGTGGAGCTTGCCGAGGCAGCATGCAAGAATGGAGTAAAATTGTTGTTCGACGACGCCTGGGAAAAGGTCAGGCTCGGCATAACGACGGCCGAAGAGGTGCTGGCCAAGATCCCGATTGAAGAAAGCCTGAGACCGAGTGCGGCACCCCAGACTAACCGCAGGAAGCGGGAAAGAAGGGCCGCCACGTCTTAACCATCTCCATTCATAAAATAGGGATTTTACAACCTTAAGTATTGGCCTCCGGAGGTCAACTATCCGGGAAAATATTTAAGATGCACCTTGCGATTCCGGGGCCCGTCGAATTCGCAAAAAAAGATTGACTGCCATGTCCCCAGAACCGCCCTGCCGTCTTCGACTATGCACGTGACGGATGTGCCGACAAGGGCCGTCTTGATGTGCGCCGCAGAATTCCCCTCGGCGTGTTTATAATCTCCATCGAGAGGTATCAGCCTGTCCAGGCTTCTCAGCATGTCCCGTTTCACCGAGGGGTCGGCACCCTCGTTGATTGTAATACCCGCAGTTGTGTGAGGGACAAAGATAAGGCAGGCCCCGTATTTTGCGCCGGATTTCCCCAGCGCCTCCTGCACCTCAGCGGTGATATCTATAAACTCAGTCCTGGATCTGCTGTTCACTGAAATGGTCTGTTTCATTGCAAAGTTTCTCCTTAAGTTCGACTATCTTTTTTCCAATTACAGGGTGCACGAGATCTGGAGCAATCTCGGAAAGAGGCATAAGCACGAAGTCTCTCTCGTGAAGAAGTGGATGTGGCACGACGAGGTCGTCACTTTGAATTATCAGGTCGTCATAGAGCAGCAGATCGAGATCGATAAGCCTTGGCCCCCAGCGTTGGCCGGGTTCCCGCCCCATGTCTGTTTCGATTTTTTTCAGGGCGTCAAGCAGTTCCCGGGGTGACATTGTTGTCCGCGCCTCTACAGCCATGTTCACGAAATCCGGCTGATCGGTAACGCCCCAGGGCTTGCTGTCATAAGGGGAAGATATTTTAACTACTTCTGAGCCTCCGGCCAACAGTTTGTCGATGGCGGTAAGACAGTTAGCTTTCTTATTGCCGAGGTTCGATCCTATGCCTAAGAAAACAACGGCCATTTTACAGGACTTTTCTGATCCTCTGTACCGCTTCTTTTATCCTTTCAATACTCTGCGTGAGCGCGAACCGGATATATCCTTCACCCGGCGCGCCGAATCCCACCCCCGGCGTGCCGAGTACGGCCGCTTTTTCGAGCAGGTGAGAAACAAATCCTGAGGAGTCGAAGCCGGACGGTACTTTGGTCCATACATAAAATGTCGCTTTGGGTTTAATAACATCGAGCCCAATGTCATTTAGTCCGCTGCAAAGTGCGTCTCTTCGTTCCTGGTAAGTGTTCCTGATGCCGGCCAGCAGTGAGTCCCCGGTATTAAGCGCGGCGATTGATGCCTCCTGGATTGCCTGAAAAACGCCGGAATCAAGATTGGACTTTATCTTGCCAAGCCCCGAAATTACATCACGATTGCCGACCGCATAGCCAATCCTCCATCCGGTCATGTTGTAAGTTTTCGAGAGCGAATGAAATTCAATGCCGACCTCCATGGCGCCGTCGAGTTCGAGAAAGCTCAGCGGCTTTTCACCATCATAATAGACTTCGGAGTACGCTGCATCATGGCAAATGATGATATTGTATTTCGCCGCCAGAGTTATTGCATCGCGATAGAAATCCTTTGAAGCGACGGCAGCTGTAGGGTTGTTGGGATAGTTGAGAAACATGAGCTTGGCCCTGTTGAGCACTGAATCCGGTATGGCGGAAAAGTCCGGTAAAAAAGCATTTATTTCTTTAAGTGGCATCAGGTGAGACTCACCGCCGGCGAACAGGGTTGCCACCGGGTATACCGGATATCCGGGAGACGGCACGAGTACTGCATCTCCGGGATTCACGAAGGCAAACGGGATATGACCGATTCCCTCTTTCGAGCCGATTAGAGAGAGGACCTCTGCCCTGGGATCGAGGGTCACGCCGAATCTGCGTTTATACCAGTCGGAAACAGCCTGCCGGTATGAAAGCATGCCTTCATAGGAAGGGTAGCGGTGGTGCTCAGGGTCCTCCACAGCCTTTTTCATTGCATTAACGATATGTGCAGGCGTAGGAATATCCGGATCGCCAATGCTCAGATCGATCAAATCAGCCCCCTTTGCAAGCGCCTCCTGCTTCATCCGGTCGATTGCAGCAAAAAGATAGGGCGGAAGGTGTTTCACCCGTTCTGCCAGTTCGATCTTGATCATCTATGCCCTCCGTAAAAATTTGTAATATTAGGAAAAGGTTTCGCGATTTCCCCCCAGAAATTCAGAATACTATTTTATCGTACAGGATGTATAAACGTCAAAGAGAGCAAATAAAAGGCAATGGGCCACTTTCAGACGGAAGGGCCTGAGTGTTCCGTTTCACAGCCTGCTCATGGAAAATAGAATAATCATATTGCAAAATAGCGTTCGCGTAATTGCACAAGGACTAATCTCTTCCGCTTGAAAGTGGCCCATTGCCTAAGCATCTATTAAAATTGACAGATAACAAGTAAAAAGGGTGTCCTTTTGCAGGAACACCCTTTTGCTGATACCATGAAGGTGAAATATTAGCAGCCTTCCACGGCTTTTTTCTTCTTCGTGGTTTTTGCAGGCTCAACTTGCTTTGCAGCAGGCTCGTCTTTCTTCTCTTCTTTCTTCCCGACCTTTTCAGCCTTCTTTACGCCCTTGGCCTTTGCAGCCTTGATGGCGGTGGCTGTCGCCTTGCCGTCTTTCTCTGTGTAAGTTACTGTTATCTTGTCGCCAACCTTTACATCTTTCAGCAGCGTCTCTTCAGCGGAGAAGGTCATTTCCTTCTTGCCTTTTACGGTTACTGTGGCGGCCTTGGGGTCAACAGCCTTAACCTCACCTATCAGTTGATGCTTGCTCTCCGCACCCTTCTTTTTGGGTTCGGCTTTCTTCTCCTCTTTTGCAGGAGCCGCAGACGATTTTGTGTCAGCTGCTTTGTCGGCTGCGAAAGCTGCCGTCAGCGAAAAAGCGAACAGCAGTGCGATGACCAAAACTGAAATCTTTTTCATTCAACTCACCTCCTTTCGTAATAATTTGATTCCCTTTTCTAATAGAAGTACCAAGCATTTAGTATGCCAAAAAAGAAGGGGGCACCACAACAAACATTTACACAAAATTATTCACTCATAACTATAGCCCGACACAGCCTGAAGTATTAGAATCCATACTGCTGAATTAGCCTTTGTGTGTCCCGTCTAACTTCTTATATCCGGAGGGAAGTCCTCATTTGAGGATGGCGTATTTAAGCCGAATTTTTCGAGCCGGTACCAGAAGGTCTTGTAGCTCATCCCTAAAAGCCTGGCCGCCTTTGCCGCGACATTGTTGGCCTTGGCCATTGCCTTCTTTATCAGAGTTTTTTCCAGTTCCTCGAAATTAAGACCTTCGTCCGGGATGTCCAGATCAAAAGCACCTGCACTGCCGGGCAGCTTCAAGTCACTCCTCACATCCTCGACCGAAATGACATCGTGGTCACTCATAAGCACGGCCCTTTCGACTACCGATTCGAGTTGCCGTATATTTCCCGGCCAGTAATATTCCTTCATAGCCTTGAGCGCGCCATCGCTGATGCCCTTTACCCTTTTGCCGAATTCCTGGTTGTATTTGTTGATGAAGAAATTAATCAGGAGGGGGATGTCATCCTGCCTCTCCTTGAGCGAAGGCAGCTCGACCGTTACAACCTTTAGTCGGTAATATAGGTCTTCCCTGAACTTTCCGGCGGCGACCTCACGTTCAAGGTCCTTGTTGGTTGCGGCAAGTATTCTGACATCTATCTTTACGCTGTCATGCCCGCCGAGGCGGCGGATTTCCTTGTCCTGCAACACCCTAAGCAGCTTCGTCTGCGTCAGCAGCGGGAGTTCGCCGATCTCGTCTAGAAAGAGGGTCCCTTTGTTGCTGAGCTCAAAGAGTCCTATTTTGCGGTGCGAAGCACCTGTGAAAGCGCCGGGCTCGAATCCGAAGAGCTCGCTTTCGATCAGGTTGTCCGGGATTGCCGCGCAGTTGATCGGGGTGAACGGTCCGGACTTCCGCGTGCTGTTGTAATGAACGGCCCGGGCCACAAGCTCTTTGCCGGTTCCGCTTTCTCCGTATATAAGGACTGTTACTGTTGTCGGGGCCACTCTTTTGGCCACTTCAAGCACTTCCTGCATTCGTCTGGATGTGCCCACTATTCCTTCCATGCTGAACTTCTCGTAGAGGGCGTTTCTGAGCTGTGTGTTTTCTCTTACAAGTTGCACATGTTCTGCAGCCTTTTGTACGGTAAGGACAATGGAGTCTTTGTCGAGGGGCTTGGTAAGGTAGTCGAACGCCCCCTTTTTCATGGCCTCAACAGCCGATGAAATAGTGCCGTATGCAGTCATGATGACTACCGCCGGCTTCATTGCTTCATCCGGAAGATGATCGAGCATCTGCAGCCCGGAAATGCCGCCCATCTTGAGGTCGGTCAAAACAACGTCCGGACTGAGCGTCCCGATCAGTTCCAGTCCCTTTTCAGCCGAAGGAGCGGCGTGAACCTCATAGCCTTCCTCTTCGAGGATGGTTTTCAATATCCCTCTCTGGCGCTGTTCGTCATCAATCACAATTATGACCGGCATTGCGCATCCTTTCTATGTCGGCAGATTATTTTTTTTGAGCGGGAGGATGAATTTCATTTCGCTGCCCTTGCCGGGTACGCTGGTAAAATCGACACTTCCGCCATGTTCTTCGATGACCCTTTTCGTCATGGGCAGACCAAGCCCGAGTCCGTTCTCCTTGGTCGAGAAAAAAGGCTCAAATATCTTCGACAGGTTTTCTTCAGGCACTCCTTCACCCTCATCGGATATAGACAGGATGAAGTCCCCGTCGTCAACTGAGGTCTTGATTGCGAGCGTGCCCCCGCCCTGCTTTGAAGCCATCGAATGAAATGCATTCGTCACTACATTAAGAACGCAGGACTTGAAAAGATCAGGATCGAGATAGAGCTCAGCCGGGGCGTCGTAATCCTTTACTATCCTGATCTTGTCCACCTCGGCCCTGGCCCATATCAGGTCCATGATGTCGTCTATCAGCCCTTTCACATCCACCATCCTGCGATTCAGGGCAAGTGGCCTGCTGTAATCGAGGAAGTCGTTAACGAGCTTGTCCAGCCTATCAATCTCCTGCTTTATCCCACTGATGAGGCTGGCAAATTTTTCGTCCTGTCCGGGATCAGATGGCCTGTATTTTGAGCCGATATGATCGATGCTCAGGCTTATGAAGTTCAGCGGGTTCCTGATCTCATGGGCCATGTGGCGCGACAGCTGTCCTAAGCCCGACAGATGTTCGGCTTCCCTCAATTTTTCTTCGAGGGTGCGTGCTTCCCTCAGCTTGCTTACCATGAAGTTGAAGCTCTCGGACAGCTTCCCGATCTCGTCCCTGTTCCGGACTGTTATGTGCTGCGTAAGATCGCCCGCCGCAACCCGCATTGCGGCATCTACGACCTTTTCAATAGGCCGCGTATATTGCCTTGACAGTATTAATGTGAAAATGATGCCTATGCCGAAGACAAACATGGTAGCGAGCACCCTGTTGATGACGTTGGTTTTCAGGACTTCAGAAAAATCGTCTTTGTTTATTTTGAGATGAATATAACCGTACTGTGTATCACCAGCAACGACAGGCAGGATAACATTAAAAGTCCTTCCTTCCTCAGAAACCGGCTCTCCCAGTTCCGCCTTTATGATCAGCTCTTTTTTCTTATGTGTCATGGATTCGCCTATGCGCTGCGGATTTGTGCTGGCAACTATCTCGTCGGCATTGCTGATAATCGAGATCTCTTTTACACCCTTAGTGTTAAGTTTGTTCAGATACTGGGCCAGCCTCGCCTCATCGGATTTGCCCTTTCCGGTGGTGACCTCCTCAACGCCGATCTGGATCGCCTTTGTCAGTTCCGTGGTCTGCCTTTCGAGTTCCTTGAACAGTTTTTTTTCCGATTCGGAATACAGGAACATAAGTATCGAGATGAGGATAAAGCTCAGGAAGAGCATGATCAGGGTAAGGCGCATATTGAGTGAAAAGCGGATCATGAACTTTTTGAACATGCTTTATCATATCAGAAAGAAGGGGCCTTTTCATAATGGAGGCAGGGACGGGCGAGTCTTCAATTGTCCCGAATATCAAGGGGTTGAGCATGGATTAGAGCCTTGCAATTAATGGCATGGAGATACTACTATAAAAGACCATGCTGCTCGAAAACGCCTCTGCAGTCTTTAAGAAGATGAGTCATGCCGCTATGAGGGCTGGCAGGAGACCGGAGGAAATCAGACTGGTATCAGTAACCAAGACAGTGGGTGTTGACGAAATAAAGCAGGCCCTGGATGTCGGGTTGAGGATTTTCGGCGAAAGCAAAGTTCAGGAGGCCAAACATAAGATTTCAGATTTGAAATTGCAAATCTCAAATCTGACGGCTGAATGGCACCTGATAGGACATCTCCAGCGCAACAAGGTCAGACATGCAGTGCAGCTCTTTGACATGATTCAATCTGTCGATTCAGAGGGGCTTGCCGAGGACATTGACAGGGAAGCTGCAAGGATAGGAAAGATACAGAGAGTGCTGATACAGGTTAAGCTTTCGGAAGAAGATACCAAGAGCGGAGCAACTGAAGCGGCTATGCCCCGGCTTGCAGAGACGGTCTCCGGACTTGAGAACCTGAAACTTGAAGGCTTGATGACCATACCCCCTTTTTTTGATGACCCGAAGGCGGCAAGGCCTTATTTCAGACGCTTGCGCGAGCTGAGGGATGAATTGACAAAAGAAGGTTTCGACCTGCCTGAGCTTTCAATGGGCATGTCGGGCGACTTTGAAGTTGCGATCGAGGAAGGCGCCACGCTCGTCAGGGTTGGGACGGCGATTTTCGGTGAAAGGAGAACTACATGATCGGTTTCATTGGCGGCGGTAATATGGCAGAGGCCCTTATCAAGGGTATAATGTCAGGCGGCAAAAAGGACGTTATCGTATCCGAGCCGAGGGTTGACCGCAGGGAATTTCTCATCAGGACATACGGCGTAACTGCGACTGCGTCAAATACCGAAGCCGCTGGACATTCCGAAATCATTATTCTGGCTGTAAAGCCCCAAAACATGGCTGCCGTGCTCGATGAGATATCTCCAGCTGTCACCTCCGAAAAAACCGTGGTCTCTATTGCCGCGGGCATCACGCTTTCCTTTTTACAGTCGAGGCTGAAAACGGACAGGCTGATAAGGGTCATGCCCAACACGCCCGCGCTGGTCCAGGAAGGCATGTCGGTCATTTCGCTCTGCTCATGCCTGCCGGTCAAGATTGTCGAGCCGGTCAGGGATATATTCAGTTCCATCGGCAAGGTGCTGACCCTTCCCGAAAAACAGATGAACGCAGTGACGGCCCTGTCGGGAAGCGGGCCGGGCTTCGTAGCGCTTTTTACGGAGGCACTGATAGCAAGCGGTGAAAAAATGGGTCTCTCACCGGACAATGCGTTGGAACTCGCCGTTCAGACTGTGATCGGCACAGCGAAACTTCTTGAGACCGGCATGCCACCGGTCGAGCTTCGGAAGATGGTGACCTCTCCGGGTGGCACAACTGCAGCGGGCATCAGGACATTTGAGGAAAAAGGCTTGGCGGCCCTTGTTGCCGAGGCGCTCGAAGCGGCAAGGAAGAGGGCCGAGGACCTGGCATCAGCCTGATAAATAAAAGGAGGCAAAGTGTCTATTCTCAGCAGGTTAATAATTGAAATTGCAAACATCCTGAATATACTGCTCGAAATCTATTTCTGGATAATCATAATCTCGGCACTTATAAGCTGGGTGAATCCGGACCCTTATAACCCGATCGTCCGGTTTCTTTATAAAGCATCGGAACCGGCGCTGAGGCCTATCAGGAGAATCATAGGCCACCGGCTCGGCCCGATCGACATATCGCCGCTGATCGTGATACTGATGATCCATTTTATACAAAGGTTCCTGATACCGTCTCTTGTCGAGATAGGTTACAAGTTTTGACCGAGGGGGCATAAATTTATGAGAATAACGCCGCTTGACATCCAGCAGAAGCAGTTTCCCATGAAATTCCGCGGGTTTGATGTGGATGAGGTATATTCCTTCCTTGAACTGATCCGCGAAGAGATGGAGGAACTTCTCAGGGAAAACGCGTCCCTGAAGGAATCCCTCAGCCGGGCCGATTCGCAGCTTCAGGAATATAACAACATGAATGCCACCTTGCGCGAAACGCTCATCACTACACAGCAGATGGTTGATGAATACAAGGCCAATGCCCGTAAGGAGGCCGACCTTATAATCAGGGAGGCCGAGTCGAAGGCCGACGATATACTCAAGGCAGCGCAGGAGAAGGCTGTGAAGATCCACGAGGACATCGTAGAGCTGAAGGGCATAAGGCGCCATTTCAAGGAAGAAGTAAAGAGGCTGATCGAAAGCCACATGAAGATGATCGAATTCGACAAGGAGAGGGAAGAGGCTGAATGAAATACAGCGGACTCAAGGGCATGGAGGACATCCTGCCGCCCGACATCGCGATATGGCAGGCCGTCGAATCGGCAGCCCGCGACCTCTTCCGGAGGTATGGCTTTCAGGAAATCCGGGTGCCCATACTGGAATCAACTGATATTTTTATCCGGGGCATCGGGGAAGCGACCGACATCGTCGAAAAAGAGATGTACACCTTTGCCGACAAGGGCAGCCGCAGTGTAACCATGCGGCCTGAAGGGACGGCCCCTGTTGTGCGCTGCTTTGTGGAAAAAGGCTTGCAGACTCAGCCTTCCCCGCAGAAATATTTTTATACAGGCCCGATGTTCAGGTATGAGCGGCCGCAAAAAGGGCGCTTCCGCCAGTTTTACCAGATAGGTGCAGAAGCATTCGGCGTTGCCCGCCCCACCATGGATGCCGAGATGATAATAATGCTCAACAACCTGCTTGAGACCATAGGGATGAGCGACCTGAACTGCGAACTCAATTCCATTGGCTGCGCCGAATGCCGGCCTGTCTACCGCAAGGCCCTCCTCGATTTTTTCGGCGACAAACTCGCAGAATACTGTCCCGACTGCCAAAGGAGATATGAGACCAATCCTCTTCGGATACTCGATTGCAAAGTCGAGCGCTGCGCAGCACTCCGTCAGGGTGCGCCGGCAGTAACCGACTACCTCTGCGAAGATTGCAGGACACACTTCCATGAGTTGCAGTCCATTCTGGATTCATTCAAGGTCCCGTACACCCTGAACCCCAACCTCGTCCGCGGGCTTGATTACTACACAAAGACCACATTTGAAGTTACCAGCGAACATCTTGGTGCACAGAAAGCAGTGGCGGCTGGAGGCAGATACGACCGGCTAGTTGAGGAGTTCGGCGGACCTGAAACCCCTGCAATCGGCTTTGCAATCGGTATGGAACGGCTTGTCGCTTTGCTCAAAGAAAAGAAGGGAATCGATGTGCCTGCCCCGAAATTTTTTATTGCAACTCTCGGTAGGGAAGCGGATATGGAAGGATTCAGGATTACCGAATCTCTGAGAAGGCAGGGCATATGGGCGGAGCAGGGCTACGGAGGGTCGTCCCTCAAGAGCCAGTTGAGAAGGGCCGACCGCCTTGGCGCCGAGTTTGCGCTCATCATCGGTGAAAATGAGCTTAAGGCTGGAAGGGTACAGTGGAAGAACCTGAAAAACAAAGAGCAGGGAGAAGTTGCCGTTTCTGATGTAACATCGGTGTTTCAAGACCAAACAGACCCGTCATAAGTCAGCATCTTATCTGCATCCGGCGCATAGAACATCCTTTTTTTATAAAGTGTCCTCCTATTCAACGATGCCAAAATGTTGTATAGTTTAGTATGCGGTGATCTGTTTTCGAGCGTGAAAAAAGTCTGTAGGGATATAGCCGGTCGTATGGTCGATCTTCCCGAGGGGGGTAAGAAGAATGAACATGCGGGCTGATGAGACTGTCGCTCTTCTTGGTTTTGCATTGAACCGGGTGAACGAAGCAGCCTTTCTTATCGACGAGTCAGCGCGTTTCCATTTTGTCAATGAGAGTGCCTGCCGCTCACTAGGGTACACACGCGATGAACTGCTCGCTATGGGCATATCTGATGTGGATCCGGATTTTCCGATGGAAAGCTGGCCGGCCCAATGGGCGGAGATGAAAGAAATTGGATCACTGATATTCGAAAGCCGGCACAAGACCAAAGATGGAAGGATTTTCCCCGTTGAGATAAACACGAACTACATTGAATACGGGGGGAAAGCCTATCATATTGCGCTTATACGCGATATTACTGAACGTAAGAATGCGGAGGACATGCTTCACCGTGTTAATCGGGAACTTCGCGCCATAAGCGAGTGCAATCAGGTCTTGATGCGGGCGACCGATGAATCGGAGCTATTGCATGAGATTTGCCGAATCATCTGCGAAGTGGCCGCTTACCGCATGGCATGGGTCGGGTTTGCAGAGAATGATGAAGCAAAGTCGGTACGCCCGGTTGCGTGGGCCGGGACAGAAGATGGATATCTGGAAAACGCCGGCATTGTCTGGGCTGATACTTACCGCGGACGTGGCCCTACCGGCACAGCCATAAGGACCGGGAAGAGTGTCTGCATACAGGATTTTACGACTGATTCAATTGCGGAACCATGGAAGGAGAGCGCAATAGCGCGAGGATATCGCTCCAATATCGGGCTTCCACTTGCGGACGAGCAAGGAGTGGTGACAGGCGCCCTGACGATATATTCTACTGAACCTAATGCCTTCACTCCTGATGAAATCAGACTGCTTGAAGAACTGGCCGGAGACCTGTCATTCGGCATCTCTGTGCTGCGCGGCCGCATTGAACGCCAGCGGGCAGAGGAAGAGCGCGAGGCAAATCTTCGGTTCTTCGAGAGCATGGACCGGGTAAACCGGGCTATGCAGGGAGCGGATAATCTTGAGCAAATGATGAGCGATGTCCTTGACGCTGTCTTGCAGATTTTCGGATGCGACCGTGCATGGCTTCTTTATTCAGCTGATCCGGATGCCCCGTCGTTTTCCGTGCCGATGGAGCGCAACAGGCCTGAATACCCCGGCGCTTTTACGCTGAAGTGCGACGTTCCAATAACTGCCAAATCCGCTGAAGTGATCAGGCTTGCGAGGGATTCCAGTGGTCCTGTATCTTTCGGCCCTGGATCGTGTTATCCGATGCCTGCGGATATCGAAAAATGTTTCAATGTCAAGTCGCAAATCATGATGATTATATACCCTAAGACCGACAAACCCTACCTGTTTGGTTTGCACCAATGTTCTTACGCACGCGTATGGACGCAGCAGGACGAACGTTTATTCCAGGCGATCGGCAGGCGGCTGGGAGACGGCCTGAGTAGTTTGGTGACGTTCCGTCAACTAAGTGAGAGTGAGGCAAAGTACCGCCGCATTGTGGAGACTACCAGTGAGGGCATGTGGATGCTCGGGTCCGATTTAATGACCACATTTGTCAATGCGCGCATGGCAGATATGACCGGCTATTCCGCAGAAGAGATAATCGGCAGACCATTCACTGACTTCATGTTTGAGGAGGATGTGGCTGACCACCACAGAAGACTGGAAGCCCGACGAAAGGGCATGTCGGAAAGTTATGAGCGTCGGATACGCCATAAAAGCGGAAAGACTATGTGGACCTATATTTCAGCCACTCCGATTTTTGATGCCGAGCATTGCTTTAAGGGCACCTTGGCGATGTTTACCGACATTACGGATCGCAAACAGATGGAACAAACCCTTCGCTTAAGGGAGCGGGAGTACCGTACCCTTGTCGAGAACAGCCCTGATCTGATTGTCCGATACGACCGGGAGTTGCGCAGGACTTATGTGAACCCCGCCTGGGAAAAGGCCAGCGGCCTTACCGCCCAAGAGGTGGTCAATTTGCCTATGGCTGATACTCCCAGGGTGCCTAAACCTATCGTTGCAGAGTATATAGACAAGATAAAGAAGGTATTGGAGACCGGGGTCCCTGAGGCGATAGAATTTGCCTGGGTGAACGCCCTAGGTGTCAATCTTCATTTAGAGTATACGATTGTGTCGGAATACAATTTACAGGGTGAAATTATCAGCGCGCTTTCAGTCGGGCACGATATCACCGCGCACAAGCAGATGGAGGAAGGCATCAATAAACTGCTGCACCGCAATGAGATGATCCTGAACACAGCCGGAGAAGGGATCTATGGAGTGGATACAGATGGATGCGTAACATTTATCAATCCCGCTGCTTCAAAGATGCTTGGATGGGAAGGTGAGGAACTTGTAGGCAGGAACAGCCACGCGACATGGCATTATGCATGGCATGATAAAACCGCCTTCCCTGCGGAAAGCTGCCGGCTTCTGGGGGCATTGAAAGCCGGTATAGGCTGTACTGTTTATGATGACGTTTTCTGGAGAAAGGACGGTACGAATTTCCGGGTAGAATACACGTGTACACCCATGATCGACGGCGGGGAAGTAACTGGCGGAGTAGTAACTTTCAAGGACATCAGCGAGCGCATGAAACTTGAGGCACAATTATTTCAAGCCCAGAAGATGGAGGCCGTAGGCCTTCTTGCGGGCGGTATCGCCCATGACTTCAACAACATGCTGACGGCAATAATCGGCTATGCTAATCTTCTAAGCCTGAAGCTTGAGAAAGACAGTCCTCTCAGATTCCTTGTCGATCCGATACTCGGTTCCGCGGAAAAATCCGCCAACTTGACGCGGCAGCTTCTCGCATTCAGCAGGAAGCAGATTATAGCTCCCCGGGCAACAGATATAAATGAACTCTTAAGAGGCATTGAGAAACTACTGATAAGGCTAATTGGTGAAGATATAGATCTTGTGACCCGCTTTGCAGACAGGCCCCTGATTGCAATGGCTGACCCCGGGCAGATCGAGCAGGTGCTGATGAACCTCTGTACCAATGCAAGGGATGCCATGCCTAACGGGGGAATGCTGTCACTCGTCACGGATGTGGTCGAGCTGGATGAGGATACCGCGCAGGTCCATGATTTGAAAAAAGCAGGTGCATATGTTTGCATTTCCATTTCTGATACCGGAACCGGCATGAATGAAGCGGCAAGGTTGAGGATATTCGAGCCGTTTTACTCAACCAAAGAGCAGGGACAGGGAACCGGTTTGGGTCTTTCAATCGTGTACGGGATAATAAAACAACATGGTGGCGGCATCACGGTGTACAGTGAACCCGGCAAGGG
>DATJOY010000246.1:0-3075 GCA_035506695.1 Dissulfurispiraceae bacterium
TCCGCCCGGGGGATAATTGGGTACATGTTTAAACTGCTCGTAATTTGCTGTTGTCTACTCTCTTGTCTTTCCGCCTGCAAAAGCAGGGAAGAAACAGCGCCAAAGACTGAAGCGCGGGGGCCGGAAATCGTTATCGGGCTCATCCCGGAGCAAAACATATTCGCCCAGATGGACCGATACGAGCAACTCTCCGACTATCTTTCGGCCAAGATGGGAAGGCCAATCCGCTGGCGGGTTGTACCCCATTACGGGACTATAATTGATTATTTTCGCTCTTCCGGAGTTGACGGGGCTTTTTTGGGCAGTTTCAGCTATGTTCTTGTTCACGCAAAAGCGGGAGCTGATGTGCTGGTGCGTGCCGAGGACCTTTATGGGAGATCAACTTCCAGTGGTGTTATTATTGTGAGAAGGGACAGCGGAATTAAATCGGCAAAAGATATGAAAGGGAAACGTTTTGCCTTTGTGGACAAGGCCACTACTGCAGGTTACTTGCTGCCGCTGGCATATTTCAAAAAAATGGGGATCGAGAATTACAATGCCTACTTCAAAGAGGTCTATTTCGCGGGGACTTATACCGACGCGATCAATGATGTGATAGACAGGAAGGCCGATATCGCCGCCGTAAAGAACACTGTTTTCGAGAAAGTCGAAGACACCGGTAAACGCGGCAAGAAAGAACTTTTGATCCTGGAAAAGTTCCCCGAGGAACCTGAAAGCGGTCTTGTGGTACGAAAAGGGCTTGACCCGGCACTTAAAAAGGAACTCAAACAGGTCCTGCTCAATATGTACAAAGATCCTGACGGACAGAACGTCCTCGAGAAGTTTGGTGCGAGAAGGTTTATCGAGACCACAGATGAGGATTATAAATTAATTTATGATTATGTGGGGGAAATCGGCATCAACCTTAACACATTCGACTATGCCGGCAAGAAATGAATAAACGAAATGTCATATGTCAGTCCGCCCTGGGCATAATGTTCTTTCTGGGCAGCGTCTGCCCTACGATAATTCATGCGGAGGCTCTTTACTTAGAACCCTCAACAGGGATCGAATTCGTGTTCATAAAAAGCGGCTGTTATAAAATGGGTGATTCCGCCGGCGACGGAGATCCGAATGAGAGACCGGTACATGAGGCGTGTGTATCGGATTTCTATATAGGACGATATGCTGTAACAAATAGCCAGTTTAGAAAATTCAGGCCCGGGCACAGCAGCGGAAATTATGAAGGAGTGAACCTGGACGATGATAATCAGCCGGTTATCAATGTTTCATGGGAAGATGCAGTTGATTTTGCAAAGTGGCTGTCTGAGAAAACGGGGCAACAATACCGGCTGCCAACTGAAGCGGAGTGGGAATACGCTGCCAGGGCCGGCACAAAGACAAGCCGCTTCTGGGGCAACAATCCCGATGATGCCTGTCAGTATGCAAATGTAGCAGATATTAGCGCAAAGAAGCTCCGGCCGCGCTGGACAGCTTTTTTCTGCGATGACGGATATGCCGCAGCATCGCCCGTGGGAAGTTTTAAGCCCAACGGATTCGGCCTGTATGACATGCTCGGCAATGTCTGGCAATGGTGTGAAGATGTTTATGACAGTCGTGCTTATGTCAGGCTCCCGAAGAATGACCCCGTTTATCAAGGAGCTGGTGAAGCTCGCGTAGTGCGCGGCGGCGGCTGGAGCAATGGGCCAATGGGTATCAGGAGCGCTCACCGAGTCGGCTTGACCCCAACCATCGGGCATCGTGCGTTAGGGTTTCGGTTAGTCAGGGAAGCTAAATAATTTTATGCGAACTCAAGCTTATGCATAATGACGCAGACAATCTTGGAGGCACTCCATGAATAGAAAGTATATTCTGCTTTTATTTTCGGGAATATTGCTCTTATTCGCGGTCTCGGTTTCGCTGAGCGACGAGCTGCAGATTAAAGAACGCGACACTAAGAGCGGATATATCGGCGCTTCAACGTGCAAAGGGTGCCACGAAATACAGTATGAGACTTATGCTAAGACCGTCCATTCAAAAAGTCATGTGAGGGGACCGGCATCCCAGGATGCCTGTGAAACCTGTCATGGTCCCGGAGCAATGCACGTTGAAAAAGGCGGCGGACGCGGAGTGGACATCTTTACATTCGATAAGAAGTCGGAGCCGGCGGCCAAGACCGCAAAATGTCTCGCCTGCCATGAAGTGATGAGGGAGCAGGCTTTTTGGAACAGCAGCAAACACAGTGCCGAGAATGTTTCATGTGACAATTGCCATTCACCCCACAGGGGAGGAGATAAGCTCCTTAATGCTGAGAAATCAGAAGTATGTTATCCGTGCCACAGGGCAATCAAGGCCATGGTTAACAAGCAGTCCCACCATCCTGTCAGGGAAGGCAAGGTTGCATGCGTTGACTGTCATAATCCTCATGGCGAGCTTAATGACCGAATGCTGAAGGCGAGTTCGATCAACGACCTTTGCTACAAATGCCACGCTGAAAAAAGAGGTCCGTACATGAACGAACACCCTCCGGTGGAAGAGAATTGCGATAATTGCCATAACCCGCACGGAAGCAATCACAACAGATTGCTGACCCAGAGAGTACCGGCACTGTGCGAGCAGTGCCACGGAAACGGAGGGAGCATGGGGGGAAGACCTTTCACCCGTTTCAGTACATCTGCCCCCGGTGTTGCAAACCCCTCAAATCATATGTTCGGTCGTGCCTGTCTGAACTGCCATCCATCCATTCATGGCAGCAACGGATTAAAAACTGCGAATGGCTGTTCTTTCAGAGAATAGGAGAAACTGCAATGGAATTCAGAAAAATAGCTGTTGCCATCGCATTTTTGCTCCTGCCATTCACCGGTGCCTTTGCTGTCGACGATGCCGAGACTCAAGGTACATTTTATGGTGAAATTAATGCAACCGGAGCGGCCGGCAGCATAAGCGGCAGCAAAGCCAAGTTTAGTGAATACAAAGACCTCAGAACGTCTCAAGGCGGTTTATTCGGGGATATCAGGCTGGGTTATGACAGCAACGACTATTGGCTGAAATTCAGGGCGCTGGATCCGGGATACCATACTCAAAACTATCGGCTCG
>DATJOY010000247.1:0-5578 GCA_035506695.1 Dissulfurispiraceae bacterium
CCCGACTCGAAAAACCCTTGATGTGGCATTTTCAAAACGGAAATTGCCGGTATCGACAACGATAGCCGCATAGAGATTGGTCGCGATTTCGGCGGTTATCTCGATGCCGAGGGTTTTAAGAAGGTTGAAAACCAGGAGTCCCGTTGCCGCCGCATGCGGCTCTATCCATTTGACGTCTCCGAAGTCCCTATGTGTTTCATGATGATCTATTACAATGGATGTCATATTCCCGGAAAGCGCTTCCTTAAGGGTTTCGGCCCAGGGGTGCTGCTGCTTTTTCTCAAGACCGATGCGTTCGATGTCATTGCAATCGAGAATAATTAGAGTGCTGAAATCACTGACCCTTATTCCTGCGGACTCAAGAGACTCGAAGGTATGGAAAAGCTCGCTGCAGGGAAGAAAACGATATTGATCGGGGACCTTATGCTTGTCGAAGAGAACCGCCTGTTTTCCCATTTTCCGAAGGGCCAATGCCAGCGCAGCTGCCGAGCCGAGCGCGTCACCGTCGGGATTCACATGAGTCGAGATCAGGAAATTATCGCCTTTGTGAAGAGTGTCCAGCAAAACCGCCGGCGGGGCCATATCCTTTCTCCCACCGGAACTCACTCGGACTCCTCTTCCCCGGTTTCTTTTTCGCCGATCTGCTTGAGCAGCTTGTCTATCCTGAATCCCCGATCGATCGACTCGTCTATCCTGAACTCAATAGAGGGAATGTATTTAGACCTTACCCTTTTTGCAACCTCGCTGCGTATAAGACCCCTTGCTGCGTTCAGAATCTCGACTGCGACCGCCTTGTCATCGCTGTTCAGAACACTGATGTATACGTGGGCTATCTTCAGGTCTTCGGAAAGGCTGACATCCGTAACTGTGACGAAACCAAGACGGGGGTCCTTGACCCGCCTCATAATAATGTCGGCGATCTCTTCCCTGAGAAGCACATTCAGTCTTTGCGAGCGTTTGTATGGTTGCATGGCTTTTCCAAAAGGCAAACTAAGGGCGGCAGCAGATTTTACAGTTTGGCGGCGATCTTCTCTATCACAAAATTCTCAAGGACATCGCCGTTCTTCAGGTCATTGAAATTCTCTATCATGATACCGCACTCGTAACCCGTGGCCACTTCGCGCACATCTTCCTTGAACCTCTTTAGGGACGCTATCTTTCCCTGGTACACCACGATATTGTCGCGAATGACCCTGACCCCGTCGCTGGCCCTCAGAATCACGCCATCGATTACGTAACAACCTGCGATTGTACCCAGGCGCGAAACGGAAAAAGTCTGCCTGACTTCGGCCCGGCCCATCACCTTTTCCTTTATGGTCGGCTCCAGCATCCCCTCGAGCGCCTTTTTGACGTTTTCTATCGCTTCATAGATGATGTTATACAGCCTTATATCTACGCCTTCCTTCTCGGCAAGCTGCGCGGCCTTTGTCTCCGGCCTGACGTTGAACCCGATAATGATTGCATTGGAAGCGGCTGCCAGCATTACGTCCGATTCGTTGATGCCACCCACAGATGCATGTATGACATTTACCTTGACTTCAGGATGGGTGATTCCCTCGAATGCACTTTTAATGGCTTCGACCGAACCCTGTACATCGCCTTTAAGCACGATGTTCAGATCCCGTATCTGACCTTCCTTGATCTTCGCATAAAGTTCATCGAGCGTAAGCTTGGGGTGTTTAATTACATCACTGCCCTTCTGTTTCTGGAGCCTTATAAGCGCAATCTGTCTCGCCTTTCTCTCGTCCTCGACCACGGTAAAGATATCCCCGGAAGTCGGGACTTCTGCAAAGCCTATCACCTCGACCGGTGTCGATGGCCCGGCAACATGTATCTTCTTGCCCGTATCGTCGATCAGGGCACGCACCTTGCCCGACGTACCGCCGGCGACAAATGCGTCTCCACCCTTCAGGCTGCCTGACTGGATGAGAACGGTGGCGATAGGTCCCCTGCCACGGTCGAGTTTCGCCTCGATTATGGTGCCTTTAGCCGGTCTGTTTGGGTTTGCCTTAAGCTCCATGACCTCTGACTGAAGCAGTATCATTTCCAGCAGCCGTTCGATGCCCATACGCTTCTTTGCCGATACCTCGACAAAGATATTCTGCCCGCCCCACTCTTCAGATACAACCCCGTGCTGTGCCAGTTCCTGTCTCACTCTTTCGAGGTTGGCTTCCGGCTTGTCTATCTTATTTACCGCCACAACTATCGGGACATGAGCCGCTTTTGCATGATCAATAGCTTCTATGGTCTGCGGCATTACGCCGTCGTCGGCTGCAACAACAAGGACAACGATGTCGGTGACCTTGGCCCCCCTCGCCCTGAGTGCCGTAAATGCTTCATGACCGGGGGTATCCAGAAAAGTGATATACTTACCCTGAAGTGAAACCTTGTACGCTCCGATATGCTGTGTAATGCCTCCAGCTTCGGTTTCCGTGACCTTAGTTACCCTGATAGCATCAAGCAGCGAGGTTTTCCCATGATCGACATGACCCATAATAGTAACTACCGGAGGTCTCGGTGCAAGATTCTCCTTTTCCTCGACCACCTCTTCGATGACATCGATTTGCTCGGTTGAAGCGAACTCTATCTTTATCCCGAAACTCTCTGCCACGAGAATTGCAGCGTCTGCGTCCACAGGTTGATTGATGGTAGGCATATAACCCATGTCCATGAATTTCTTGATGACTTCCGGGATCTTGTGACCTATAGCGTCCGCAAACTCCTTCACCGTCGTGCCTTCATGCAACTTGATCGATTTTTTCCTGGGTGCTGTGATAGGCGGCGGCAAGACAGGCTCCTGCTTCCTGAACTTGCCCGGTCTCCTTGCTGCCTTGAGATCGACCCATTTCTTCTGTTCGATCTTCCTGACGGTCTGAAAAGCCTTCTGCATGGTCGGCTTGACCTTGATCTTCTCGAGCTTCTCGACCTCGACCTCCTTGCGGAAGCGGTCTGGAATCGTAACTTCTTCCTCATCGGCAGTCACAGGTACCGGTGCTTCCACTTTGGCGATTTCCTCTTCGAAGGCGGGCTGGGCAGCTTGCGGGGCCGCTTCAGGCTTGGGTTCTTCCGTGACGACTTCTTTAGTCGCTTCTTCTTTCTTGTGAGGTTCAGTCTTTATCTTGGCAGCCGGTATTTCTTTTTCCGGCCTTTTCTCCCTGCGAGGGGCGTCTTTACTTATTTCAGGTTTTGCAGGAGCCTTGGGCTGCTTTGCAGCAATTTTTTCTGCCGGCCGCATCGTCTTTTTAGGGGTAAAAAGGTCCCTGATCTTAAGGACTTCCTGATCACTGAGTTTTATGTTTGTCGTCCCCTTCTTGTATTCAGCGCCTCTCAGTTGTGCGACCGCGGTCACCACATCGGTCGCTTTTACTCCCAGTTCCTTTGCCAGTTCAGCGCTTTTTATACCGTCAACGGACATCTATTGAGCCCCTCCCTTGAGACTGTCTGCGCTAATAATCAAATTCGCTTGTAACAACATAACTAAAATGTTATCATAAAAGACTTTATATATGCAATGAATCAGGGAGGTTACAATGGCAGTTTGTCATGTCTGCGGCAAGAAACAAACGATGGGAAACAATGTAAGCCACGCCAATAACAGAACGAAGCGCATCATCATGCCTAACATACAGAGGATAAAGATCGCAACGGATGGCGGGGTAAAAAAGGCGTATGTCTGCACAAGATGCCTGCGTTCCAACAAGGTAGTAAAAGCAGTTTAACCCTTCAGAACTTCATGGCCGGAAGGGAGGGTTGGTGTATAACTTTATAATCCCCCTTTCCGGCCTTGCCGTCTTCAATCATGCCTAAAAAGCCCAAAAGGTCTCTGCTTCCTGTCGATGTCCTGTTGAATTCGCTGTTTAAAGACCTGGGTATAGCTGAACGAATCCGCATAGAGGCAATCAAGAGGCAATGGCGCGACATCTTCGCTGAACCTCTCTCAATGCATACGGCACCATCCGGACTGAAGGAAGGCAAGCTGATTATAGCCGTAGACTCACCCGCATGGCTCCAGCATTTGAAATTCCTGCAAAAAGAGATGATCGCTAAGCTCAAACCCTTTGGCATCAAAGCCGTCCAGTTCCGGATAGGAAGCGTGCGCAGTGATTATAGTCGTCGGATTCCGGAAAGGATGGCGCCGCCGGAGGCATTCAGGGAATTGACCGGCGACGATCTTGACCGCATCAATAAGGCCGTCGCCGGAATCGATGACGTGGAATTGAAAGAGGCCGTCAGGCTTGCGATGGAGAAGTCGTCCAGAAGAAAGCTTGGCGGCAACTGCTTTTAGTTGCAAGCCCGCCAGATGTGTACGTGATATGGTGTCCTGTTACAACGAGACGTTGAGCAGATATTCCGCCAAGTGCAAGTTGATTTCCCGTTACAGCTGTATTTTAAATCACCTGATCGGCCGTTTTATGCCGCAATATCAATAAGATAAAGTGATCAAAATAGTCGTGGACAATTTGGTTGTTTTGTGGTACATTTGTCCTATCAGAGTGGCAGCGAAAAGCCAAACCTTCTGTGAGGTGGGGACGGAAAGAGCCGAATCCGGAAAGTCATCAAAATATTTATGAATATTTCAGGGAGGGGTTATGAAGAAAGAATATGCAGTAATTCTTGCGATCATGTTTCTGTTGGTTGGCGGAACTGCGATGGCAGAGGATGTGGATGTCAATGGTAACCTCAAGGCGACCAGCATCACTTTCGGGGACAGCACCACGCAGACGACGGCTGCGCAGCCGGTCACCGGCGGATGCACGGGGCAGGCGATCAGCTATATCCACTCGGGCCCGGTATTTGACTGCCTGCCTATTGGTTCGGGCACAGTGACAAGTGTAGCCACAGGCTCGGGATTGTCCGGCGGGCCGATAACAACGACCGGGACAATCTCGATAGCAAATAGTGGCGTAACTAATTCCATGCTCTCCAATTCGTCTGTCACCATAAGTACGACCAGCCCTCTTTCAGGCGGCGGGTCGGTAGCGTTGGGCGGATCACTTAATCTTGTGTTAGGCACTGTGCCAGTTACAAGCGGCGGCACTGGGGCGATTACAGCGGCCGGCGCTCGGTCTGCTTTAGGCTCGGCGGCAAGCGGAGCAAATTCGGACATTACATCGTTGTCCGGTCTTACAACGCCACTGAGCGTAGGACAGGGAGGCACTGGTTCAGGTTCAAAAAACTTTGTCGATCTGACGACAGATCAGACCATCGGCGGCAACAAGACACTCTCCGGCAACCTGACATTACCTGCGACCACTGCAACAACAGGCATTATATATTCCGGTCCAAACACTCTTATTCATGCATATGGCTCTGGTAACTTTTTTGCCGGACCCAACGCCGGCAACCTGATGATGAGCGGCTACGACAATACCGCCAGCGGGTATGGAGCTCTCTACTTAAACACCACCGGCAGCGACAATACAGCCAGCGGTTTAAACGCTCTCGCCTTAAACACCACCGGCAACTACAATACCGCCATGGGCTCGGGTGCCCTTTTTACTCAGTCATACGATGCTGGAGCCCCCCTGGGATGCCCATAACACAGCTGTCGGTTATCAGGCCCTTTATAACAATAACC
>DATJOY010000248.1:0-9535 GCA_035506695.1 Dissulfurispiraceae bacterium
CCATCGAGAGCGGCGAAGGATTAAAATCGGAAATAACCGGGAACGCCGGTTCGTCCGTGGAGAAGGCTGTCGAGAAACTTTCTGCAATGCGAACCGGGTCCGAGGTGACTTGCGAGGCAATAACAAAGGCTGCCGAGAACATTTCGCAGGTGATCGAACGAATTGAGGCCCCCGGTCTGTCCGAACTACCATCAAGTAAAACCTGCGGGCAACTGCGCCACAGGATAGAGCACATAATGGAAATGCTTGACAGCCAGGCGGAGATCGTAGCGACGATGGAGTCCGGCATGAAGGAAGCGGCCGAGGTGCGCCAAAACGTTGTGGAGCCGGACAGGACAGCAGCGACTGACACGGTGGTTGCTGAAACGTGCGCGGAGCAGGAACGGCCTGATGACAGGAAGTCCGGTGGAGGCACTCCTGCGGCTATAAAGAAGATTTTAGACAACAGAATCCTTGTGATCGATATTATCAGAAAGGAACACGCCATGAGTGTAGGCACCCTCGGAGAGCTGCTCCGCGGCAGTTCCGAAATCAGCCGGGAACAGCTGCCGGGTAACCCTGAAGACAGTCTGTCGAAATGGATCGAGCATTATATTGAACGGGACGATTTTTTCTATGATCCCGTCAAATGCAAGCAACTGGCCGGTTTCAGAGACAACATGTTTGCCTGTGCAATGAGGGCCGTTGAAGCTTTCGGAGCCGGGAAAAAGGATGACATGGCAAACAACTATCAGAATGTCCGCCAATTTTCTGAACAGATCGAGTCATTGCTTAAAGAAATGCGCGACGACCTGCAGAAGAACATTTAACTCTTGCGGCGCAGACTTTGTCAGAAGGCAATTCCGGCGTCGCAATGGCGGCAGCTCTTTGCGGCCCTGATAACCTTTTCCGCCGAATCGATCCCGTATGACGCCATTTCCCGCATCTGCATCTGGAATATCTGGGCGGCAAAAAAAGCATCTGCAGCTGCATTGTGACGGTAATGCGGTTTCAGCCCGTAGGCTGCAATCAGGCCGTCAAGGCTCAAATCGTTTTCTTCAATCTTTCGTTTCTTTCGCAGCCATCGCTCCAGCAGCGCTATATCGATCAGGTCTCTTTTGAATCTGGTTCCCAGAGTTTTGAAATTGCTTTTCAGGAAAGTGAAGTCGAATTCCACGGAATGGCCGACTAAAATGCCGTCGATGGCCTCCAATATCCGGTCCGCGACCTGTCCGAAGGATGGAGCATCTTCAAGATCGTCCCTGCTTAAGCCGTGGAACTTCATCGCCTGTAAGTTGTATGTGCGGGGCCGGATTAATGTGTAAAAGCTGTCCCGCACGAGAATCTTTAAATTAATGATCGGTATGCATGCAAATGATATGATCTCATCTTTTTTTAAATCCAGACCGCTGGTCTCGATATCTATGGCATAAAATTTGGCGTCTTTCAGGTCCATTTCGACATGCCTCAACTTATAACTGACTATAAATAACGGTCCGGCTGACGCCGTATTTTTTCATCAGGAATTTCTGGAATTCAGCTACGACCTTGAGAGATTCTTTTAATACAAGCAAGTCCTCATGCGAGAGTTCCCCGGCGGTTATCAGGTTGCTGATCGGCATTTTTTTCAGCATTGCCCTTGCGTGATGCTTCAGCCTCAGGTCCTGCAAAAAACCATATGATTCGATCAGGTCGCGGCACATTCCGTCGCCGATTATCATGTCGGCATTCAGCGCCTCCAATCTCTCCTTTGTATTTGTTATCCCCCAAATCCCCTTGTCTACAGACAGCACTCTCGCACCGTTTACGATGGGATAAAGGCCATACGTCTTCAGGTCCACGCCGTGATGCAGACCGAGTATCCCGAATATGCCGAGCGGCGGTCTGATTTCAATCGCATCTGCGGCCATCAGTTTCACAGCTTCGTTTTTTACCATCAGCTTTATCGATGCGATCAGTTCATCGTACAGTTGTGTCTCTCCGTATAACGGCCTCATGTCGAGAAACACCGAAAGGTAGCGGAGATGATAAGGGACCGGGTCTGAAAACCATTTCGCGAAATATTCCTTCCAGACCTGCAGGGGCTGGTTCCACATGGGATTCGACGCCATATAATTGCCGAGACATTTGGGAATGCCAATTTCCGCCAGGGCCGCATTGATTTCATCGGCTTGGACGGAAATGCAATTCTCTCCCTGTATCAGCGCATTGTCCTGGTCGGTGGCGATGGCCTCTTCTTTTCGCCCCGAACTTCCCATATGGACCCACAGGAAACCGCCGGGCGGTTCGCCCCTCAATATATTGATGACCTTCTTTACTGCCGTGTCATGGACGGAACACAACATCCTGGTCAGGTCGAAAAAATTGGGGCCGGACATCGCGATCTTGGAGACCGATATCATGAGACTTTCAAAGACGCTTCCGAGTTCACCGATGGAAGCTGCTTTGCCGATCCTTCTGAACAGCTTTGCAATTGAGAAGGAAGGCTCAAGGTGGACCTGAATGTCCTTTCTTGTGATCACGCCGGATACTTTATCATGCATAGTGACAACCAAGTGGTCTATTCCGGTGTCGATCATTTTTGTGTACGCCTCGAATATGGTCGACTGCGTATCTATGGTCTCGACCGGGGATGACATGAATGCTGAAACCGGGTCCATTCTGTCGCCGCTGACAAGGACCTTCCCGAGGTCGCTGTGGGTAAGTATGCCGACAGGCATTCCATCCGCGTCCACTGCAACAATCGAGCTCACCGAATTCCTGTTCATTTCCGCGGCCGCCGCGGCTATAGTCAAGCCGGGACCGCAGGTGACAGGCCTCTTGTATATTATTCTTTCGATCTCCAGAACGAATGAGGTCTCCTCGAGGATTCTTTTGTCGGAGGCGACTGTTTTGAACGACCTGAACCTCCTTTTGAGCAACGTCGAGAAATAAGCTGCGAACCTGTTGTCTGAGTCGAAGACTTCCCTGAATTGCCGGTCGGCGATTGCATAGCAGATCGTATCTTCGATGGCCCTGGCGGTCGAGTTGAGTGGATCTCCACAGACCGTCATGACCCCGAAGATTTCTTCTTTTGAAAGATAATCGACAGCTGCGGTCTCATCAAAAAGGCCGACCACCCCGGAGAATATGAGATAAACATATTCAGGGGTCTGCCCCCTCCTGTAGATCGTTTTTCCCTTTTCAAAAAGTACAACCTCCAGGCCTGATATAATGATGTCGATATCATGTTCCGACAAAAAAGAAAAAGGGCGAATCTTTCGTATGAATTCCTTTGGCGGGATCATTTATCGCCCGGCCGATGCATCGTGATAATGCATATTATAGTTGTGCCGATCATGTCCGGCTCCGTTATGAAATGCTCAATGCTGAGAAACACTAAATCCATCATATCAACAAAAAAGTCCGGGACAAAATGTATCCCCGTTTGTTTATAATTAATGAAACTTTCGGGGGAACGCGCATGGACCCGGTTGCGGGCATGGAGGCTGCAAAATATATTCTTCTTTCAGGCGTCATAATCATTGCCGCCGGAGCACTCTCTATAATTGTATCGCAAAGGCTCAGGGTCCCGGATGTGCCGATATTCCTCATTGCGGGCATATTGCTCGGACCGGGTGTGGCCGGAGTTTTGAACATTGCAGCCGAATCCGCACTGAACCAGGTCATCCTGATATTCGGCGCCTGCTGCATTCTTTTTGACGGCGGGGCATCGGTCAGGCTCAAGGTCCTGAAGGATGTCTGGATCAGCCTGACCGCCCTTGCCACAATCGGGGTCCTTATCACGGCAGGCATAGCGGCGCTCGCCGCCTGGTACTGGCTTGAACTTCCGCCACTGACTGCGTTATTGCTCGGGGCTGTGATCGCCCCTACCGACCCTGCGACGATAATACCCGTTTTCCGCCAGGTCAGGATAAAGGAGAAAGTCTCCCAGACACTCATAAGCGAGTCTGCGTTCAATGACGCTACCGGTTCAGTAATTATGCTTGCTATCCTTTCAGTTGCAATAGGCTCAACCTCCTTTTCGGTAACGGCCGCATTGGCGGACCTTCTGAAACAATCGGTCATAGGCATCATCATCGGGTTTGCCACGGGATATCTCGGCGCATTTCTCATCGCGCACGAAAAGTACAACTTCCTTGCCAGGTATGCCCCTCTCGTAACTCTTATGGCGGTTATCGGCACTTACCTCGGCGCAGAAGGCCTCCAGGCAAGCGGCTTCATGGCTGTCTTTGTGTTCGGTACAATCATCGGCAACAAAAGGAGTTTTGGTTTTCGGATGGAAAGGCATGAAAAGGAAAAACTGGATGACTTTGTCGCAAGGACCGCAATGATTATGCGTATGTTCATATTCATCCTGCTTGGCTCGCAGGTGGATTTCGGTCTGTTGAGTTATTCTTTGCCGGGAGCTGTTTTTGTCGTTGTGATCTTTATGCTTGCGGCAAGGCCGATGACCGTCTTTCTGTGTGCGCTGCTGGACAGGCGCGCAGGATGGAACTTGCGCGAGCTGCTTTTCATGAGCTGGACAAGAGAGACGGGCGTCATACCTGCTGCTCTTGCCGGCCTGCTGCTCGGAAAGGACATCCCCGGTGCACAGGCGATTGCGTCGGTCACATTTATTGCCATTCTGATGACCATACTTGTCCAGGCCACGACGGCAAAGTGGACGGCCCGGAAACTGGGACTTCTGGAATAGTCCGCATATGGCTTTTCACGCCGATTGCTGGTACACTTATCTTAATACGATAACAGTATCGTCAGGAGGACAGAGATGAGAAATGAAGATGTTGTCAAGGTTGGTGCAGCATTCATGATAGGCGGCGCCATCGGCGCGGTTATTGCGCTTCTGTACGCTCCGCAGTCGGGACGCCAGACGAGGAAGGACATCAAGCGCACTGCGCGGAAGGTCAAGAACGAGGCCATAGACCTCGTCGAAGACACCATCGACAGGGTGGACGAGTTTGTCGATGAAACGAAAGACAGGGTGACCGAACTTATCGACCGCGGCGTGGAGCTTTCGGGCGCCGCAAAGAAGGAGATCGTCAAGACGCTCGAACAGGGCCAGAAGGCGCTTGAGAAACAGAAGAACAGGGTCATGGAGGCAGTCGGTCTTTAAATCCCAAAGAGGACATGATATCACCCCAGACGCTTTCTCTGCTTGAGTTCGACAAACTTCTCACGATTACAGCCGGGTTCGCCAACAGCGGTGCTTCCCAAGCCGCGGCGGCGAAGCTCGCGCCTTTTTCTGATCCGCAGGAGGTCCGGCTAAGACAGGCCCTGATCCGGGACATACTGCTGCTGTCTTCGCAGGGCATTGACCTCGCGCTGTCTCCGTTTCCCGATATCAGCGGGCTTTTTGCCAAGGTGCGGCCCGATGGCGCCGTGCTTGAAGCGGTCGAACTTGCCGGTTTCACGCCGGTCCTCGAAATAATATTTGAAATCTCCGGACAGCTGAACTCAAGGGATGATGTCCCTCACCTCTGCCGGATGGCCGAAGGACTCACCGGTTTTCCGGACATACTCAAGGTCCTGAAAAGATCGGTCGACAGCGAGGGCAGTATCCTCGATAACGCTTCTCCCGCGCTCGCCGAGATTCGCCGGGACATTCGCAGGCTCGAAGCGCGGATCAGGAAGAAGCTCGAAGACATGACCCGAAGCGAAAATGTCTCGATTTTTCTCCAGGACGACTTCGTCACCACAAGGTCGGGCAGATGGGTCCTGCCGGTCAGGATGGACTCCAAGGGACAGGTCGCCGGAGTTGTGCATGATGTGTCGAAATCGGGCGAGACCGCTTTTGTCGAGCCGATAGCGATCATCGGTCTTTCAAATGAGCTCGAAAACCTTACGGCTGAGGAAAAGGCTGAAGAGATTCGCATCCTTCGCAGCATTTCATCGAGGATACGCGAGAGTCTCGAAGCCATCGAAGGCCAGTTTGAAATACTCGTATACATCGATGTCCTCAATTGCATCGCCCGTCTCGCGCTGCTTCTCAAAATGGAACTGCCGGCGATCAACGATACTGGAATCATCAACGTTGTAAACGGGCGGCATCCTCTCCTCTCGCTCAGTTTCAGGCGATACGGCACGGGCAGACAGGTGGTGCCGCTGTCGGTGCGTCTCGGCGGAGGAGATACGGTCATGGTCATTACGGGCTCCAATGCCGGCGGCAAGACCATCTCGATTAAGACGATCGGGTTGCTGACGCTTATGGCACTCGCAGGCATGCCCGTGCCTGCGGACTCGTCATCAAGCTTTCCTATGATCAGCGACATGCTGATAGATATCGGCGACGAACAATCCATCGAGAATGACCAATCCACTTTTTCGGCCCATATTGTGCACATATCCGAAATACTTAAAAAGGCCGGTCCGACATCCATCGTGCTGCTTGACGAACTCGGCACAGGGACGGACCCGGTGGAAGGTGCCGCACTCGCCTGCGCTGTGCTGAACGAGATAAAGGAACGAGGCGCGCTCCTTTTTGCGACCACCCACCTTACGGATATCAAGGGTTTTGTCCACAGGACGCAGGGAATGCTTAACGCGTCGATGGAATTCGACCAGGACACTCTGACGCCCCTTTACACGCTGCGAATCGGTGAGCCGGGCCAGTCCCATGCCATCGAGATCGCCAGGCGCTACGGGCTTCCTGACAGCGTCGTTGATTCGGCAAAGGCGCTTATGGGCGGCGTAAGGGTCGAGTTTGATAACCTCATCCGCGATCTCACCGAAAAGAGATCGTATTATGAAAACGCGGTTGTTGAAATCGACAGGCAGAAGACGGATATAGATGAGAAACAAAAAGCCCTCGACGGGATGATCTCTGAAGCCAGACGGGAAAGCGATGCACTGATGATAAAGGCTCGCAGCGACGCGCTGGAACTGGCGGGCTCCGTGAAGCGCGAACTTTATGCTCTGCTCGAAGCAGCGAAAAAAGCGGAAAAGGAAAAGATCAGGGAATCCCTTAAAGTAGCCGAAAAAAAGCAGAAGGAGCTGGACAGGGAGCTTTCGGCCTGTCTGCCCGATGATTCGGAGGACGTCACTATCGATACCGTGCGCGAAGGGGATATCGTCTTCGTCAGTTCCATTGATGACGATGCACAAGTGTCAGTTGTTGACAGGCGTCGTGAGCGGTTGAGCGTGAAGTACGGAAGCGTGGAGATAGAAGTCCCTTTTTCCGCCGTCCGGAAGCGTAAGGGCAAGTCGGCTCATGGGGGTAAGCAGGGACAGCCGCAAGTGCAGGCGGAAGTCCAAGGCGCAACGGCGACTTTAAATATTATAGGCCTGCGCGCAGACGATGCGCTGTCCAGGATAGAACCCTTCCTGAATCATGCCGCACTTGCCGGACTCCGCCAGGTGGTGATCATCCACGGTATCGGCGGCGGTGTACTCATTAAGGTTGTTAAGGAACAGCTTACCGGCCACCCGCTTGTCGCAGGATTTAGGAGCGGAGAGCAGCAGGAAGGCGGCAGGGGCGTGACGGTTGTTTCTTTTAAATAGGGTATTATAAACCATCATGGAAAAGCGGCCGTTTGTGGAGATATTTGCCGATGGCGCGTGCAGCGGCAATCCCGGACCGGGGGGGTTCGGCGTGGTACTGAGGTCGGGAGACAAGGAGAGGGAGCTCTCCGGCTCCGAGCCTCTGACAACCAATAACCGCATGGAACTCATGGGCGTCATCTCCGGGCTTGAAGCGCTGAAAAAGCCCTGCAAGGTAAGGGTGACCACGGATTCCAGTTATATCGTGAAGGGAATGTCCGAGTGGGTCCACGGATGGGTCCGCAACAACTGGAGGAACTCCCAGAAGAAAGAAGTCCTGAACAGGGACCTGTGGGAACGGCTACTCAGGGTTGCGAATGGGCATGACGTCGAATGGGTCTGGATAAAGGGCCACAGCGGACATCCTGAAAATGAAAGATGTGATGAGCTTGCGCGTCGCGAAATAGAAGAGTACCGGAGCAGGGCGGCCCGTTGAGAAATTCCGGATTGAAAAAGCCCGAGCTGCTGGCTCCCGCGGGCGATTTTGAAAAACTTAAGACGGCCATCCATTACGGCGCCGATGCGGTCTATCTTGGCGACCCGAGGTTCAGTCTGCGGAATAAAGCCAGGAATTTTGACGCCGAAGAGCTTGCAGCAGCCGTGCAATACGCTCATGAGCGCAACGTCAGGGTGTATGTCACCGTAAATGTCTTTGCCCGCAACAGCGACCTTCTTTCGATCAGGGAGCATATCACTCTCCTCAGACAAGTCAGGCCTGATGCTGTCATAGTATCGGATCCGGGCGTCTTCATGCTGTTCAGGGAAACGGCGCCGGAGATCGATGTGCATGTCTCGACCCAGGCAAACATAACCAATTCCGAGTCGGCCCGGTTCTGGCAGAATATGGGTGCGAGACGACTCATACTTTCGCGGGAACTCTCGATAGACGAAATCAGGGAAATCAGTGAAGGCGTTGATATCGAACTCGAAACCTTCGTCCATGGTTCGGTATGCCTTTCGTATTCCGGCAAATGCTACCTGAGCAGCTTCATGGCGTCGAGAAGCGCTAATTCCGGGGAATGCACGAATTCATGCAGATGGAAATATGCCCTCGTTGAAGAGAAAAGGCAGGGCCAGTACTTTCCTGTCTTCGAAGACGACAGGGGAACCTATATCATGAACTCAAAAGACCTCTGCCTGATAGAACATCTTCCGCTCCTCCGGCGGGCAGGTGTCGGCAGCTTCAAGATCGAAGGCAGGATGAAAGGTATGTATTATGCCGGTTGTGTGACAAGGGTGTACCGCGAAGCGGTCGATCTGCTTGAAGATGAAAATCTTTACCGGCAACGCCTTCCGTCATGGCATAAGGAACTGTCGCTGTTCGGCAGCAGGGGATATACAGAAGGTCTCCTTTTCGGCAGAAACAACGGAGATATCTGTAATGTCGGCGGAGACAACCTGACCGCTGATAGTGAGTTGGCGGGTATAGTACTCGGCTCGACAGGAGAGACCGCGAAGGTCCTGCTCAAAGGCAAACTTTCCCTGGGAGAATCCATTGAATATCTCACTCCCGGTCTCGAAGGAAAGGCAATTACCGTGCAGTCGCTGCGCTACGAAGACGGGATAGAAGCTGTATCCGCACAATACGGCGAAACAGTCTTGGTCGGAGCTCCTGATGGTCTGCGAAAAGGCGATTTGATCAGAAAGATCCACCGGGGATAACCAGAGGAGCCGGAAAATCGCCATCTCTTCGTCATGCACTAAGCTGTGCTGCATCTCGACCGTGTATTGTTTTTCCTTCCGCAGAGTGCGTAAAGTAATGAAGGGGAATAATCACAGTTTCTTGGCTGCAGCAGGGAAAATATGGGGGAACTATGTCTGCTAACTGGAAGCCGGCAATCCATTCATCGCTAAAGAACTATGGTTTAGCTATTGCATTTACCATATTTATGACTTTGGTGCGGTGGGGGCTTGGGCCATACCTTGATCGGCCGGCAATGATTCTTTTCATCATCCCGGTTGTGTTCAGTGCCTATTCAGGTGGGTTCGGCCCGGGCCTACTGGCCACTGTGCTTTC
>DATJOY010000249.1:0-9212 GCA_035506695.1 Dissulfurispiraceae bacterium
TTGACAGTCTGACTATCGGCAGCACCATCAACAATGAGCTTAGGATTATTAACTGTGCCGTCTGCAACGATGTTAGTAGTACCCACATCCTGCACCTTAAAAACGGTATTGCTGCTTGCGTCCTTTACCAGCAGTTTGTCCGCGCCATAGACAGTAAACGGTACAAGAGCCATTGCAACTATACAGATCACTGCAAGACTGATAATTCTTCCGGTTCTCATGAATTTTCCTCCTAATTTCAATTATATTGCTTTCTATCGCCCATTGGGCATCCTATCCAGATAATTATCACGCATTAACTGTTACTCTATCCCTTAGTGACCTCCTTGCTAAAGTATAGATAAACTTGAATAAATTATCAAGTACTTTTTAATAACGCAAATACTCATTACTTATCCTATCTATTCTGCTACCTACAGACGGTTTTATCCCACTCGCGATTGGCCTAATGCTTTTCACTGTTGTCATGCTAATAGCGCCTAATGTTTCGACTTTCGTTCTAACCGCTATAATCATAGCTATTGAATTATCAATCCGTCAACTGTGGCAGATCCGCCGCTGATGGTTATACTTCCACTTATAGTCGACCAGCCGGGTGGTACCGAAGGGAAGTTGCATTCATAGCCGCCCTGAAGTATTACGTCAACGTTGCCCCTGTTCAGACTTACCGTCTCGGTTAATGTCAGCGCCTGGATCATCAGGGTCTGTCCTGAGGCAGCAGTATTATATGCCCCCTGAAGCGAATTGAACGTATTATTGGTACCGGCAATTTTCACAGCCGAAACAGAACATGTGCTGGGCTGAAGCTGCAGAGCATAAATGTTGCCGGCCGAACCAGAGGTGCCGCCATTATAAGGATTGAACGGCGTCTGCCAGGTCCCGAAGCTTTCTCCGGCAACGAGTACATTGCCTCTTGCATCAACAGCTATGCCATTTGTCTCATCCGTATTCCCAGACCCGTAAAATGTGTTCCACTGATATGTCCCGCTTGTATCAAGTTTCAGCATGCAAATATCGACAGCTCCGCCGCTGAATGCATTCAAGATGTTGCTCCCCCAGCTCCCGCTGCAGTCGCCGGCAACATAAACGCTCCCGCTTCTGTCCAAAGATATCGAATAGCCGGCATCACCGTTCGTCGATCCATAGAAGGTGTTCCATTTATATGCGCCGCTGCCATCGAGTTTCAGTACAAATATATCACCATTTGAAGCCCCGCTAAATGGATTTAAGATGTTGCTACCCCAGGACCCGTAGCTGTGACCGGTGATAAACAGGTTGCCGCTGTTGTCAACCGTTATACTGTTTCCGTCGTCCTGAACGCCAGACCCGAAGAAAGTATGCCACTGATAGGTTCCCGTGTTGCCGAGCTTTAGAACAATAATATTGTCTGCGCCGCTGCCAGTGTATGCATTGATGGGTGTCCCCCAAGTCCCCGTGCTGAATCCGGTGACATATGAGTTGCCGCTGCCATCGACCGCTATGCCATTGCCTTCATCATCAATGCCCGACCCAAGGAAGGTGTTCCATTGATATATACCGCTGTTATCCAGTTTAAGGACAAAGATGTCGGCAGTACCGCCGCTATAACCATTCACAGGGGATCCCCAAGTACCTGAGCTATATCCCGTTACATATGCGTTGCCGCTGCTGTCTACCGCAATAGCTTGGCCCGCATCACCGCTGCCGGAACTGTAGAAGGTGTTCCATTGATATGCTCCACTGCTATTGAGTTTGAGGACAAAAATGGCGCCAAGTGCACCGCCATTGTACGCATTGAGTGGCGTTCCCCAAGTTCCAAAACTGTACCCTGTGACATAAACATTACCGACGCCGTCGACTGCTATGCCGGTACCGGCATCACCACTGTTGGAACCGTAGAAGGTATTCCATTTTAATGTCCCGGTGTTGTCGAGTTTGAGAACAAATATATACTCATTGAATCCATCGCCGGTAAAAGTACTAATCGGCGTGCCCCAGGGCGTGATGCTGTAACCTGTCATATAGATATTGCCGCTTCCGTCAACCGCTATTGCGTAAGCATCATCACCATCGCCTGAACCATAAAAGGTATTCCACGAATATACAGGGTCAATTATAAGAGGTTTGTTGTGGTCATATTTGCCGGTTTTGAACCCAACCTCGTTCCCGGACACCTTGAATGCCACTTCAACTAGTATACGCCTGCCGTTGATTTCCTGCCATGCTATCGGTGCAGACTCGGTTAGGTAGCCTGTTTTAAAAACCACTTTAAGCGCCCCGTTTTCCTGCTTCTCAACCGGGACATTGTACCTTAGCCTTATGTTGGCAACGTCAGCACCGGCCTCTATAAAATAAGAACTTTCAGCTACTCCAGTCTTCGTTGCCTCATAAATAAGGCTGATACCATCCCATAAATTGTTGTAGACGACTTTTTTCAGCAATCCGGCCTTATGCGAAGAATTCACTGCAACCGTGTCATATTCCGCCTTCGGCACTACGCCCTTTGTACCGACAAACTCAACTGTCAAGGCATGATCAGGCGCCACCAAGTAAGCCTTAGTTGAGTCAAACCCGATGATGTGACTGCCTGCCTTGAACTGTAACAGATTATTAAGCGCTCTGTTGCTTGTCATGTTAATATTGGGACCGCTGGAAGCGGTGACATTATTAGGACTCAACAATGAAAACACCAAAATTAGAGCAATTCCCAGAGGAAATATCTGTGAAAGCTCAATTGACTGACTTGTCTTCTTTTGTGCCATTTTTTCACCCATTCTGCCAAAATCAGATCCGGCAGCCTTCAGTTGAATTTAATTTAATGAAATTGCCGCTTTACTGACCGAACTCATAATCACCAACTCGATCCGGCCGGTCCAAAATCGTGACGCAAGGCGTCCAACCAAATACAATTCGAAATATCCGAGGTAAAAGCATTTTCTGTATTCGACAGGAAATCTGAAAATGCTTTAGACCCAACAACTAATTCGTTTCTATGAGACAAGCAAAATCTAACCAAACGAAATGTCGAAACAACAGCAGCCACCATCGGGAAGCTCAAGATAAAGTTGCCTGCTGATAATCCTCCTTTCACCTTAGTGTTGTTAAACATTGCCCGTTTGTTATCAATTAATTCCAAGCCTGAATTGCCGCGATCTAAATTAATTATCAGCCACAAGCCGCTCAGCTTATTAACACAAAAAATCGCTCGTCGCATTGTTACTACTACCTCTAGACGTACTAAGGTCAGGGCTGAAAAAAATTCTCGCGTAACAACTATAAATACATGATGATTCATACAAAAAGATTATCAATTGCAAAACCCATTGCAAAGTCAGCAAATTACTGAAATTTTTGTAAGACTAAAGGGCTATTATCCTGTAGGACAAACCCGCAGTCGAGTCTCGTCGCTTAGGAAGAATTATAGAGCAAACCCGAGGCTGTACTATGTAAACGTATCTTTTGGTTCTGTTCAAGCGTTTTTGTGAAGTTGGCGATGGCTTCGTAATACGGTCCCTTCTGGAATATGCGAATCCAAGGTTGTCGAAAGCCGCCGTAGTCCTCGAAGTATGCGAAATAACTCAAAGATAGGACGCACTACCGGCCTTATCCTACACTCCATAGCTTCAAGAGTTCTTTGCTATGATAAAATGCACCCGCATTGACGGATGTGAGGGAATCTGTTAAGCTATTAAGTAACTTTAAAGGTATTTGCGTTCGCGTGAGGTCACAAAGACTTTTAACTTTGTGGCCTTTTTTATTGAAATCATCTTTAAGGTTAAGATCACAGGATATTTCATGACAAGGAGAGACAAGAATGGCTCAGGGAACAGTGAAATGGTTCAACGACAGCAAGGGGTTTGGTTTTATTTCAAGTGAAGATGGAGGCGATGTTTTTGTACATCATACTTCTATCCAGGGCAATGGCTTCAAGAGCCTTTCCGAAGGGGACAGGGTCAGCTTTGACACCGAGAAGGGACCCAAGGGGCCAAAGGCAATCAACGTCGTAAAACTGTAGAAATCACGAAGGGCTCTTTCTTTATGAAGGGGCCTTTTCCTCCCGATGAGAGGACTTACCGACAGTCTGTCAAAACGGAGGTGCGGGACAAGTTACTAATCTGAAAGTTGTACTGAAGAAGTCTTCCCTGCTAAGCATAAGGTCAGACAGGGAAAGGAGATAATATTTCTTGGAGATCAAGGTACAGGGAAATGATGTAGAAAGGGCTTTGAAAATGTTGAAGACCAGGCTTCAGAAAGATGGTCTTTTCAGGGAGATTAAAAAGAGAAGGCATTACGAAAAGCCCTCCGTCAAGAGAAAAAGGAAACAGGCAGAGGCGCGAAAGAGAAAAGCAAAGTCGACAAGATTTGCCAGAGCTAAAGCAGCCTGAAGGGTCTGTCGCCTGATGTTTAAGACAATTCGGCAGGTCTCGGCCTATTCATGAGTCCGGTCTGCAGGCGAGATTCGTTACGGGTATTATGGATGATATTTTGCCTGATAAAAACTTGGTGCCCCCTGCAAGATTCGAACTTGCGGCCCCAGGTTTAGGAAACCTGTGCTCTATCCTACTGAGCTAAGGGGGCTCGAAGGTAAGTCGAAAATTATAACACAATACGTCTTTAAATGAATAACCTGTTCAACTTGGAAGACTGCCGGCAGAGGACCGCTTTAAGACTGAAGAGATTAGTCCTTGTGAAATTACTCGATTCTTTTTTTTGCGATACGATTATCGTATTTCCCATCGGAACGACCGGACTTTAACCGCGCTCTGACAGCAGCTCGAAAGCCTTGTTGACCGCCATTTCAGGGGAGTCCGCCTTAATTATGCCTCTAATATCCCATGTGTTGATGCCTATCACCGGCTTGCCCATTCTGAGGGCAAATGCAATCTCCGAGAGTGTCCCGTATTCCCCGCCAACGGCTATAAGAACATCGGCAGTACGGACTATTACGATATTTCGTCCCTCTCCGAAACCGGTTGCGATCGGCACATCGATATATGGGTTGGCTTTTTCAGTCGAGTCGAACGGCAGTATTCCGATAGTCATCCCGCCCGCAGCCCTGGCCCCTTTCGAGGCTGCCTCCATGACGCCTCCGAGGCCTCCGCATATCAGGCGGGCTCCTTTGAGCGCTACGAGCCTGCCGATTTCCTCTGCGAGGGAAGCCAATTGCGGATCTGCGTGTCCCGCACCGATGACGCCGATTATCTTCTCCATCATTCTACGATTCTACATGAAAAATGCGAAAAGACAAAGGAAAAAATTAAGAGGGAAAATGGTCGGGGCGAGAGGATTTGAACCTCCGACTTCACGGTCCCGAACCGTGCGCGCTACCAAACTGCGCTACGCCCCGAACTCAAATAGATTTATATAATACCATAAAGCAGAAGGCTGTTAGAAGTCTCAGGCATAAGCGGTAGCAGGTCACTTTCAGGCGGAAGAGATTAGTCCTTGTTCAATTACTTAAACTTTTTTCGATATGATTACTCTATTTTTCATAAAGGATGCTGCGAACCGGATAACTCAGACCCTTCCGCCCGAAAAGTGACCTGCTACCGCATAAGTATTTCACTATGTCCCATTTTTCTCTTTCGTCGGGGAGTGATTGATTATGTAGACGGCACAGACCGCTATGGTTCCGCCGATGATTGTTGCAACCCTCGGGATCTCCCCAAGGAACAAGAAACTGAGCATTACGGCGCTTGCAGGCACGAGGAAGATAAACGAGCTCGACCTGTATGAGCCGAGGCGTTCTGCCGCAATGAAATATACGGTAGTTGCAAAGCCTGCCGACAAAACCGACAGGAACAAAAGGTTGACCCAGAAGAGCATGTCCTGGTTGAAGACTGCGCCAATCCCCTGCCTGAGGGTTGCCGGCAGAAATAGAAGCGTCGAAAGGCCGTAAGCGATCAGGCTGAAAAGATACGGCGACATGGTCTCTGCCGCGCGCTGGCTGCAGATTGTTAAAATGCCCCAAAGGGCCGCGCAAAGCACAAATACAAGACTGTCGCCATGAAACAGGACATACAGATCGAATGTCCAAAGCCTGAGAAGTATTGCAGCGCCGAGCATGCCCAGTATGAGGCCTGCCCAATCCCGTTTCCTGGCCTTCTTTCGGAGCAGCAGGATAGAAAACACCAGGGTCATCAAGGGTATCATCGAGGTCACGAGGACCCCGGACGCACCGGCCAGTTCATGCTCAAGCCCGCGGAAAAAATAATACATATAGGCGCTCATAAAAACGGCTCCAAGCACACTGTATCCAAGACCGGCAGCAGTAATGGCCGGCCTGCGATATGCAACGTACGGCACAAGACTTATAAAACTCAGGAGAAAGCGCCAGAAACAGAGCACCTCCGGCGCCATGCGGGCTGCCATCACCTTGGCTGAGACCCAGCTTCCTCCCCAGATCACCATGGAGATGACCATCAGGGGTGTGAAAAACAAATCGGGGTCCCGTTGTTCACCATTATTTTTGCCCGGATTTTCAGAGGACATTTTTATATTATGACATTTAATCCT
Organism: Dissulfurispiraceae bacterium; assembly: GCA_035506695.1. Taxonomy (GTDB): domain Bacteria; phylum Nitrospirota; class Thermodesulfovibrionia; order Thermodesulfovibrionales; family Dissulfurispiraceae; genus Fen-1308. The sequence continues at coordinate 6,496 of DATJOY010000249.1, forward strand.
GCCTGCTTGACAGGGCCGGGAGATAATGGTTTAATAAGCGCAAGACATAACATTCTGTCGTTAATTAGTGCATATGTGTGAAGGCGCGAGAGCGAGGTTATCGTCGATGGCCACATTGCCGTTACGATCAAGGAACATCGCAGAACTTCCATCGCGCGTATTTATTTTGAAGACCCCATTGACATCAAAGGCCGGACGCATAATTGCATTGAGGCCGTCCACACAGGAAGACGAGGACTTTCTCAGGCGTGTCTATGTGGGTACGCGCGCGGATGAACTTGCACTTGTGGACTGGAGCGACGAGCAGAAGGGATCCTTTGCCAACATGCAGTTCAACGCCCAGCATTCATATTATCAATCGATCTATCCCGACGCTGACTACCTGATAATCCTTGAAAATGATGAGCCTGTCGGGCGCCTGTATATTCACGAACATGGAGATGAGATAAGGATCATCGATATCGCGGTCCTTCCGGAACATAGAAACAATGGAACGGGGACGGCCCTGCTCGATGAAATCCTTGCTGAAGGCAGGCAGAAAGGCAAGGCGGTTTCCATTTATGTCGAAAAATTCAACCGGGCGCTCCGGCTCTACCTGCGCCTCGGCTTTGTCGCTGTAGAAGATCAGGGGGTCTATGTTTTGATGAAACGATTCCCCGGCAAACAATGAAGGAGTGACGGACATGGCTGAACGAAACGGAATGAATCATATCACCAGGCGCAACTTTCTCAAGATTGCCGGGGCTGCGGCGGGCGCCCTCTCTATCCCGTCGGCGCTTTTCGCGCTTGAAAGCGCGAGGGACGGACTGCCGCTGAAGATCGGCGTGGTGCTTCCCCAATCCATGCAATACCCATTGATGGCGGACAATTTTATGGCAGGCTTTGGCCTTCGCCTCGATGCAACCAGTGATATATGCGGAAGACTGCAGATCGTGCGTGAGGAAAACGCGCGGCCAATGCCCCATGCCTCCCTGAAAAAGCTTGTTGAGAGGGACAAGGTAGATCTTGCCGTATGTCTTGCGAACTCGAGCGCAGCCTCAGCGCTCGACAACTATTTCCCCGGCACGCCCATGATAGTCAGCAATGTCGGCGAATGCATGGTCCGGGAAGGCGATTTCAACGGCACAACCTTCCATTGCACACTGAATCAATGGCAATCGAACTGGGCCATGGGCAGGTGGGCGGCGCGCCATTTGGGCAAACGGGTCTTCATCGCCTCCTCTCTTTTTGAGAGCGGCTATGACAGCATCTACTCATTTCGCCTCGGCTTCAAGTCGCTGGGAGGAACGGTTGTTGAAACGCATGTGTCGCACAACGGTCCCGGGACAGAAAATCCGGCCGCAGTGATGTCGGAAATACGAGGCAAGAGTCCGGATTTCGTCTTTGCCCTCTATTCGGGGCGCGACGCCGTGGACTTTGTGAGGGCATTTGCGTCATCGGGACTCGCAGGTCGTGTCCCTCTTGCGGGCGTACCGTTTTTGGTTGATGAAGGAATACTGAACGAACATGGCTTGTCCGCCGGGGGGATAAAAAGCTGCTTCTCCTGGTCGGCAGCCCTGCCATCAATTGAGAACAGGCAATTTGTCGCCGCATACAAGGGAAGAACAGGGCGGACACCTGATGCGTTCGCCGTCCTTGGATTCGACACCGCGGGCCTGATCGCGGCTGCGTTGAAAGGATCCGCGTCCATATCGCAATTCACGGATGCATTGGCGCATGCCGATGTCATAAGCCCTCGCGGCCCTCTGAAAATGGACCCGGCGACAAACACCATGTCGGGGCCTCTTTATATGCGGGAAGTCAGGGCCGGGACCAAAGGCCCCGAAAATGCGGCAACAGAGCGACTGGAGCCTGTTTCAGACCTCGACGGGCGCCTCAGGAGTATGCGTGTTGCCGTGCGCACGGGCTGGCATAACGCGTACCTGTGCGCATAGTGGGAGACGGAATGCTCGAAGACCTAACGAGAGATTTGTTTGCTGAGAACCTGAATACGACCTTTGCGGTCCATTACGGCGGCCCCGAGGCCATCGCTATGGAATTAGTCGAGGTGTCGGAACTCCGGGCGGTCGGACGGCAGCGGATATACACGCTGCTTTTCCGAGGCCCGCTTGAAATTCAGCTCCCGCAGAGAATTTACAGGATGGAGCACCCGCGTCTTGGCGAGTTCGAGCTGTTTATCGTGCCGGTCGCCAGGGAGCATGACGGAATGAGATATGAAGCGGTATTTAATCAGTTAGTGAAAGAGTGAGCAGATAATGTTACCTTTGCTGCAGGGAGGATGAAAATATGAGCAACCCTTATATCGGTGAAATAAAGATGTTTGGCGGCAACTTTGCCCCGGTGGGATGGGCATTATGCAACGGACAGCTGCTTCCTATTTCAGAGAATGACGCGCTTTTTAATCTTATCGGCACAACTTACGGCGGTGACGGACAGACTACCTTTGCCTTGCCGGACCTGAGAAGCCGCATTCCGGTGCATGCAGGCAGCGGATATACATTGGCCCAGACTGGAGGCGTTGAAACGGTTACATTGACCACAACTCAGATCCCGTCTCATACGCATATGCCGCAATGCAATTCGGGGTCGGGCACACAGAACAGCCCGGCGGGCAATGTCTGGGCGTCGGCCGCCTCGGCCAAACAGTTTACAGACCAGGCACCTAACGTGACTATGAATCCGGCTGCCATGATATCGTCCGGAGGGGGGCAGCCCCA
>DATJOY010000250.1:0-8936 GCA_035506695.1 Dissulfurispiraceae bacterium
TCAACCACCTCCCTCTCTCTACAGACATGCTTGTTATTGAAGGCAGCACATTATTTTTCGGTGAAAGGGTCGGGGTTATCCAGTTCGCAGCGAAGTCAAAGAAAATAAATGTAATTATCATAATCCGGGGATCGAATAGCAGATCAGAGACTATTCTCTTTTACCGAAAAATAATGTGCCGTCTTCACACCCAAACGGAATGTCTTAATGGATTTGCCGATCCTTCGTTTGAAGTTTTCCGGATTGCTGCGTTAAACTTATTCACTATGGAAGCGGCCGAAACAGCCAAAAGCAACGTCTACAGCGTAAAGGTGCCGGTTTTCGAAGGACCGATGGACCTTCTGCTGCATCTCATCAGGGAAAACAAGCTCGATATCTACGATATCCCGATATCCCTGATCACCAAGCAATACCTCGAATATCTCGAACTGATGACCGAACTTAATCTTGAGATAGCCTCCGAATTCCTTGTTATAGCGGCCACGCTTATCTATATCAAATCACGAATGCTTCTGCCGCGGGATGAAACTATCGAGACCGGCGAAGATGAAGATCCCCGTGCCGGGCTTGTGCAGAGGCTTCTGGAATACCAGGCATTCAAGGAAGCTGCCGGCGAGCTCAGGAAGAAAGAAGAGGTCTGGATCAACACCTTTACCAGACCGCCGATGGAAATAGACAAATCATCCATCGAGCCCGAACTTGCACTGTTCGAGGTCAATCTCTTCGATCTTGTGGGGGCGCTGAATAAAATTCTCAGCAAGGCGCCGCCCGAAGAGGTCAAAATCACCAAGGAAACGCTTACGGTGAAAGACCGCATAGCCGCTATTGTCGATAAACTGGAGAAGGAAAATACGGTACGTTTCGACGTACTTTTCGAGGCAGACAAAAGGCGGGTCCAGATCATTGTAACGTTCCTGGCACTTCTGGAGATATTGAGGCTGGGGCTTGGGAGGGTATATCAGGACGGCCAGTTCGGCGCCATCTGGATCATGAAGCATGACACAACTGATAGTGGAGGAGATGAGGGGTCCTTAACCCTGTAACTCCTGACCGCCCAAACCGATTTTATTATCAAATAATTTTGAAAGCACAGCCGGAAGTATTTGCCTCTTGCGCACTGAATTAGCCATTGTTCCTTTAACCGGGCCAATCGTGAAATGAACATTTCGTTAATAGACAGAATTGCATTTTCTTATTGGCAGCCCTGAAAACCCAGACAGTGCGCTTCAATTCAAACACTTCAGGCTATGACACATATTTTGTGAATAAATAGGGTAGATTTTACGGAATGATGGCGTATTTGATTCCGTTGCCCCGCGCCAGGTGTTCGAACGGTTTCCGGATGTCTGCGAGAGGATAGCTGCCGCTCAAAAGCGGCGCGACATTGATGGAGCCGTTGCCGAGCAGCCTGTAAGCCTCCCTCACGTCTTCGGGTGTGAAATGAAAAATACCTTTCAGCGTTATCTCGTCGTAGTGAATGCGGTATGTGTCGTAGGTGACAATAGTGCCCTGTTTGCAGCCGCCGAACAGGATGACGGTGCCGCCTCTGCGCACATACTTCACTGCATTCTCCCACACCTCTACCTGACCGGTGCATTCAAACACATAGTCGAAGCCGATACCACCGGTAGCTGTTTCGATATTGTCGACAAGGAGCGAAGGCGACGTGATATAATCCGCCCCAAGGCGCCGGGCGGTTTCGAGCCTGTCCCTTTCGAGACCGGTTATCATGACCCTGGCCCCTTTCATCTTTGCCAGGAGCAGGTGCAGAAGCCCTATCGGGCCGGTGCCGATGATCAGCACCGAGTCTCCCTTTTTGATATCGAGCCCGCTCATGCCGTGGACCACACAGGCAAGGGGTTCCAGGAAAGCAGCCTCTTCAAACGACAGTTGCGGGGGTTTCAGAAAAAGATTCTGTTTCACGATGTGCTTCGGGATTACGATATATTCGGCGAAGGCGCCCAGAATCTTGGTGCTCATGATATTCTCGCAAAGGTTGTATAGCTCGGCAGAGCAGTATCTGCATGACCGGCAGGGGGCGGTATGGACCGACATTATGTCATCTCCGGACTTGAACTTCTTTACATTCTTGCCGGTTGTCTCTATCGTGCCGGAGAACTCGTGACCGAACAGGCCGGGCATTGGGATCATCGGGTGTCCTCGCAGGAAGGCCTTCAGGTCGGTGCCGCAGGTGAGCGCCGCTTTAATATGCACAAGGACTTCACCGGGTGCCGGTTCCGGTACCGGGACATCCCTGATTTCAACGGTCTCGGGCCTGACGAGATAAACCGCTTTCACAGGGGTAACTCCATTCTGCCTCCGATATATTGTCCTGCCAAAGCGGCAAGGACAAAAAGCGGGATAAAACGGTAATCCGTATGCGACAGGAGTCGCGCAGCGATGATTAACGGTATAGAAATGTGAACGTAAATAAACCACTTGGCCGAGAATTTCCTGGACCGGCTCCTCAGGTAACCGAGGGGAATGTTCAGGAGAAGGGCCAGAGACATTATAAGAATGACAGTGATCATGTTTTGATTATAAGGCAAGGTCTCGGGTATGCGCAATCAGCCCGCGCATTTTTCGCATACACCCATAATCTCAAGGCAATGGCTCACTCCCCTGAAGTTTTCCCGTTTGCACAGCCGCTCCTGCAGACGTTCGAGCGGTTTTGAATAAAATTCGATCACCTGTCCGCAGACGGTGCAAATCATGTGGTCATGGTGAGAATTCTCAGATATTTTTTCGTAATGGGCGTGCTTGTCCGTCTTTTCCACCTGTGCGATGAGCCCGCCTTCGACAAGCAGGGGTATTGTGCGATAGACAGAAGCACGCGACACTTTGGATCCCTTTGCCCTCAGCTTTACGAAGAGGTCATCGGGGGCGAAATGTCCACGACTGCACAGGATTTCGCTCACGATCTCCTGCCGCTCCCTTGTGAGCCTTAGCCCTTTGCCTGATATGAACAGATCGAATTCGTGTTTTTCCATTACAGACTCACGTTGAAATATCTCAGCAGCCAGCTCAGCAATCCGCCGAACAGAAAGGCCGCTGGAAACACAATCGCGACGATCCAGAGCGTTGTTTTCAGGCCGCGCTCCTTGATGATCATGAAGAAGCTCGCGAGGCACGGCAGAAATAACGTGATCGTCACGAGACTCACCACTGACTGGACCGGTGTGAGTTCCCCATGCTGCGCCATCTCGAAGAGGCCTGCCGCACCGTAGTCCCTCCTCAGAAAACCGAGGATAAATGATGCCGTGGTTTTGGGAGGCAGGTGCAGGAGATTGACGACCACCGGGGAAGCAGCCTTTTCGAGCAGGACAAGAAGATTAAGCTTGTGCAGCAGGAAGAGTATGAAGGTCCCGAGTACGAAGAGCGGGACAGCTTCTTTCAGATACCATTCCACCCTGCCGGCGGTTTTGATGATTATGTTCATCGCGTTCGGCATGCGGATCGGCGGTATCTCAAGGAAAAATTCGGTCCTTTCGCCCGATACGAGCTTCGATGCGAGAAACCCCGAAACAAAAAGCACTATAAGTATGCTTGCCGTCCAGATGATCGTTGCCATGAGCGAGAGCGACCCCAGTATCCCGAGAATAACTCCGAGTTGTGCCGAGCACGGTATCGCAAGGGCGAGCAGAAAGGTCGTAATGATCCTGTCGCGCCGGGTTTCGAGGATTCTCGAAGTCATGACGGCCATCGTCCCGCAGCCGAGTCCGAGCACCATGGGCAGCACGGCCTTGCCGTTCAGTCCGATCATGTTGAAGACCCTGTTGCTCATAATTGCCAACCGCGGCAGATAACCGCTGTCTTCAAGGATTGCAAATGCGACAAAGAAGGTGACGGTTATGGGCAGGATTATGGCTATCGCATATGTAATTGCAACTGTAATTAGTCCGTACTCTCCGACCAGCAGTTCCTGTATGATCGGAATCGGGATAAGGGTTTCGACCACCTTTGCCGCCATGGGGTTTATGTAACCCCCGAATATTGTGTTCTGAACGAAATCGACAAGTGTGCCGGCTCCGAGCACGCCCACAAATTCATAGAGACCGTAAAGCACCAGAACAAGCACCGGTATGCCGTAAAGAGGATGCATGCTTGCATTACCTATGAAATTCAGGACAGCACCTCCCGATGGCGCCGCTTTTGTAATGATCCTGCCTGATATTTCTTCTGCGGTCTCGATACGCTTTTTATTGATGATTTGGGCAGGCGGTTCCTTCGACTTTATAAGGCATTCGTCCCTGAGTTGTTCGATTTTTACAAGGTCGTTGTCGCGTACATTTGCGTGAAGCCAGTCCCTGAGGCTGTCGTCTTCCGACAGGATCATTACTGCTATGGAACGCTTCGATATTGCCGTCTGCGGCAGGAGCTTCTTTATTTTGTCTATATATTCTTCGATGACCGGGCCGTAATCAAGGCTGATCGCGGCTTTCTGCGGCAAAAGCATGGCCTCCTTCAACTCCCTGATCCCCTTTTTCTGCGGGGCGATGGTCTGGACTATATTTACGCCCAGGATATCTTTGAGCGCGGGTACATTTATTGTGATCCCCTTGTCCCTCGCCTCGTCTATCATATTCAGCGCGAGGGTCATGGGAATATCCATTTCCGCTATCTGAAGTGTGATCAGCAGGGTCCTTTTCAGGTTTTTTGAATCGCCGACCTGGACAACGGCAGCAGGGCATTCGGACAAAAGGATATCGCGCGTGACCTTTTCATCCTCGCTCATCGGGATGAGGCTGTTGACACCCGGAGTATCGATGAGCAACAGCCGGCTGCCGTCAAGGGAAATGTTCCCGCTTGTAATTTCGACCGTGGTGCCCGGATAGTTCGACACGGTGACATACTTACCGGTGAGGAGGCCGAAGATAACGCTCTTCCCGACATTGGGATTGCCGACAAGGGCGATCTTGCCGACGCTTCCCTTGTGGCTCTTGCCGCCGCGCTTCTGTTTGCAGGTTTCCAGGATGTCCTCCCTCGGGGCAATAAATGATATTGAGACTCTATCTCAATTATAAGGAAGGCAGAAATGCTTTGTCAAGATGCGGGTTGAAATCGTCTAAACACCGGGGCAAAGATGCGAGGATCAGAGCGCCCTTATTTGCAGACCGCCTTCTGGAGCATGTCCAGCACGGAATCCGGCGGTATGGGCTTGTCATAAAGATAGTCCATAGAGTTTTCGCTGTAGAGGGTCTTCCCCCCATCATCCTTAATCCGGGCGGTGTGGTCCCTGCAGTTGAGATCAACCTGGTAAAGACGTTCGGTCGCGTCGCCGGACGATCTGATCCAGATCCTCTGGAATTTTCTTTTTTTTACGGGAATCTGTATCCCCATGAATTTCCTGTCCTGGAAATAAATTACGCCGTCCTTGTCATACTGCCAGGTCAGACCATTTTGCCGGGAGGTGCCGAATGTTATCCAGTTTGACGCGGAGCATATCGAAGGCAACATGATCAAGAATATCAGAACCATTTGCAGTATCCTATCAGCTCTCATCGCGACCCCCTGTTTGAAAGTTATCACCGATCAACGTAACACTCTTATATTCTCTCCTAATTCACCGGACGGGTCAAGTCTCCTCTCCATGCTGCAGGCAGGCATATTTTCGCACCCCCTGCGCCAATGCCCGATATCCTTGATCGACCCGTGATATGTGTGGTTAAATATAAAGCTGAGTGGTTTTATGCTCTATAATACATGTTATGAATAAAAGATCATTTTTCGCCGGCCTCCTTATGATTTTCGGGCTTATGGGGTTTGTCTGTTCCGCGCTTTCCGTGGCACAGGAACCTGCATCGTCCGCTGTCAGGGTGCGTGCTGTCAGGCATCAGGACTATGTCAGGATAGTGCTGACAGCCGACGAATCCCTGGCCAGGAATGCATCCGTAATCTTTACAAAGAACAAAACGGTCAGGATCGAATTCAAAACCAGCAGTACAGAAGTTGAAAAGAAAAAGTCCGGCGTCTCCTTTGCAACTGATAATGGGGTTACTGTCAGTGATAGGCCGGTCGAGATCATTAAGTCGGTAAATCTGGTTGCAAAGGACGGCATATGCTTCGTCACCGTCCCGAACGCCGAAGATATCAAGGTAATGAAGCTCCAATCGCCGTCGAGGGTTGTTATAGATGCCCTTTTTACTGCCGCGCCTAAAGATCCCGCTCCTCAAACGCCACCCGTCAGGCCGTCTGCAGAGCAGATTTCGTTCAGATACTTTGTGATCGATGCGGGCCACGGTGGTTACGATTATGGCATCAAGGGCAATCGTTTCGTCGAAAAAGATTTTGTCCTTGCTTTTGCCAGGGAACTTGCGGGCATCCTCTCGAAGAGCGGCAAGGAGGCGGTCCTTTTGAGAAAAAGCGACCAAGTCATGTCGATCGAGGAAAGGGCCGTTCTTGTGAATAAGAGGACCCCTGATATCCTGATAAGCCTGCATGCATCTTCTACCAAGGTGCCCGTTATCTACACCGTCCCTGCAAACCCGGAGGGAACTGCCGGCCGGACTGAAACCGCCGCGGGAAAGTCAGCCGACCAGAAGAAAATCGAGATGTCCAGGGGCGTAGCCGATGCGATCGCGCGCAGCATGGAAAAGGAATTCTCTGTCAGTGTCTCACGGGAGACATTGCCGCTCTCTCTGCTGGTAAAGAGCAGGGCCCCCTCCATACTTGTGGAATTGCCGAACCCTGATGAGTTCAGCTATGAAAAAAGGAACAAGGAGAGACTCCTGTCTGCTATCCTGAGAGGGCTTGCAGTCTCCAGGGAGGAAAGACAGCCTGCAGCCCCTCCGAAGCCGGAAAGCAAGCCCGATACTAAGGTGGACAGCGGCAAAAGCGGGAGCAAGCCCGAGAGGATATAATGGCAGAAACAATCGCGAAAAAGATGTCCATGAAGAGAAAGATCGTGATAGTTACAGTCGTCCTTATAATGGCGGCAGTTGCGGGATGGCTGACATCGCGTTATTATTTTCGTAACGAAAAACCGCTCGTCGAGGATTCCGAGCGGCAAGGCAGACAGGATTTCACGATGCCTACGTCGGCAGATATAAAAGTGCCCGTTACTATCTTCCATCCGGGTGATGCCGGCCTGATAAAAGAGGAAAAGACCCTTGCAGGCAATACTCTGCCCGTGAAGCTTGCCGAGTCCGTATTGCAGGAATATTTCGCCGGCTTCAAGTCCGGGCTGAAGAATACTGTGGTGCGCAGCGTCTATGAAGACCGCAACAAAATCCTGTACGTCGATCTTTCGGATGAATTCCGGAGAAACTTTCAGGGCGATGCGCGCCATGAATATTATCTGCTCAAGTCTTTCTACCAGACCCTGGCCGCCAATATACCCGGCATAAGCGATGTGAAGCTGCTTGTAGAAGGGCGGGAGATCGATAGCGTCGGCGGACACATGCTGTCGCTGCTGCCGCTGAGGGAATCGGTCTGGTATTGACAGGGCATGTCAAACAATAATCCAATCGGCATATTCGATTCGGGCATCGGCGGGCTTACGGTCTTCAAGGAAGTCAGCAGCATGCTGCCCCACGAAGACATTATTTACCTCGGCGATACCGCGAGGGTCCCTTACGGTACGAGATCACCGGAAACAGTTGCCCGCTATTCTTTCGAGTGCACCGATTTCCTGATGAGCAGGCATATCAAGGTCCTGGTAGTGGCATGCAACACGGTGTCTGCCATCAGTCTGTCTGAGATCAGGGATCGCGTAGCAGTTCCTGTTATCGGTGTTATAGAACCCGGTGCAAGGGCGGCTGTGGCCGCAACGAAGAATAAAAGGGTCGGGGTTATCGGCACCGAGGCTACCATCAGGAGTAGTGCATATTTCAGGGCCATAAAGGAGCTGGATGAGTCGATCGAAATCTTCGGACTGGCTTGCCCGCTGTTTGTCCCCCTTGTAGAAGAGGGCTGGACCGAAGGCGACATAGCGCGGCTGGTGGCGGAAAGATATCTTGCAACCCTTAGCGGCAGGGAGATCGACACTATAGTCCTGGGATGTACCCACTATCCCCTGCTGAAAAATATTATCAGTGAAGTGATGAACGGCATCTCGATTATAGATTCGGCTGTGGAAACCGGAAAGGCCCTGAAGAGCGTGCTCGGCGAAGGGCCGCTGCTGAACACATCCGGCAGACCCGGAACACGCAGGTTTTTTGTGACGGATTCGACGGAAAAGTTCATCTCCATCGGCGGACGGTTCCTTGGCTGTGAAATCGGTGACATCGAAAAGATACGGTTATAACATAAAAATTTTCCCGGAGGACAAATGAGGCCTGACGGCAGAAGACATGACGAGTTGCGCAAAGTGAGAATCAAACGTAATTATATCAAACCGGCTGAGGGATCGGTCCTTATCGAGATGGGCGATACAAAGGTGATTTGCACCGCATCAATCGAGGAAAGGGTCCCTTCTTTTCTCAGGGACCAGAAAAAGGGCTGGATCACCGCCGAATACGGCATGATCCCCCGCGCTACCAACATACGAACGGCGCGTGAGGCCACGCTGGGCAAGACCGGCGGCAGGACTATGGAGATCAAGCGTCTTATAGGGCGTGCCCTGCGCGCGGTTGTTCGGCAGGAGTTGCTGGGCGAGCGCACCATCTGGATCGATTGCGACGTGATACAGGCAGACGGAGGCACGCGCACCGCTTCCATTACGGGTGCATACCTGGCCCTTCACGATGCCGTTCTTGCAGCCCTCGGAAAAGGGTTGATTTCCAGGAACCCGATCACGGACAATCTTGCGGCGGTGAGCGTAGGTGTTGTTAGGGGCGAACCGCTGCTCGATATATGCTATGCGGAAGACAGCTCGGCCGACGTCGACATGAATGTGGTGATGACCGGCGGTGGCAAGATTGTGGAAATCCAGGGAACGGCTGAAGCGGCCCCTTTTTCCAAAGCCGTGCTCGACGAATTGCTTGGTCTGGCTGAAA
>DATJOY010000251.1:0-13238 GCA_035506695.1 Dissulfurispiraceae bacterium
ATAAATCTGTTGACCCTTAAAACTGAGTCTGCTAATCTTATTCATGACAAGTCCTCCTTCTGTCGGTTTGTTGAATCGTCCAGATACAACATACCCAATCGGGGGACTTGTCTTCTACTTTTTAATCATAGGGTCTGCACGTACCCGTTGCATGCAGCTCGATCTGTTTAAAGAAGCACAAAATCGACGTTTTTAGCGGTAATTATAGATCATAGCAAATCTGCTGAACTGGTGACTTGGAGGTGGAGTTGAGCACGGATGAGCGGTCAAGCTTGTGCTACCGAGCTCTTTCCAGTTGCAGTCCTATTCCAGGTTATGCTCTTTCATCTTCTTCCAGAGCACTTTCCTGCTGATGCCGAGGCTGCGGGCGGCCTCCATCTTTTTGCCTCCGGATATTGTGAGGGCCATGCTGATCTTTTGCCTTTCGAAGCATCTGATGCTTTGTTCGAGGGACAGGTTTCCGTTGATGCAAGGGGTTATGGGGGATGTCCCCGCTATCTCATCGGGCAGATTCGTTACTTCTATCATGTCATCCTTTGAAAGCACTACCCCACGCTCGATCGCATGTTTCAGTTCCCGGACGTTGCCGGGATAATTGTACGCTAAAAGGACGTCATAAGCGGGCTGGGAAATGACGACACCGGGTTTGTTGAACTTTTCCCTGAATAAGTTAAGGAAATTATCGATGATATACGGGATGTCTTCTTTCCTCTGCCTGAGCGGCGGCAGCGCGACAGGCACTACGTTTATGCGGTAAAAAAGGTCCTCCCTGAACTTTCCTTCAGCTACGAGCTCCCTGAGGTTTTTGCTTGTGGCATATACGCTTCTGACATCCACCTTGATCGGTTCATTCCCGCCCAGTCTTGTCACCATCTGGTCTTCAAGCACGCGCAGGAGCTTTGGCTGGAGGACAAGGGGGATATCGGCGATCTCGTCCAGGAAGATGGTCCCGCCGTCCGCAAACTCGAATTTGCCCTTTCTGGTTTCGGCGGCGCCGGTAAAAGCACCCTTCTCGTGACCGAACAGCTCGGATTCGAAGAGATTTTCCGGAATGGCCGCACAGTTTATTTTGATAAGCGGCTTTGAGCTCCTCATGCTTGACCCGTGTATGGCATTTGCGACAAGCTCCTTGCCGGTGCCGCTCTCACCCAGAATAAGCACAGGAACATCAGTGCCGGCGACTGCGGATATCCTGTCGAAGACGTCCATCATGCCGGGGCTGACACCTATGATATTATGGATACTTCCCCTTTCCATAAGCGTTTTACGGAGACGGGTGACTTCGTCCTCGAGGCTCTGAAACGCGAAATAACGGTCCACGGCTATCTGAAGCTCTTCATTCGAAAATGGTTTGGCTATGTAATCGAAGGCCCCTTCTTTGATTGCGCTTACTGCGCCTTTTACTTCTGCATAAGCAGTTACAATGATGACCCCGGGACGCGGCGAAATTTCCATTGCCCCGCGCAGGACGTCAAGACCATTCTTCCCCGGGAGATTGAGGTCGGTGATGACAAGGTCGAATGATCCCGACATCAGCCTGGCGAGACCATCTTCCCCGTCGGAACTCTCAGTTACGGCATAACCTTCCGACTTCAGGAAATGGACCATTCCCAGCTGCATGATCGGATCGTCTTCGATAATGAGTATATTGTTGCGTTTCATTTCAATGGCAATGCTATCCTGAAAGTTGTACCATTTGGAGACGATTCCATTGTAAGCGCGCCATCATGCTGTTCGATGATCGCTTTGCTTACCGTAAGCCCGAGACCGGTGCCCTGTCCGACTCCTTTTGTAGTAAAAAACGGATCGAAGATCTTGGGCCTGATATCATCGGGAATTCCGGGCCCGTTATCGGATACTGAAATATAACAGAAAAGCTCATCGCAGCGTGTAGTAATCGAAAGCTCCCCTCCGTGGCCCATAGCCTGCGCTGCATTTATGAACAGGTTTAGAAAAACCTGCTCGATCTTGTTGGCATCCACCTTAAGGTCCGGAATGTCCTGTGCAAGATATTTTATGATCCTGATGTCTCTCTTTGAAAGTGTATATTCCGAAAGGGTCAGCACGTTTTCAATTATCTGGTTGATGGAATGCACCGATAGACTGAGGGGACTGTTTTTCGAAAAGTCGAGCAGTTGCCGTACTATATTCTGGATGCGGTCGAACCCCGAATTGATGACAGCTATATGCTGCTGCTTCGTCGCCTCGTCCATTGGCGTATTAAGAAGATTGTTGAAACAGAGTTTTATGCCTCCAAGGGGATTGTTGATTTCGTGTGCTACACCTGCCGACAGTTGCCCGAGTGACGCCAGTTTCTCCGTTTCCATCATCTGGCGTTCGATTTCCGCCGTCCTTTTCAGCTTCTCCTGGGCTTCGAGCAGATGGCCTGCAAGGGTGTTGAACGACCCAGTCAGAAGGCCTATTTCATCGTTGCGAACCGTAAAGGTCTTTTTGCCCAAAGGCTCGCTGCCGGCTGCTATGCGCCTGAAGACCCCCGACAGCTCATTCAAAGGCCGCGATACCAGATATCGAAAAGTGCCGTGAAGCGCAAAAAACAGCACGACCAGTGACGTGCTGCCGAAAATAAACAGGTCGAGTGCTATGCTCTTCACACGAGCAATGGTAACATCGAGGGGAACAGCGACTGTATCTACGCCAATTACCGATCCGACCTGCCATCCGAACCCGTTGGCCGTCCCGTAAAGACGCAACAGCTCCCGTGGTGCCACGGCAGGTTCACCATGACAGAGAAGGCACCCCGATTCCATGACAATAGGACGTGCCTCCATCTGAAACTTGCCTCCCGGAGTGTCTATTATGCCGGCCCATTCGCTAGCGTCCCGGTGATTACGGAAATACATAAGCAGACCCTGATGGAAAGAATCGGCCATATTGGCCGGGTTCTTCGGACTGTCCGACATGCGGCGATAGGAGAATTCGGTAACCTCCTTGTTGAAACGCCGCATCACCTCCATATTGACATGAGTCGTAGACATGGCCTCGATAATAAAGGCATCCTGCGCATTATGGCGCATAAGTTCGCGGTAAATGGTAGGCCTAAGGCTATCACGGACATAGTCACCAAGCGCTTTAACCTGATACATAATAAGACGGGTGCGCTCTTTTGCCTCTGTGACAGCCTGGTTTTTCAGAAACTGGTAGAAGACGAGCGTGAAGATTGCACAGGAGCAAAGAATAATGAATCCCACTGAAAGGCTGTATTTCAGACCCAGGCTGTGGTACTTAGCCGGCATGCATTATTGTACCACAGAATTCTTTCCGGTCAGAGCTTTAAACCCGGCTGCAGCGACGAACAAATGCAGATGTCCCACTGCCCGAAAATTCCGTTATAATAGAAATATGAAAAAATATATTCTCGCGATCACCGGCGCAAGCGGCCCGATCTTTGGCATTCGAGTGCTTGGGGAGCTGCTCAAGACATCTCGCGTGCATCTTGTTATATCGCAAAATACGTTTCCTATCATACTTAAAGAGACCGGGATCGACTGGTCTGTGGATACGGAAAATGCGGTCAGAAAACACTTTGCGACCGACCGGATTTTTTTCCATGAAGATAAGGATATGGAAGCTCCAGCGGCGAGCGGCTCTTTCAGGACCGACGGAATGCTGATCGTGCCCTGTACGATGAAGACACTTTCCGCAGTTGCAAACGGTTATGCAAACAACCTTATTGAAAGGGCGGCAGACGTAACGATCAAGGAGGGAAGGCCACTGCTTCTCTCACCGCGTGAGATGCCTTTCAGCGCCATACACCTCGAAAATATGCTTAAGCTTGCAAGGCTCGGCGTGCGCATAGCTCCTCCCGTGCCGGCCTTTTATCACGGGCCAAAAGACCTTGACGACATCATCGATTTTGTGGCCGGGAAGGTCCTAGACAGTTTCGGCGTAGAGCATGATCTCTTCAAAAGATGGAAAGAGCAAGTCTGATATTTCAGGGTTATGGGGCGTTCCGGTCGAGGTGAAAGAGCCGATGGTATAATATCCTCAGTCTTTTTTTATTTTTGGTTTGCACAGACTGAAGTATTCGAATTGAAGCGCACTGTCTGAGTTTTCAGGGCTGCCAATCAGACAAGACAATTTTCCAATAAACAGAATATGCTTTTCATTGCCGCTCTAAAACATACGACACAAGGGCTAATTCAGTGCGCGAGAGGCGGATACTTCAGTCTGCGCTGTATGGAAACATGCATCTCGAATTCGTAGCCGCAAACGTCGATATCTCATTTTTTTGACTTAAGTCATATCGGGCCGAAACGCCCGATGATAAAATATAATCATGAAAGAGAGCTGCCCCGGAAGCAAAGAGATAACGAGCCCCTCGCCGGACGATCTGGTATGCGTCTTCTGCCACCACAGAAACGAGATATGGTCGGATGAGCCGGATATGGTCTGTAAGGGCTGCGGAAAGACGATCACGCGGGACATGGTGATGTCATGCATCGAGTGGTGCCCAGCCGCGCGGGAGTGCGTCGGCCACGATAAATACGACCGGCTCATGAAGAAGATCATGGAGCAGAACGAGGCGTCAAAACAGATCTGAGCCCCCTTTATTTCGGGCGGATTTGTTATCAAAATCCCCGCCACAAACGCTTATGAGTTGCAATGTCGTATCGGTATGCCTGATAATGTTGATACAGCCATAGTCCTGCTTTATCCCGAACAGATAGCGAATCGGTATTCCCAATACATGACAGAGAATCAGCCTGTTGACCCCGGCGTGCCCGCAAATAACTATATGTCCGGAAGACGACGATATTATATCACCGAAGGCCGCAATGACACGGGTGTTGCACTCTGCAAAGCTTTCGCCGCCGGCAATGCGATAATTTTTGATATCCTCGCCGCGCGCCCTGAAGGCTTCGGGGAAACTCTGCTCTATTTCCGCGAAGGTTCGGCCTTCCCACTCGCCGAGATTTATTTCCCTCAGTCCTGGTCGTTCAATAATCTCGATGTCTCTGCCGGCGGCAATTATCTCCGACGTCTGCCTTGTTCTCGTTAGATCACTGCAATAGATTGAAGATATGTCCTCGCTGTCAAGCCTTGCTCGCAGAAGAGCGGCCTGCCTGACGCCTTCTTCGCTCAGCGGCAGATCTATCTGCCCTATGTATCTCTTTTCATCGTCAGGCAATTTAATCCTCCCATGCCTGATTAAATATATTCTCCGTTCAGCCATCATTCAGTGCAGTACCGAGATTAGTCGTTTCCCGGTATACGGAGGGAGAGAACCGTTGCACTTAACGGTCCGGACATCAATCTTTAAGGCATTCCGGGTTCGTGCGTCATATATTGCCTGGATTCTATCGAGCGCCGCCAAAAGGTATGCTGCGGAATGTTGCCCCGTTTTGCCGACAGTCAGTGCCCGGATCACAAGCCTTCCTGTATTTTGCGCAGAATCGACGGACGCGGAAAAGTCTATTATTCCAGGCACACCGAACAGTTGTTTATCGAGATCGGGCATCCCCAAACGCATGTCCCCGATTTCCACATGTCCGTTTATCCTTCCGGCAATTTTCTGAAGACGCCTGATTATGCTCCCGCACCGGCATGGACCGGGAATAATACGTGAAACATCTCCGGTGCGATAGCGTATCAGGGGCATGCCCTGTCTATTCAGGGTGGTAAACACAATCTCGCCCTGCTGTCCGTCTGCTACCGGACTGCCCCTCTCGTCAATTATTTCAAAATATAAATCCGCTTCACGCAGGTGATATCCGTCGTGTGCCGCGCACTCCACGCCGCCTCCAAGGCCCATTTCGGTCATGCCGTAATGCTCAAAGACCCGGCAGTCCCACAACCGCTTCAACTCACTCACTATAGTTGCGGGGACATTATCGGTGCTCAACAGGACGCTCTTGAGACCGATCCTGATATCAGCGGCATCTGCATATCCGGCAAGAGACAACACCTGGACCGGAATTCCGACAATCGAATTAATGTTTTCCCGCGCCATTATTTTCAATGTCTCTGGCATATTGCGGACAATGCCATGCGGCACCGGCGTTGCCCCCAGGCGTTTCAGCGCAACTGCCAGCAGATCACCAACACTTCCCGGTCTCTCGCCGGGCAGCAAAATAAGGACCCGGTCGCCGCTTCCTGCAAGCGTTGACATCCCGTGCTGAAAAAAATCAACAGTAAGCTCAACATCTGAAGACGTGAAATACAGTCGCTTGGGGTTAGCGGTCGTGCCGGAGGTATCAAGGGTCACCACCCGGTTTATATCGTCCTGGGACACGCAAAGAAACCTGAGAGAGTGTTCCTTTATATTTTCGGCCGTGGTGAATGGAAAGCGCTTCAAATCATCTAATGTCCTGATGTTGCTTTCGATGCCCTGAAAAAGGTTGCGGTAGAAAGGGCTGGCTGACCGTGCACGTGCAATCGTTTCACGCAACTTAACAAGCTGGTATTCTTCAATTCTTTCTTTCGACAGAGTATGTCCGACATTTACGATCTTTTGAGATATCCAGGCATCAAGAGGAGTTATTTCAATGTCCGTCTTAAACATAGGTTATAAACAAGCTCTGCGATAAAGCGGTCTTCCCGCACTGCTCGTCAAGTTATATGCGCAGAAAGGAATGATCCTTTTGTCCGGGCTGACAACATGAATGAAACATTCCTGAAGGCGCTCAAGGTCCACGTTCCAGACGTCCTGGAAGGCCATTCCGGATATGCAGAGAGAATACTTGTCGACACGGTCCAGGAATGCATCGAGGCTGTCAATTTTCATTACAGAGCTCGCCTCTTTGTTAACAGTGCCCCGGGTTGTCTGCATGCCGTCGTTTCCTGCGGTCCATCGCCTGGCAACAAAAAGCTGTGCCCTCCTGGCCCCGTCAGCCGTGACAACCGGAGTGCAGCAACATCCGGCGTCCGCTTTCCTCTGCGGCTTCATCTCGCCGCTCTCCATAAGAACGAAGCTGCCGCTGAATGAGCAATAAGCATTTTCCGCCTTAGGTGGATGGAAGTCCGCGGACTTTATCATTCCTCCAGTCTGAATCTCGATCTCTGTGATAATTTCAGGGATCGTAATGCGATCTGAATCAGCCGGCGCCTTCGGGTATCTGCCGAAATAGCTCATCGGCTGGAAATGAACGCCGCGCACGGTCGGCATCATTTTGACGGCAAATTCGATGACTCCGCCGATATTGCCGGCATTAATGCCGGGCACAAGTGTCGGGACTAGCACCACCCCCAGTTGATTTTCCCTGCAATGTAAAATAGCCGCCCTTTTGATGTCAAGCAGCGCCTTGCCGCGGACCTTCTCGTAGATTGAATCGCTGGTCCCGTCGAACTGGAGGAAGACGCACCCGAGCCCGGCTTCTTTAAGGCTTCGGACATAAGCAGCATCTTCCGCCAGCCGTACACCGTTGGTATTCAGCTGGAAGAAGCTGAAGCCCAGCGATCTGCCCAATGAGATTATCTCCGGCAGGTCGTCACGCATTGTCGGTTCGCCCCCGGACAACTGAATGTTGTAAGGGCCTCCACTCTCCATGAGCATGCGGTACCAGCCTTCGACAGTCCCGATGTCCGGATCGCCCCATTCACGTCCGGCTGAGGCAAAGCAGACCGGGCATCTTAAATTGCAGCGCTGTGTGACTTCGAGCAGAACACAGCAAGTGCTCTGGCGGTGATCGGGGCAGAGTCCGCAGTCGTATGGGCAACCCCTGTCAACACTGGTTGCGCAGACAGTCGTATGAGACAGCAACTTTGGTACCGACCACGAGGAATACGAAGGTTGCCCGCGCCAGATTATCGTCCTGAAATTGCCGTGTTCAGGGCATGTTTTGTCGAGATATACATTTTCACCTTCGGCGATGCGCCGGGCCGGAATACGAGTCAAACATGCCGGACAGATGCTCTCGGTAAGAGCGATTATTTCCTCAGCGTTTGCCGCCATGCCCATATGCCTTGCATGCAGATTCGTAGTCCTCCGGGGTATCGAGGTCCAGCAGAATTCCTTCATCCCGGACCTCGATTTCCATCGATTCGGCATCATGCCTCTCCAGAAGCGATTGCAGTCCGCCGACCCCGGTCCACGACAGGATTTCAGGGAACAGTTGCGCCGGTATGAGCGGAGGGTGTCCGCGCTTTTTCTTATATGTGGGATAAAAAATTCGCGGCCTCCGCCTGCAATATGTCTCTGCAATAAGCTCTATTGTATCGCTCCTGACCAATGGGATATCGGCCGGCAGAATGAAGACAGCCTTGATTCCGGACCTCAGGGATCGAATGCCTGCGATAACAGACGAAAACATTCCCTCCCTGTATTTCTCATTGGTCACACACCGCACGCCGTCCACCCTGTCCAGGACAGCCTTCAGATCATCGGCTCGATGCCCCACAACCACTGTTATGTCCGGAATGCCTGCCTGTTTGAATGTACCGATCGCGGTTTCAATAACTGTTGAGTTGCCGAGCGGCAGCAGAGGCTTGAATTCGGCCATACGGGAGGAGGCCCCGGCGGAGAGTATTACAGCGGCCAAATCTTGTCCTACCGGCATTTTTCCTTTGCAGCCCTTACCTTTATCAATTCACCGACGATGCTGATCGCCAATTCCTCCGGGGTCTCAGCCCCTATGTCCGTTCCTATGGGCGAATAGACACGGTCAAAGTCGTTCTTGCCGAATCCCTCATTTGCGAGCGCTTCGAATATCTTGTCTCGTTTCCTCCTGCTGCCGATCATCCCGATATAGCCGGCACCAGTCTTCAAGGCCTGGGCCAGGATGGTCTTATCATGAAGGTGTCCCCTCGTGACGATAACCATGTAGCTGTCCTCATCAACCGAAAGTTGCGGCAGCCTGTCGAACGATTCCAGCAGAATGATTTCTGTCTGCCAAGGAAATCTTTCGCGGTTTGCATATTCGGCGCGGTCGTCGAGGACCACTGTTTTAAACCCGGCCATTTCGCTGACCGGCGCGATTTTCTGGGATACATGGCCTGCGCCGAAAATATATACCGTCCCGGCATTGCGCAAAAACTCAATCACAAATTGCTGATCGTCTATCGTTTCCGTGCGGACGGAAGCGCTTGCAGGGACTGAGGCGAGCTTTGATTTTACCTGCCCGCTCACATCGAATCTTCCTACAGCATTTCCATCCTGGGGGATAAGCAAATGCTGAGTTGCAGGATTCTGTTCGCTGAAAAGAGCGGTAATAAGGCGCCCCCTTCCATTATGTGCTATGACCTCATATGCCTCTTCAAATATCAATCTGTTGCTCTCGTCAGAAGAATCGATGAAATCCAGGAGCACCCGGCCCTGTCCGCCGCAGATCATATCCATACTCGCGGCATCTTCGCCTGTTAGTAAAAAAGTATGGATTATTGGTCTTCCGGTGGTCAGAACATTTCGCGCAGCCTGTATCGCTTCGGCTTCAAGACGGCCTCCCCCTATGCTACCACTGATAGTGCCGTCTGTTTTGACAAGCATCTTGGCGCCGGTCGTTCGCGGAGCTGAGCCGGCCTGATCGAAAATGGTGGCAACAACAAAGTTCTCCTTCTTGTGCAGCAGCTCCACCATTTCACGGTATATTTTTTTCATTGTGCCCCTCCGATATCTCCAATACGCACCCCTTTCACCGGAATCATAAAATATTCAGCGCCCCTGAGTGAAATCATAATCATTGGCCGACAGTATTTCCCTTACCTTTTGGATTGTAGCCATCACCATTTGAGGACATCGGGAAAGCCGGTTGCGCGGATCGTCCTGGAGGATGTCGGCGCAGTTGATCCCGCCGTATAGGGACTGATATTCCTTCTCGAACCACTCGACCAGTTCGCTCATCATAAGATAAAGGCGGTTGTCCGGTTCTTCTTCTGGCGTACCTTTGCCCGTATACAGTCCTATCATGCATGCGCCGCCGGTCAGGGTGCCGCAAATCTTTCCGCAAAAGCCCACGCCCCCGAGCAGTCCCGACATTGCACGGACAAGGTCCGGATTTGTCCTGCCCTGTGCCTCCAGTGCAATAATCATCATTATCTGGCTGCAATGAAAACCCTGCTGTGAAAGTTCCATCATGCGCATGAATTCGTCGGTCATCCATCGTCTCCTTTGGTTGCCACCAACAGTATATATCGAGGCCGCGCCCGCTTCAGGGCTTCCAGGCCTGCACTCACAACAGAATTATTGAAACCGCAGCAGTCGAAATCACTCTCCATTATAAGACGTCCAATAAATGTCTTCAATAAATATGAATGATCTTCAGTGATATCTATTCGAAATCCATGCCGTGCAATACTGTCGGACAGGCTCTCCCGTGTCGCCAGTTCGGACAGGCAAAATGGCAGCTTCGAAAAGTCGGCAGGACCGATCGCCTCCGGGTTCTCCGCCACTACATCGGTGATGAGAAGCCTTCCGTCAGTCTTCAGCACACGATGGAATTCCCCCAGGACCCTGCCCCTGTCATGCATCACCGACAGACTGCATTCGGAAATGATCCCATCCATCGATCCGTTCGCTAAAGGCAGAAACCCGGCATCCGCTTGCAAAAGCGGCATGCCCGGAATGCGGCCAAGTCCTTCCCTAAGCCGCGCCATCGAGATATCGACACCCACGGCGTTTAAAGTCCGGGTCCGGCGAATATACTCGACAGTAGCCCCTGCACCACATCCGATATCCGCAATCCTGGCGCTATCACCAAATGGGCAATGTCGGAGAACTCTTTCGGTAAGAGCCAAGCCGCCCGGCCTGATTGCGGGCAGCTCGGCCCTGAGAAGCGACGGAGTCATTTGTCTTCGAGCGCCTGCTCAACCTGGAGCATCTTGCCGGTTGCAAGCTCCTCCGGCACAAAGACAGTACCACATGAAGGACATTTAAACAGCTCGACAGGGAATTCGCTGCCGAGATAAGCAACGGTCACCTTGCCCATCGCCATCTTAACAGCACACCTGGCGCAGATCAAATCCGGAGCTTCCGCACCTCTTTTTTCGTCGCTCATTTTTCCGGCACCTCGACAACCTGCATCCTGTGGCTGTATGCGTTGTGGATCTCAAATCCTGAATCGTGGTGCGAATACTCGACCCAATATGTAACGCTCACAGGTTTATAATGCGCGATGAAGCGGCCGGTCTTTCCGTCTTTTATCTTGATGCCGGTGCTCTCGGCATGGTTTATCACTTTTTGGACATCTTCAACCAATATCATTCTCTTTTCCAGAACGGTCGATATTTCCTGCGATATACAGAGTTCGAACCCTTTTTCTTCCCCGGTCACGTTTTCACCCCACACTTCCTTCAGTAGTTGAGTCTTTAGTTTAGACCTGTTTTCATGGCGCTGTGAATAGCCGGGACCTTTTCTGGATGCCGGATCGACCTGTTCAGGCGTCCAGATCAGGTCGAGTATGTGCAAAGCCCGCTTGCCCCTGGCTGCGAAATTGTCGCGGCACATTGCACAGTAGACAAGATAATCGAGCTCGCTTTCGCCTACCCTGCGCCCGACGACCTTGTCGGCCACCTCAGGATTGGCGAACGACATCAGTCCGCCGTAACTGCAACATGGCGACAGATGGCGGTTGGCCGGTAGTTCCGATACCTTCACACCGAGCTTTCCGAGGATAAATCGAACATTGTCCTGCACCACTGCATCATGCCTGGCCGCGCATGTATCATGTATTGCAACACTGTCAGGCATCTTCTTTATTTCCGTTTCCGGCAGGGGCGTGACAGCAAAAAGGGGCCACAGTGATTCCACCTGTACATTCGGAAGATGGTTTCTGAAAACACGCAGGCAGCTTGAACATGCGGTTATTACTTTTGGAGCCCCCATATTCCGCCACGTTGCTGCAAAAGCAGCCATAGTCTTATCGAACGATTCCTTTTCACCCGCCCAATCGGCAGGCGCTCCGCAACAACCAAGTATCAGACCGATTCCTCCATCGACTTTTTGCCGGAGATACTCATAGACCTTTGCAACCTGTTGTGGTGAAGATGCACTCAATTGGCATCCGGGGAAAAAAATTGTGCTGCTGGAATGAAATCCGGGCTGATGACGCGCCAGGGCAAATGCCTGGCTGTTGCTGAAGGCCATGTCCCGCAACGCAAAGTCATGCGCCGACGGCGGCATCTTTCCCTTCTGCACCATGCTCTGTCTGGCATCAAGGCAGATTTCGGTCATATCGAGATCAACGGGGCATACCGTTTGGCAAAGGCTGCACAGGGCGCATGTGTTGACCATGCGATTGGCTTTGTGCACTCCCATGATGATCGAATCGTTGTTGTAAATCTCGCGCACGTAACGTTTCGGATAAGAACCGTAATGGGCCAGATACTCGCACACCTTTACGCATTCGAGACACTGGCAGTTCAGGCAGCGCCCGGCCTCTGTTTCGGCCTCCTGCGTCGTGTATCCGTTACGCGAGTCCTCCATATCCGTCGCGGGTTTGTGTTCGATTCCGCTGGTGCCTGTATACAGGCGCGTCTCGAAGGGGCCTTCATTTTCACGGCTTGCCGTCAGCGAAGCCCCCTGCAGGAATCGGTCTATGGACACCGCCGCGAGCCGACCGTCCATCATTGAAGTAATTGGCGAATATGTGGCAGGATGATAGCGCTGCCCGCCTCCGGCAAATACTTTTTCATGGCTGGTTGCATACGTTATTGGCGCAATCTTGATGCGGCCATCTGAATCAAGTTCAAGAGGGAGACCAGTATTCTGAGTCCCCGGCCCGGCGTAGACCGCATCGAAATCAGCCGGGATCGACTCGAAGGATGTGCTGTTTACCATGCTTTTAAGCTGAACCGTTATACCGAGATCGTCAATCAGCGCGAGGTCCATATCTATTACCCTTTCAGGTAGTACATCTCCGTCGAATGAGCGTATGCGCCCGCCCAGTCGTTCGGCGGCCTCGAACAATTCCACTTTATATCCTTTAGTCGCAAGATCGGTGGCAGCAGTAAGACCGCTCAACCCTGAGCCGATAACCGCAACACGTTTGTCTTTCCTGGGCAGGAAATCTTTCTTTCTCACAGGTCTTTCACTGTTGTCGGCGCAGGCCCTTTCAAGGGCGTTGATCATTACTGTTTCGTCCACCTCTGCACGTTTGCAGGAAAGCTGACATGGATGGTCGCAAATCCTTCCGATTATGCCCGGAAAAGGGATAGTCTTATGCAGAATGGCAAAGCCCGCCCGGTAATTCCCCTGGAGGACAGCCCGGATCATCCCGCGAGCATCTACGTGCATCGGACATGCGGCCATGCACTTAGGAGGCTGCTCCTGGATGCATTGGTTTTCC
>DATJOY010000252.1:0-2922 GCA_035506695.1 Dissulfurispiraceae bacterium
CGATATCAAGCTGGATCAGAGCAGCCTTCACTTTCTCGGCTCCGGCAGTTCTTTGAATATCTTTTCTTTAACGGTGTCGATCTTTTTATGATACTGGCTTTTGATGTCCTGGGGGATCATGTTGTCAATGATCTTAATCCCTTTGAGTACATATGGAAGAGTAGCCGATTTTTGCAAAAGGGGACTGTCGTGAGGCAGGACTGCGATCAGGAATATGGCTGTCAGGGCTATCAGCAGGAAGCCCTTGATAAATCCCACTGCACCTCCGCCGAGACTGTTGAAAATCCCAAGTCCGGGCAGTTTAAAGAGCTTGCCGGCGAGCCAGGCGATGATCATGGCGATTATTATGCACAATACGAAAATGAGAAAGAAGCTGACTATCTTAGCCACACCGGCATCCATGAAGGTCATGTGGGAGGCAAGGGGCGTATAATAGC
Organism: Dissulfurispiraceae bacterium; assembly: GCA_035506695.1. Lineage (GTDB taxonomy): Bacteria > Nitrospirota > Thermodesulfovibrionia > Thermodesulfovibrionales > Dissulfurispiraceae > Fen-1308. Next base: position 438 of record DATJOY010000252.1, read on the forward strand.
GGACGGCAGCAAAATACCCTCCGATGATACCGGCGATGCTGAATATCTGGCTGACCATGCCTTTCCATATCCCGAAGGCTGTTGTCAGGCCGATGATTACAAGAACGATAATATCAAAAATATTCATAGCCGAGCACTCCTCGCGTCAGGTATTGTCTAAGGCAATGATACCCTGAAACTCATTTCCTCTGCAACCCGCCGGAGATCGTGACGTTCGCTGTCGGCAGGTCCCCGGAAAACAATCTGCTTTACTCCGACCGGCAGCGCCATCCGGAGATAGTCATTGTTTATATATTCAGCTGTTTTTATGTTATCACAGCGCGGTCAAATCCCGGGCCGTGGTATATTAATAAAGATTCGGAAAAGTATGAAAAAATTGATATGTGACAGGCAGCTCAGTCTCATGTTTGTTCACAACGCGGATTCCCTGTCCGGGTATCTTGAAGCCCGCATCGGACGGAAGGTCTCTGTCGTTCTGACGCAAAATTCGACCAGTATGCTGTCTTCAAGGGTGAAGGACGGTATTATGCATGTCAGGCTTCACCGCATGTTCATATCAGCCGGCAATGACGTTATCCATGAGATTGTCCGCTTTCTGAAAAACAGTAAGGGCGACATGACCCGTTTCCGCCAGTTTATTCGCGACAATAGGGAAGAGCTCCACAACAGGCCACACAGAAAAGTGTCGGTCAGGACTTCGGGAAGGTTCCACAACCTCAGGGAGTTGTTCGACGAAATAAACAAAGAATATTTTGATGACCGGGTTGATTCTTCGATCACATGGGGAACATGCTCTTCACGCTATTCAGTGAGAAAGAGGACCCTGGGAAGCTTCAGTGCCGGAGCCAATGTTATAAGAATAAGCCCGGTGCTTGACAGGAAGAGCGTCCCGCGTTATTTCGTTGCATTCGTCATTTATCATGAGATGCTCCATGCCGCCGTGGGCATTATGCGGCAAGGAGACAGGCGGATCGCCCATTCGCGGGAATTCAGGCAGAGGGAGCGGCTGTTCAGGGATTATGAGAGGGCCATGGCATGGGAACGCAGGTCTTATTGACCAGGATTTATTTTTTGCTGAAGTAATGCATAAATATCATAACAGGGAGGCAAAATAATGGATACATGTCCATGCGGATCGGCCCTGGCATATTCCGAGTGCTGCGGTCCTATTATCAAAGGTGAGAGATCGGCTGAGACAGCCGAACAGGTCATGCGAGCGCGTTACAGTGCCTATGCGGTGAAAGAACTCGATTATCTGTTGACGTCGCTCCATCCGGGCCACAGGTCTGATTATGATGCCAAGAGCACCCGTGCCTGGGCCGAAAGGGCCCAATGGCATAAACTCGACATCCTTGAAAAATCGGGCGGTGGACCTGAAGACAAGGAAGGGAAGGTCGAGTTTGTCGCAACCTATACAGAAGGCGGCATTAAAAGAGATCACTCTGAAGTGGCGTCATTCGAGAAGGATGACGGGACATGGTATTTCGTGAGTGGTGAAGCGGTTCCGCCTAAACAGGTCATCCGTACGAACCCGAAAATAGGACGCAATGATCCATGCACGTGCGGGAGTGGTAAAAAGTACAAGAAGTGCTGCGGAAAGTGACTTGCAGCCTAATAAGCTCCACATTGGCGGCGGAATTAAAAGGCTAAAATGAGTTGTCAAGCTTTCTGTGACTAACCGGGTGCAGTTTCATTCAGTTCCAAGCTTTTTCTCCCTCATGATCTCCGCTGCGGCCCTTAATGCCTCGTCGCGAGATGTAACTTTGCCTTCGAGCACGAGCAATTCGATAGCCGACAGTATCTCCCTGAAGGCCGGCGAGGGAGACAATCCGAACTCTTCGATAAGGTCGTTTCCATTGATAAGCGGAAGATTGTTTCGTCTGGGGATGAATTCATCCTGGTAAAGAGCGACTATATTTCGTGCAACAGTAAGGAGCGGGTCCCCCGATAGCTGACAGATGCGGGTGGTGGCAAGGGCATATATCAGCAGCGCATAAATATCATCTCCGTTGTTGCGCAAAAGGTTGGCGACAGCCGGTCTGTCATCGACGGTCAATGTTTTAACGGCATCGCTTCGGGCTAATATCATACGTATGAACCCGACCTCCTTTCGGGACAATCTGAGTCTGCCCGATATCATCTCGGCAATCTCAGCGTCCTGAAAGAGCACGGACAGTTTAATGCAAACTTGTCTGTATTCTTCTGCGAAGTAGTCCCACAATGACTTACTTCTGTTCTGAAAATAAAGGGGTAAGTTTCTAAGAATGTGCTCGACATATCCGTATGACTGGCGGCAATGGTTCCACATCTCGATCGCAAATTCTCTCAGCTCCGGAAAGACATGAAGCAGGAGACCATCTTTTTCCATTTGCTTGATTGCCGAATAAGAGTCGTCAACCATTAGGATGTGCCGCAGTTCCTCGGCTATCCGTTCGACGGCCGCATCCCGGATAAGCGCAGCATGTGTCCTGACCGCCGTCGATGT
>DATJOY010000253.1:0-4174 GCA_035506695.1 Dissulfurispiraceae bacterium
GGCCTGCTGTTGCTTGATAAAAAAGGTGTAGTATTGTGGGCAAATCAGATGGCGGAATCGATGGCGGAGATGGATCTCGTAGGAAGGTCGTGCGAGGAACTCTGTGCAGAGTGCGAGGTTTCAAGCAGTTATTCTCATGGCAACATTGAAACTGTTATAGCTTCCAGGTTGTTCGGTCAGGAAGGCAAGTTCTATCAGGTAACCACGGCGCCGATAAAAGGCGCGGACGGAGAGACCAGCGGATACATACGCCTGATACATGACATGACCGAGATAAAGAAAATGGAAGAGCAGATGAGCAATTCCGAGAAGCTCGCATCCATCGGGCGCCTTGCTGCCGGAATCGCTCACGAGATTGGTAACCCGCTGACATCGGTCTTCTCTTTTGTCCAGATTCTGAGGGAGCTGGAACAGGACGATTTCAAGAAAGACAGCCTCCAGACCATTTACTTCCACATCAACAGGATATCGGAAACATTGAAACAGCTCTCCGGTTTCTCAAAAATGCCTGCTGCGGAACCGAGCGAATGTCAGGTCAACGATGTCATTGAAACATCAATCCACCTTATCCAGTTCGACAAGCGCGCAAAAGATATCAGCATAGTTAAAGAACTGTCTCCCACTCTGCCGCTGGCAGTTGTGGACGCCAACCAGTTGTCACAGGTATTTGTGAATCTGGTTCTCAATGCCATCGATGCCATGCCCGAAGGCGGAGCGCTTACAGTGAGGAGTTATGTAACAGATTCTTCGGTAACGATCCAGTTTGCGGACACCGGAGTTGGAATGCCGAAAGAAAGACTGATGAAGATATTCGATCCTTTTTACACAACCAAGGAGAAAGGTACCGGATTGGGCCTGGCGGTGAGTTACAATATCATAAAGAAAATGAACGGCATCATTTCAGTTGACAGCGAACTTGGTAAAGGTACTACCTTTACCATAACTATCCCGATTAAAGAATGAAGGAACCGATGAAGACCAAGATACTGATAGTCGACGACGAACCTGATATTTGCAAGGCACTCCGCTACCTGCTCGAAATGGAAGGTTATGCGATAACATGTGCATATAACGGCGAAGAGGCCTTGACGATCCTCAAAACCGAAAGTTTCGACATGATCCTGACCGATCTTAAGATGGGCAAGACCGACGGCATGAAGGTCCTCGAGAAAGTTAAAGAAACAATCCCTGATACACCGGTAGTCATTATGACGGCATTCGGCTCAATAGAATCGGCGGTCGAGGCAATGAAGCGGGGCGCAACCGACTATGTTGTAAAGCCTTTTCTGAATGAAGAAATAAAACTGACGGTCAGAAGGATCATTGAACAAAAGAAGATATTGGGGCGGATCATGAACGAAAATATTGCCCTTAAGCAGCAAATCAGTCAGCGCATGGCCTGCCGCGATTTTGTTGCCAATTCCGATTCGATGATTCGCATTGTCGAGACCCTTGAAAAGGTCATTCCCACCAAGAGCAATATCCTTCTCCTTGGAGATAGCGGGACCGGCAAGGGGCTCATGGCCGAACTTGTCCATTGCAACAGCCCCCGCAGGGACAAGCCATTTATATGTATAAACTGTTCGGCAATTCCGGAAGGGTTGCTCGAATCGGAACTTTTCGGATACAGGAAAGGGGCCTTCACAGGGGCAATCTCGGACAAGATCGGCCTTATCGCTCTCGCACATCAGGGCACCCTGTTCCTTGATGAAATCGGGGACATGCCGATGAATCTCCAGGTCAAGCTACTTAAAGTCTTAGAAACCTCCGAAGTCTATCCCCTCGGAGACACAAAACCGAAACTTGTAGACATACGGGTCATTGCTGCGACTAACGTTGATATTGAAAACAGGATCAAAGAGGGCAGGTTTCGCGAAGATCTGTACTGGAGGCTGAATGTTATCGAGATAAAGATTCCTCCCCTGCGTGAGAGAAAAGAGGACATCGAAATGCTATGCAATCATTTTATCAAAAAATTGGCGCAGGACCACCACAAAGATATTAAAGGAATAGATCGCGATGCCCTCGCCCTGTTCATCGATTATTCCTGGCCGGGCAATGTTAGAGAACTCAGAAATACAATCGAACGGTCCATCGTACTTTCAGAGGGGCCGCTGCTCACAGTGACGGATCTTCCCGATAAATTCAGGAAAGACGACAGCATCAAGGATCTCCCGCCTCTGAAGGCATATCTTGGCGACTATGAAAAGAACCTTCTGCTCCAGATTTACAATTCTCACGACAAGAATAAGGAAGAGACCGCCAGGGCGCTCGGCATAGACCTTGCCACCTTATATCGAAAGTTTAAGAAATACGGAATTGATTCCGAATGAAAAACAGGATGTTTCGAATCGGCGCTGTTATAGGCGCAATGCTCGGGACACTTATTGCTGTCGGCATGGATTACATGTCAGGAGACATACCGGGAGGAGGATGGGTCGGAGCCGTTGCACATGATTTATCGCTTTCATCCGACAGTCCTGGGGCGGTTATAATCGCCCTGTTCTGCGTATTGATTATGGTCGTGATAAGTGCAGGCATGGGAGGACTTTGCGGCCTCATGCTCGACCGCTTCTTTAAAATATTCACTCAGGAATAATCGTGGCGGCGGGAATGTACCCGCCGCCGTCAAATTATCTTACTTCTTTACCTGTTTCTGGTTTTTATCGAAACCCTTGGTCCCTATGTGGCAACGGGCGCACTGGGTATCCGACGCAAATGCCATTCCGTCCTTGGCATGACATGATCCGCAATATTTCTTGTCATAAAGCCCCTTCATGTTAAAGTCGGGCTGACTTTCGGCACTCAGTGCAGCCATCTGAAATATCTTGTCATGGCATGCATTACAATCGAGTCCCATGGCTGCATGGCTTTTGTGGCTGAACAATACTGCTTTAACAGGCTTCGTATATACAATTTCTCCGCCGCCTACGGTATCATCCTCTGCAATGCTCCTGCCTTCAAATACCGCCCCCATAACTGCCACAGCGAAGATAAGGATTATCACTGATATTGCTTTCATACGCATTTGCCGACCCCCTTTAACCTTTTGTATAGAAAACATTCGGCTTTGCCCCGGCATCGGGCCTCAACACCCACACGGTCTTTTCCATATTATGCACTGTCCTGAAAACCTCGCTGCCCGGATCGGACAGGTCCCCGAATATTCTCGCTTTTGCCGGACAGATTTCTGCGCATGCCGTCAGTTTTTCACCCTTTGAAAGGCGTGAGTTGTAACAGAAATCACATTTATCGACAGCACGCGTTTCTTCGTTGAAATACCGCGCATTATATGGGCAGGCGGCCATACAGGTCTTGCACCCTATGCATTTTTTTGATTCCATCATTACGATGCCGTTTGCGGGGTTTTTGTATGTAGCCTTTGTCGGACATCCGAGTACACATGGCGGTGTATTACATTGGTTGCAGAGGACCGGGATGAATTCCCTCGATCTCTCCGCCGCCTTCTTGTCTACTCGTTCAAGTATCCTGGTCCTGTAACCATACGTCGGCACGTTGTTTGTCTTGACGCAGGCCGTCATGCAGAGTTCACAGTCGATGCATCTGTCCTGATGAATGATCATGCTGTAATGAGGCTTGTACGGATACTGCTCGGCAAACTCTCGATTCGATGCAAATGCCTTTTCGACAATCGAGGTGGCCGAGAGTATGCTGCCTCCGGCGAAAGCTCCGGTTATCAGAAGTCCCAGTTTCAGAAAGGACCTTCTTTCCATTAAAGGTATGATCTCCGGACCCTCATTCTTCATACCTTCAATCTTGATTTTATTGAATATCATCTCACACCCTCCGTTTCGATATCAGTCAGTGGATTTCGCTCTTGTGCCCGCTGAAAATCTTTTCACCCAGGAGGAATGTGAGTGCCACAAATCCCATGCCTCCAAGTACGATCATAATCTCATGGGCTGAAGGAGCATAGGAAAGCAGCCCTGAATATTCATTAACTCCGAGTTCGTAATATACAGGGACGAGCTGCCCGACTATTACAAGGTCGTACCTCATGAAAAAGATGCCGAAGATCATAAGCGCCGACGCCGTGACAATCAGCTTCAGGTTCGTGCCCCGCGAAAGAATGAAAAGAGTCAGCGGAATTACCATGCCGGCCGCAACCTCGAGGCCCCAGAAGTTAAAGGCATAGCTGCCCGTGAGAAGCAGA
>DATJOY010000254.1:0-10466 GCA_035506695.1 Dissulfurispiraceae bacterium
TATCTTTCCCGCATATTTCGGGTCGAACCCCGCACCGTTGTCGCGAATATAGTAAACGGTTTTGCCGTCCGTGTCAACAGCACCAAACTCAATGCGGGCATTTTCTGTTTTGGATGTGAATTTCCACGCGTTGCCGACGAAATTTGTAATTGCAAGCTCAATCAGATTTTTATCTGCATAAGCTGTGAGTCCTTCTTCGATGCTGATTTCAATGCTTCTGTCCGGTTCTGCCTCGCGAAGTTCAGCGATAATGTTCGAGACCATTTTACTCAGATCGACATGCAGCTTCACCATTTCCTGACGCGATATTTTTGAAAGGTGAAGCAGGTCGTCTATGATCATGGACATCTTTGACGAACCGTTTTGGATGCGGGCGAGATATTTCCTTCCCGTCTCGTCGAGATTTTCGGAATATTTATCGGCCATGATTTGGGCAAAGCCGGCCATTGATCGAAGGGGTGTGCGCAGGTCGTGAGATGCCGAGTAAATAAAGGATTCAAGCTCTCTGTTCACATCTTCAAGATCGGCACTTGTAGTCTCAGCGAGCTTCCTTGCATCTATTGCATCTTCCATAAGATTGAGAGCCGCCGCCCGTGAGGACTTCAGATCTTCATTTGCCGCCCGGAGCGCTGCCGTCCGCTCGGCCACCTGGTGTTCCAGAGTCTTGTTTAGGTTCTTTAGTACTTCTTGGGCCTGCCGCTGCTCGGTGATGTCCATGTCCATCTCAAGGACGGCGGGCGACCCGTCGGCAGCTGCGAACGGGAAGTTGTGGATTTCAAAGGTGCGTCCATTCGGGAGGGTCCATTCCCAGTTGTGCGGTTTGCCCGTCTTGAGCGGGACGAATGCCTGGCACTCAACGCAGGGATTGTTGAGGCCGAACTGGCTCTCATAGCATAGCCGGCCGACATTGTCCCCGAGCGCGTCGCGATATGCGCGATTGGCCCACTCGATGCGATGGTCCGCCCGGATGATATCGATGATCACCGGTAGTGTATCCAGCATATCGAGGAACCTTTGCCGCTCGGCTTTAATCGCTATATTCGCCGCAGCAAGCTCATTCGTGCGCCCCTCAACGCGCATCTCCAGTGCGTCATGCGCATGGCGAAGCGCCTCTTCAGTTTTAGTGCGCATTTCGATTTCATCTTCGAGGTTTCTGTATGAAAGATTCAGTTTTTCGGCCATGTTATTAAGCTCTGCCGCAAGCTCGGCGAACTCGTCGTCGCCCTTAGACTCGATCCTGTGATCAAGATTGCCTCTCCCGATCTCCGTGGCGCCGTCCCGCAGCCTGCGGACACGGTCCCCAATTGAGCTGCCTATTATCAATGAATTGATAAAAGTAGCACCGCCGGCCAGCAGGAGCACAAATAGTATTCCGCCGACGGCCAGCCTGAGGGTGGAATAGAGAGCTTCGGTACTCGAATCCTGCAGTTTGCGGACTTGCACGACCACTTTGTAAAGCCTGATGTTTAATTGGTTGAGCAGCCTGTTTTCTATCTCTTGAGACAGGTCAGCGCGAGATGGTCCCGGTTTCCTATTTTCCCGGTTTGCAACTATATCCGCAAAGATCTTTCCGATAGCCGCATGATTATTGATCATTTGTTTGATCGTTTTCAGATCATCTTCATCATCGAACTTGTTCGATGCATCCTTCAGCAATTGACTGATCTTTTCATGTTTGGAAATATATTGCTCTTTTGCCCTATCATTGCCGGTCCGTATGTAATCGGCCCTGATTGCGGCCCTTTCAAGGACGGTTTTCATCAGATCGTCGGCAAGCGTCGCTTCCCGCATGACGCGGTTGATGCGATACAGTGCGACGGACAGGACTAGAAAAATGATCAGGGCTGCCATTATTGATGCGACGACATTTATCCGCAGCCTCTGTTTTACACGCATGATCCGGACCTCACCTGAGTATATTCGCAGCGCCGGGCTTAGCCGACTTAAGACCGTCAAAGTATATATAATCGAGATAATTGGGGACTTTTTTTGCTGTTGTCAATTTGCTGTCAATCGCCCAGCGTGATTCGTCTTCCAACGCGAGAAGCAGGGATTGATCTAGTGTAACGGTGAAGTCGGTATCGGCCCATATATTACGCACGATGGATATGTCCATTCCGCTGAAATCCGCCACGATCTTTTGAGCCTCGTCCGGATTCTCCTTGACGAACACCTCTGCCTTGATCAGTGCGCGCAGTAGTTTACCGACCTTGCCCGGGTTTTTGCGGATGAAATCCTGCGTTGATACAACATTGAAAGTCCATGTATAAATGTTATCTTCACTGAACATGATACCGTTGCCGCCCAACTTATTGAGAGCGTAGTTTGTGTATGGTATAAACGCCGAGACGGCGTCAATATCGCCATTTGACAGGGCGGCAGGCATTTCCTCCGCCTTCAGGTTAATGACCTTTACGTCTTTCCTTGAAATTCCATTCATGATCAGTATGGCGTCCATATAGAATTCAGAGGTCGTACCAAGCGTGGCCGCTATCTTCTTGCCTTTTAGGTCCCTGAAGGTGAGAATGCCCCTGTCTCTTCTTGCAATAATCGCGTTGTTCTTGCCCGAAGTCTGGATAGTCGCAATTATGGATAGCTTTTCTCCATTCATGACGGCAAACATGACAGGCGTTTCGGCCACGGTCGCAAAATCGGCCTTTCCCTCCAGAACTTCCTTAAGCGCAAGTTTTCCATAAGGATGCTTTTGCAACACCGCATCCAATCCTTCATCACGATAAAAACCGCGCATCTGGGCGACCTGGGCGAGGACCGAGTCCGTAGTGGCGGAGTAGGCGATGGTTACCTTTTCAGCCGGGCCGGGAGGATTGCTACTCGTGCGAGTGCAGGCGAAGAGAAACAGGCTGAGCGCCAGGAGCAGCAGCGCGCCGGCAAGGCGGATCAGCATGCGTTTCGTTTTAGTCTTCAAATTTCTTTTGGCTGTCATTCCTGCATATCCCGAGCTGCTCAATTCTCCTATTGGTCAGGGCCAGTCGGCTCCGAATCTTTTTCAGATGTCAACTTATAGCGCGCAGGCAGGTTTGCACTTTCGCAGAGAAGATTAATTTCCTTCTTCAATTCTATCATTCTTAGTTCACGTCCGACAGCGGCGCGGTTGAAGCGCTCCAGTTCCTCGTTCTTGGCACGAAGTTCCTCCATGGTACGCCTGAGTTGATCCTCGGCTTCCTTGCGGCCGGTTATGTCGTGAACCATGCCGACGGAGCGGATGATGCTGCCGGCTTCATCCCGGAAATGTTCACATTTTTCGTGAACGACCCGAACCTTTCCGTCAGATTTTCTCACAACCCTATGTTCTATCTCATAGGAATCCCTGCCTTCGCGCAAAGAGCCGGAATAGGCGGCATCAACTTCAGCACGGTCATCGGGGTGTACGCTGTCGAGGAACGCCTCATAGGTCGCTTCGAATTCCTGCGGTCGGAGTCCGAATATCCGGTAAACCTCATCCGACCAGGTCAGTTCGTTTTTTAAAAGGTCGAGTTCCCAGCCGCCCAGATGAGCGATCTCCTGCGCACGCTTGAGCCTCTCCTCGCTTTCCCTTAGCGATGACATTAATGCATCACGTTCATATAGCAAACGGGCCAGTTTGATATTGCTGTAACTAAGCTGCGATATGATTCCGGAAAACTTCATGAAATACCTCATGACCGTATCAACCGTCTCCCGGTTGAGCCTCGGGACTTTGTCCAGGGCTGCGAGATAATCCGACTCATCAAAACCGTACCGTTTTGCCTGCGCACGGAAGAATTCATAATCAGGCGATTCGTCATCAAAGAAGAACTGTCCGGTAAAGAAATGACCCAGTTGCTTGCCGCCGACCTCGATGGGCGTAGCAACATCCCACATGTTGTTCATGCACTTGTATAGTTTGTATTCTCCCGCCAGCACTTCTGCGGTGAGTTTGGTATCGCTTTCCATGCAGTGTATGCAGGTTTCAGGTTGGACCCGATGGAATTTTGTGCAGATCTCCTGCCAGCCCCTGCCGATCAGAACCTTGCCTTTGAGGTCGATGACCGCCAATGGGATGCGGATAAGGTCGTGGAACTTTTCCATAAGAGACTCTATTGCCGGCAAGTCAATGATGTCGGCGAGTTCCAGGTTCCCTATATCTCCTTCAGGTGAGAGGATGCTCTCCAGTTTATGCCTGACGCGTTGCTCACTCTCCTGCAGAGCTTCTTCGGCACGCTTGCGCTCGGTGATGTCACGAACGACGGATACCGATCCAATAATAGCACCGCCTGCATCTCTGACAGGCGCGGCATTTACCTCGCGATAGCGCAATTCTCCGTTCGAAGGGATTCGGATCATCTCCTCCTCTCCAACGACTACTTCACCTTCAAGCGCTCTTAACGGCGGTGCCTCATTTGCGGGACGCGGTGTGCCGTCTGCGCGATACACTTCCAGACTATTCGCAAAATTTTCTACATTCAGCGCCGATAAATCGGTTACGCCGAATGTCCTAAGTGCCGATGGATTTGCCAGAACTAAATGCTTCTGCGTATCGGCAAACCAGACTTCGTCGCTGATATTGCTTATGAGTGAGTCGAGCCTGTCTCGTTCCTGCTGGATTACAGTCAGCAGTCTCAGAGTTTCTTCTTCGATCTTCTTGCGTTCGCTTATGTCATGTGCTATCTTCGAAACACCGATTATCTTTCCGCCTGCATCCCTGATCGAAGAAAATGTCAGTGAAACGGGGATGATGGTGACGTCCTTGCGAAGGCGCACGGTCTCGAAGCGTTCAATGTGCTCTCCCTGGATGATTTTCTGGATTATTCCCGGGACCTCGTCATCATGCCCCGGAGGAACAAGGAATGATACGTTTCTGCCGATCGCTTCTTCAGCCCCATAGCCGAAGATTTGTTCGGCGCCCTTATTCCAGGTCAGGATATTGCCGTTCAGGTCTTTGCTGATTATCGCATCGTCAGCGCTTTCGACGATTGCGGATAATTGGCCCCTGATTTCCTCTCCCCGCTTGCGCTCGGTGATGTCTTCGCTGAAGACCACTATGCCTGCGACTTCACCCGCGTCGTTATACCATGGGCGCACCTCCCAACTCAGCCACTGCACCGATCCATCCGCCCGCTCAAATCGGTCGTCGTCCTCGCGCACGATCTCGCCTGCCAGAGCGCGTCTGTGGATCTCCTTCCATCTTTCCGGCATCTCCGGGAAAATTTCATAATGCGAATGTCCCAGGATGTCTCTTTCTCCAAGCCCGTAATCGCTCAGCCAGCGGCGGCTTACGCTTAAATAGCGCATCTCCCTGTCGAACATGGCCAATGCGGCGGGTGCGTGTTCGACAAAAAGACTCAATTGTTTTTGACGCTCGCGGAGGGCTTCGTCCGAGCGGAACTTGGCCAGTGCGACAGCCAGGTAGTCGGCCAATCGTTCCCACAGGGCGATGGACTCGGGCGTAAAGCGGTCCGGCCGCTTGTCGTTCAGCTGAAGCAGCCCAATGCGCTCGTCACCGAGGGTAAGGCCGATAAGGGCGACAGATTCGTATCCCTCTCCGTTGCAGCGGTTGCGGGTCCTTGTCTTGCGGTCCTTTTCGGTGGTATTGGCAAGGAGCCGGGTTGTATTGTTGGTCCAGAAGTTGCCGCGGTTTGTAAAGAACGGCTTGGAAGGATCGAAGCGTCCGCTGATTACATTGCCGCACATGCAATCAAGAACAGGGTTGCCGGAAACGTCGAGAACCGGTCGTCCGTCTTTGTCGCGCGCGCAAAGCCTGTTTTCGCGAAGCACGAACTCCTTTGCAAACCCCCGCGTCTCGTAATAGGGGTAGTCGTGCTCGTTCCTGAGCCTTATGCCGACCGCCGCGCATCCGGATTTATTCTGAAAGAATTCCGTTGCGGCATGGACCAAGTCCATGGTATTGCGGCTCGCATTTACGAGACTCAGGAATTCAACCGCCATCTCGCGCTCATACTCGGCACGTTTACGTCCCGAGATGTCGTGGGCTACATGTACGGAGCCGACCATGCGGCCGTCCGCGTCTTTGAGTGGTGTTGTGCTTATCAGCAAATCACGACCAAGGCGGATCTCGTGCACCTCTTCGATGTGCTCTTTGCCATCCTTCAGCGTCTGGACATGAGGGCAGAAGGCCGGCGGTTCGGACATTCCGTGGACCAATTCATAGCAATGCATGCCGATGCATTCGCCGGGAGTCCGTCCGAGACTATTGGCCATGGCTTCGTTTACCCGTAAAATCTTATGGTCTGTGTCCAGGAGCGCGATCATGTCGGGCACGCTTGCGAATGTGCGCTCCCATTCTTCTTTCGCCCTGAGAAGATTTGCCTGTGCGCTTCTCAGTTGCGTAATGTCATAAGCATATATATGCGCCCCGTTGAAGAGCATTGAAAGATGAACCGTCTCTCCAAATATTCTGTTGCCGATACTTATCTCGCGGTAAAGAATCAATTCATTTTTCCGGTCCCAGTTTCCGAGCACGTCTTCCAGGTCAGCCGGGAGAATTGCACTGATATTTCCCTTGTCCAGGCCGGCGGCTTCCAGGACCCTATGCGTTGCCGGATTTGAAAAAATGACGTTGCCGGACAGGTCAGTTTCGAGGACTGGATTGGGGTTGAGCTCGGGAAACGAAGCAAGATGTTCCGTCTTCTTTTTGGCCATTTTGAGTTCGGAGACATCACTGTATGTTATAACAACACCTTCGATACGACTGTCGGCTGTACGATACGGAAGCGTCGAACGTACATACCATGCACCGCCGACATTGATTTCCTTATTGACCGGGACCAGTCTGTCGAGGACCGCTTCAGCGTCTGATATCAAGTCCGGTCCGAGAGATTCCTGCGACATGTCCATGATGGGTCTGCCGATGTCCGCCGGTATCAGCTTGATCAGCCTTGTCATGGCCGGGGTGAAGCGTTTTACGCGCAGCTGTTCATCCAGGAAAACGGTAGGAATGCTGGTGCTCGTCAGGAAGTTGTTAAGGTCGTTATTGGTCTCTTCCTGCTCTTCGATCTTGGTCTGCAACTGGGTATTGACAGTTGTAATCTCTTCGTTCAGGGACTGGAGTTCTTCCCTCGATGTTTCGAGTTCTTCGTTTGACGCCTGAAGCTCTTCGTTGGATGACTGGAGTTCCTCATTGAGGCCCTTGAGTTGCTCGATCTTGTTCTGCAGCTCTGTGCGCGAAGCGGAGAGCTCGATCTCAAGCTGGCGTACAGCCGCTTCATCCGCGGCGGTTGTTTCAAGAGGTATCGCTTCTGCCTCCGCAGGCTGGGCGATCTTTTCCCTGAATATGATCAGGAAAAAGTGGTCCTTCAATTCCGAAACGCGGATTGCAACCTCCAGTTTAACCTTATCGTTATCGTGCATGGTGGTCCGGATCAATACCGGCTTGTGCTCGCGGCTTGCCTTGAATACACTTCCCCTGAGCCTTGTACGGAGATTTTCCGGAACCAGTTCAAGGAGGTTCTGTGTAGGTGTCCCTCGGGGCTGGCGAAGGAACCTGTTAGTCGGACCGCTGTGATAGATGATTTCATAGTTGCTATCTATCGCAACGGCAGCGGGCGAGAATTCTTCAAGCAGGGCTTCCTGGACAAACTGGTTCAGAGATTGCGGACCGGTTGCTGAAGCATTCGGATATTGGAGGGGCTTCGCAAGCAGGACGTCGGAAGGGGTGATGAGCGAAAGCCTCGTGGTCTGCATACTTTCGACTTTTCTGTAAAGCCGGCACTTCTTGTGGGATATGGACTTGAAGAGGTTGCTCTTCCTGCCCGGAGATTCGGCATTGCCGAGGAAAAGAAAGCCTCCGTTCCTGAGCGCATAATGAAAGATAGATATGCATCTCTCCTGGGCGTCGGGTTCGAGATATATGAGCATGTTGCGGCAGATGATCAGGTCCAGGCGCGAAAAAGGCGGGTCGGTCAGAATGTCCTGCTTAGCAAATATTATATTCTGTCTGATTTCTTTGTTGACGCTGACGGAGAGTCCGTCATCCGTAAGGGAGAAGAACCTGCTCATGTAGTCCGACGGAACGTCGGCTGAAATGCTTGCGGGATATGTCCCCTCCCGCGCTTTATCGAGAGCGCGGTCGTTGATATCCGTAGCAAATATCTGGATTTCCCTCGTCTTTCCCGCCAGTTCAAGCTCGTTCTGGAGCTGCATTGCGATAGAATAAGCCTCCTCTCCTGTAGCGCAGGCGGGTGTCCAGACACGGATTGGAGAGTTGTCCTCCTGCGCGGCAAGCTTTCTTGTCACTTCGAGGTGCAGGGCCTTCCATGCAACTCTGTCGCGAAAGAAAGATGTTACTCCTATCATCAGATCATTGGCAAGAGAGGCTGCTTCGTTGTCTTTGCGTGCGAGCATTTCAAGGTAGCTGCTGAATAAAGGAATCCCGTGCAGGTACATACGCCGCCTGGTCCTTCGTATGACAACGCTCTTTTTGTAGTGCTGGAAGCGGTATCCGGTCTTATCGTTAATCAGCCGGAAGATCTGCTCCAGTTCTGCAGGCGAGGGCAAGGCTGCTGACGCCGCTGTAGTGCTGCCGGAATTGTAAAACTTGAGTATCTCTTTTGCAATGTCAGGCGGAGCAAGCACATCGTCTGCATCACCGGTATCGATGGCTGCAAGCGGCATCCCCGGGAATTCGGCAGAGGACGGGTCCTGCACAAATATGGTGCCGCCGGCTGCCCTGACGGCCTGCACTCCGCGGGCCCCGTCAGTCCCGGCCCCCGAAAGTATCACGGCGACAGACTGCTCGGCGGCATCTTCTGCAAGTGATACGAGCAATTCATCAACCGGAAGGTGCTGATGATCCTCAGGACGGTCCATCACCCGGAAGACAGACTTGTGAAGCGTGACCTCTTTGGCAGGAGGGCATATATACAATTTGCCGGGCAATACTTGAAGCCCGTCCGACAGTTCGACTATATCGAGGTCGGGTCTGGATGAACGAAGAATACCCGGCATGAGGCTTGTATGTTTCGGGGAAAGGTGCTGAATGAAAATGAGGGCAAACCCGAAATCCCTCGGCATGGCTGCAAGGAAACACTCGAAGGCGTTGAGACCTCCCGCTGATGCTCCAATTCCGACTATGGGGAAGGTTGATGGTGAATGGCTGTCTTCACGGGGTTCGTCAGGTCCCATGCGTTCTCCTATGGCAGCGTTACTTTCAGCACTTCTTCCGGGCTTTTCCGGCGATCAGCACACATGGCCTTCGGGAGATAATTACGTTCACTCCTTCGGCATCGAGCTTTTGACTGATCATTTTTTCGGTTGGTTCATGGTTGAACGGGTCGACAACGTTAACAGAAGCAACACCGCAGCTCCTGCAGAGGTCTTCAAGCGATACCTTGCCTCCTTCTTCACCTTTTGCAGTGATGCCCGTCAGAGGTGTGGGCTGGTGCCCGGTCATTGCCGTTGATGCGTTGTCCATTATTACCACCAAAACGTTCGCCTTGTTATACACAGCACTTATGAGTGCAGGTATCCCTGAATGAAGAAAAGTAGAGTCGCCTATGACCGCAGTAACTCTTTTAACGCCCTGTTTGGAAATGCCGGCGGCCTTGCTGATGCTGGCTCCCATGCAGAGGCATGTGTCCATCGCTGAAAGCGGAGGGGCGGCGCCCAGCGTGTAACAGCCGATGTCTCCCGCTGTGAATGAAGGCCCGGCAGCTACGAGAGATTTGTAAAATTCCCTGTGCGGGCAGCCGGGGCACATCACAGGAGGTCTCTTGAGGAGCCCGGCCGTATCGAGCATCAAAGGGGGCGTTCCCCATACATGGGCTGCCATGGCATCAGGGCCGAGTTCTCCCTCACGGTTTAAATCTCCGGACAGCTTGCCTTTGACGGACGGAAAATATTTGCGTACGACTTCTTCGACTAAGGGTTCACCTTCTTCAAGCACCCACACCTCTTCCAGACCTTCGACAAATTTCTCAATGATCGCGTTGGAAAATGGATAGGCAGCAATCCTGAGAAGGGCAAAGTCATCTCCGTACTCCCTTGCATACATGGCAGCCACGCCGCAGGCGATGATGCCTTTTTTCTGGCCTTTCCTGAAAATTGTATTGAGGCCGGAGTCATCTGCCCATGCTATCAGTTTATTCTGTTTTTCATTTAGTGCCTTATGCAATCGGATTACATTGCTCGGAACAGCCAGCAGTCGCTCCGGATTTTTTTCGAGAGAGAGTGCATTCTGCTGTCTCGGCTTGCCGATGGTGACCGGGGACGAAGCATGAGAGACACGTGTCAGGGTCCTCACCATAACCGGAAGTTGCAATTTCTCCGACAGGTCAAACGCGGTTATAACCATGTCCTTCGCTTCCTGTGCATCCGCCGGCTCAAGGCATGGGATCTTGGCAAACCTGGCGTAGAACCTTGAATCCTGTTCGTTCTGGGAAGAATAGGCGCCCGGATCGTCGGCTATGGCTAAAACCAATCCGCCCTTTGTGCCGAGATAGGCGGCGGTCATCAAGGGGTCCGCGGCAACA
>DATJOY010000255.1:0-4898 GCA_035506695.1 Dissulfurispiraceae bacterium
TAAAGAAAAGGATCACTGAAATGAGAAGGATCCCGACCTTGGTCGTTACCTGCAATGCACGCTTCATGGCGTTTTCCATTTTTTCCCCGTTCACCTTATAGGCCAACCATGTAAAGAATATGATGGTTGCGGCGCCGGACATCATGGCAGACGCTATGAAGTAGATAGGCATATAAGGACCGTACCAGAACTCTCTTCCATGCAGCATCCCGAATACCGCGCCCAGGTTGCTATGCGCTGCGATACCTGAAATGACACCCATGAAACCCACGATAGTAGCAATCTTCGCTTTATTGAGGACAAGGAAGGTATATTCTATCGCCATAAAAAACAGATAGGCTCCATAAAGAGTTCCCATCCACCATATGTTTGACGTCAGATTTGGAGAAATAACGTTATATAACGCCATCCTGAATGGGTTCTCGATCTCAAAGGCTATTACGAAAAACCCGGCAACAATTGTCATGATCGATAAAAAAACAGCCCGCTTGGCAATCGGCATGAAATCTTTCACTCCGAATACGTGCCCGATGGAAGACACCAGGCACAAGCCTGTGGACGTTACAACGAAAAAGACATATGTTGAAATCAGTATGCCCCACGGCACTTCCCTCGATGCCCCATACGCATGCATCGTGCCGATATAATGCGCATGAAGACCCGCTGCCACCGCGGTCATTAACAAAACACTTGAAGCAAGCAGTGCGGCATAGTAACCCTTAGTCCCCTGAAGCGACTGCAGTACTCCGGATACACCTGCCCTCCAACCGGTCAATATTGCAGCATCAGCAGTTTTTGTTATATCTTCGGCCATTTCCCTTTCCTCCCTTTTCTTTCGTGTAATCTATTAGCCTTTTTTCTCTTTTGCGGTAAGACCTATCCTGGCCGTCTTGGCAGCCCTGACCGTGTCGGCTACTGTACCGGTCAGCCAGCCGATAATAGCTATGCCGACAACAAATACAAAACCCGTTACCATCACGGCAAGTACCATAGACAGGCCGACAAGCATGCGGGGAACGAGCTCCATGCCAAGCGGCGTCCCGAAAATATGTCCGGCGATTTTCAGTCCCAACACGCCACCGATGAACGAACTGGGCAGTAACCCGATTATTGCAAACAGAACCAAACCTACAACCGCCCCCAAATAAAGACCCTTTCTTGAAATGTTGCCTGTTTTCATAGCACTCTCTCCTTTCATTATTTTTACGCTGAAATAATTACATCGAGCCCTGGAGTCTTTTCACACGGGCGGCCAGATTGATATTAGCCACTGCCCAGCCTACCAGCGACATCGCGCCTATAAATACGAGCCCTGTCACAAGCACACCTATTACCATCGACAAACCTACCAATGCCCTGCCAATCAGTGCCATCTCAACAGATTTTCCGGCAACTAACGATGCAATCTTCAATCCGAGAACACCGCCGACAAAAGAGCTGGGAAGCAAACCAATGAAGATGAACAGAATCAGACCGGCTATTGCACCTATATACAGACCTTTTCTTGATATATTCGTTTTCATAGTCTTTGACCCTCCTTCTTTTTCCAATAAATAGAGCATGTTTTGTGCCATCTTTCATATTATTGTAATATAAGCGTTTTTAGCGGTGAGATATTTGCATTTCTGCAAATACAGGGTCTAACTCAGGCAGGATCGCAAAAAAATCCGGACTTCGAATTGAATATAATATGATTAAAAATCAGCGTTGCAGATCAAAACATATAGACGAAGGTCCGCGGATCACGGTAAACGTGACATTGACGACATAGGTCCCGTGCCCTATCCTTGACAGACCATGCATGCGGTTTGTGGCAATACATACATTCCAGGCCATTTTTTAAATGAACTCCGTGCTGGCCTATTGTAAGCTGCGACCGGTGACACTCCGCAGTGCAGGTCTGCGAAGCCGGCTTCTCTTTTTTATGCGGCTTATGACAATAATGGCATGAAAATGTCGCCATGGCCCCTTTTGACGGCATACCGGTGTGACAAACGATGCACTTGCCTTTGGGGGTCATCGTAATTTCCCTGTTGGAAAAACGATGGCATTTGAGACACGAGAAATCATCCATGCTTATGCCGTGCACCTCTCTGTCGGCATGGCATTTCAGGCATGATGACTCGTCGGGGAGGAATTTGTGTTTGGCTGCATCGTGACATACCTTGCATTGTATCTTTTTATCGAGCACATGCTTCGCATGTCCATATGACTTGGTTGGGGTTACAGCACCCTGCGACATTGCCTCTTCGTGGCATGTTCTGCATTTTTGCCATGGGGTCTGCCTGCCATGTGCCAGAGACACGGGATTCTTGCCGGTGGCTATATATGTCCCGAGTCGCTGGTTCTGCTCTAGAATTCCTATTTCGTGGCATTTCTGACAGATGACATCCCGGTGCCTTCCCTGCTGCAGATCGGAGTATGATTCCTGGATAACGTGGCAGGAAGCGCAAAAGTCGGGATCGTCCTGCGTATACTGGTAATAGCGATATCCGTAAAGAAAAAGTGAGAATACTATTATTGCGAGTATGAAGCCTTTTATATTATTTGAGATCATTATTCATTTACCGCAATGACACAGCCGCACCAACGTTTCAAACAGAATGAATTGCAAGAAATTCCGGTTCCGGTAAAGCAAACAATCATCATTATACCAGATTTCGCCGGGATCGGATTAAAGGCAGGGTTTGATGCAAACTATATTTAATATTTTCTGACGGTCAAAAGAAAAAGTTCCCTCGCCAGCAGAAAATATTTAAGGTTCCTATCATCCCTGTAATCGTTATATGTGTTGATATTTGGAATAAATCTCCCTTTCTCCTTTGAAAATATCAAGGTCGTCTCTGCATATATGCCTTCCTTCAGATAAATGCGGTGGGAATAATCCTTCGTCGAAGCAAGCACTATTTTGGCCGGTGTCAGATATCCGGGATCGAGATTGACATTCCTCTTACCCCCTGTTGAGAGAGTCAATTCAATCTCATTAGTCGTGACCTTTGTCCCGGCCAAAGAACCCGGCTCAATAAAATCCTCAAAAAAGATAAAGCGTCGAAAAAGCGGTCCGCTCATTTCGTCTTTATAGTGGTCGGAATAATCCCAGGCAAGAGGAGGAGTTTCCATCAGGACATCTCCAAACGTCTCCTGCAATATCCGATATGCTTTCATATAATTATTTTCGTGAGAAAAAAGGGCGCCGACGAATAACATCGTTTTGTCTGGAGACTTTGGGATGCCCATAAAAAGACCGGCTGTCAGCTCTCTTCCGTCAGTTTTCGGATGGCAGCCTTTACCTCGGGGGTCTCCCAGTCGATAGGGCCAACAATTTTATTGCTGACGATACCTTTTTTGGAAATTACGAAAGTTTCAGGCACCCCTGTAATTCCATAATCCGATGACGCCTTCCGGTCGTCAAGCAGCACATTAAAGGTAAAATTATTCCGCTTCAGATAAGACACGGCATTCTGAGCGGAATCGTCATAGAGCAGCGTCAAGGCCACAAAATCCTTGTTGTCTTTCTCTGATGCAATCAGTTTCTGCAGGGACGGATTTTCTTCGCTGCAGGAATCGCACCAGGTCGCCCAAAAGGTTATCAATACCACCTTGCCCCTGAGGTCCGACAGCCGCCAAACCCTGTTGTTAATATCGGCAAGTTCAAAATCCGGTGCCTGAAGCCCCACGGCAGCCGTCTTTGGGACGGGCCCCGCTTTGCGGGCCTCTTTAGACGCCTCTTTTCCTGAAAGAAAATACGCCAATGCAATGCCCACCACCAGAATGGCAACAAGTATAATGCTTTTATTTTTCATTTTTGCAAAAAAGGGCGTATCCTTTCAGGAAACGCCCTTTCAGGTTCAGGTTGTTCATGCTACTTTCAGTTGATAGCGGCGAGCACAGCTTCATGCGCCTCTGAAAACTGAACGACTCCCTCGTGAAGCTGAACGTTCACAATCTCGGTGTTCTTGAATCTCCCTTTAAGCAGCTCTTCCGAGAGCTGGTCTTCAATCTCTTTATAGACTGCCCTTCTCATTGGCCTTGCGCCATAAGCCGGCTGGTAATACTTGTTGAGCAGCCAATCCTTGACCTCGGCAGAGACATTAATGGTCAATGAGTATTCTATCAGCTTCCTGTTGGTCTCCTCGATAAGCAGGTCTATGATCGACAGCAGATGCTCCTTTTCGAGAGTATGGAATACGACTATCTCATCGACCCTGTTCAGAAACTCCGGATTGAATGTCTTCTTCAATTCCGACAATACGTTGTCCTTCATCTTGTCATAAACGCTTTCCACAGAGGAATGATAGAAGCCCAGAGGAGTGGCCTTCTCGATAATCCGGGCGCCGAGATTCGACGTCATGATTATAATGGTATTCCTGAAATCGACCTTCCTGCCATAGCTGTCGGTCAGCACGCCTTCGTCAAGTATCTGGAGCAGGACATTAAACACTTCCTGATGCGCCTTTTCGATCTCATCGAACAGTATGACGGAATACGGCCTTTTCCTGATCTTTTCAGTCAGCTGGCCGCCTTCCTCATAGCCGACATAACCGGGAGGCGCTCCGGTGAGTCGGGAAACCGTAAATTTTTCCATATACTCCGACATGTCTATTTTCACAAGTGAGCTCTGGTCGTTAAACATGAATTCAGCCAATGCTTTTGCTAGCTCCGTTTTTCCTACACCGGTGGGACCGAGGAAGAAAAACGAGCCTATGGGCCTGTTCTTGCTCTTGAGGCCCGCTCTGGAACGGCGTATTGCTTTTGATACGGCCTTGATGGCGGCATCCTGTCCTATTATCCTCGTATGAAGTATGTCTTCCATCTTCAAAAGCTTTTCAGTCTCCGTCTCTTCCATCTTGTATAGCGGTATGCCGGTCATCTTTGAGACTGTGTAAGCGACATCCTCC
>DATJOY010000256.1:0-3701 GCA_035506695.1 Dissulfurispiraceae bacterium
GGAAAAAATGATACAGACTGCTCTTGCCAATGCCCAGAGGCATAAGTTCAGGCTCGAAGAATGCCATGCCCGCCTGCTGCTGTTGAATTCAGGGCAGGCATACCGCAAAGGCGCGGACGCCAAGAACCCGCCGTGCTACAAGAGAATCGGAATCAGTCTTAATTTCAGTTCGATGCCCTTCAACATTCCATGACGGCACTGACGTCCCAATTCATAAGCATCCCCAATCTGATCACCTTTGCGCGCATCATTCTGATCCCTGTATTCGTGACCGCACTGGTTTACCAGCGGTATGATTATGCACTTGCTCTGTTCGTTGTCGCAAGCCTTACGGACATGCTCGACGGGCTCATGGCGCGCCTGACCGACCAGAAGACCAAGCTCGGCGCCTTTCTCGATCCCCTTGCCGACAAGGTACTGCTGCTTACGTCCTTTATTCTTTTTTCGGTTTACGGCTGGGTCCCGACTTGGCTTACGATTACGGTCATAAGCCGTGACCTGACCGTGACTCTTGGGTGGTTGTTGTTGTATCTGACTTCCGACATCACCAGGGTCGAACCTACGTTTATAGGGAAAACTGCTATCGCGTCACAGTTGCTGCTTATCGCTTATGTCCTGCTGGCGATCAATTTGCCGAGTCTGCCTGATGAGGCACCTAAGCTGTTTATGTGGATCGTTGCAGGTCTGACTATTGTATCCGGGCTGCAATACGTCTACAGGGGTTTGACACAGAATGAGAAGTAACGGCGTTGAGATAGAAGAGGTAGTGACCGGGAGTACTGCCGCAGAGGCCGGCCTGCGGCCTGGGGACCGGCTCGTTTCGATCAACGGCGGCAGGATACGCGATGCCATAGACCTGATGTACTTTGGCAATGATCCAGCACTGGAAATTCATGCGAACCGCGGGAATGCACCGATACACCTGAAGGTTGAAACACCGGGCGGCGCATCCGGACTGGGAATAGCTCTTAAACCGTTCAAGATAAAGAAGTGCGCAAATAGGTGTATCTTCTGCTTTGTTTCGCAGCTTCCAAAGGGAATGAGAAAGTCACTCTACCTGAAAGACGAAGATTACCGCATGTCGTTTCTTTACGGGAATTATGTCACCCTCGCCGGCATGACTGAAGACGAGAGAAAGAGAATCATAGAACAGCGTCTGAGCCCGCTTTACATATCGGTCCATTCAACGGACACCGGAGTCAGAAACAGCATGATAGGCAATCCCAAGGCCGCGGATATCCTGAAAGACCTCAGGTATTTTGCACAGTACAACATCAGGATGCATACACAGATTGTATTGTGTCCGGGATATAATGATGGAAGGGAACTGGCGCGCACAATAAACGACCTCTACAAACTATATCCGTATGTCCAGTCGATAGCAGTCGTTCCAGTCGGTATTACGACACACCGGAAAAAAATGCTGTCACCTGTCGAAAAAAACGATGCCCTGGCTGCCCTTGAAACCATACACCGCTTCCAGAGCCGGCTCAAAAGGAAGCATGGAGAGCATATTGTCTTTGCTGCCGACGAGCTCTATATCAAGGCTGAAACAGAGTTGCCGCCGCTTGAGAATTACGATGAACTTTCCCAGATCGAAAACGGGGTCGGACTTGTGCCGCAGTTTCTTTCGCAGGCAAAGAGACTGAAGGTCAGAGCGCCTGACATGCAAAAGAGATTCATAACATTTACGGGTGTTTCCTTTTATCCGTTTCTTGAAAAATTCGCGGAGCGGCTGAGGAAGAAAGGGTTCAGCATCGAGACGGTACCGGTCGAAAACGCCTATTTCGGCAGAAGCATAACAGTCGCCGGGCTGCTCACCGGAAGAGATGTTATGAGATCACTCTCGGGACATGTGCAGGACTACGATATTTTGCTTGTCCCTGACATTGTCATGAGGGAAGGGCACGAGATATTTCTTGATGACGTTTCCCGTCAGGACATCGAAGAAATACTTGGCATTAAATCAGTCATTGTCGAATCAAAGCCCTCGGGGTTAGTTGACGCAATGCTGGAACTGTCGAAATAAGGAGCAGGAATGATAACCGGAAAAACAAAAATCACGGGTCTCTTCGGGTACCCGGTAGAGCACAGCCTTTCACCTTTCATGCATAATGCCGCTTTTGAGCGGCTGAACCTCGACTATTGTTATGTAACGTTTTCCGTGCATCCCGACCATCTGGGAGATGCGGTCCAGGGGATTCGCGCGCTGTCGCTGTCAGGCATAAATGTGACGGTGCCTCACAAGGAAAGGGTCATGGCATTTCTCGATGAGATCAGCGAAGAGGCGCAGTTCATCGGGGC
The DNA here is from genome assembly GCA_035506695.1 of Dissulfurispiraceae bacterium. Lineage (GTDB taxonomy): Bacteria > Nitrospirota > Thermodesulfovibrionia > Thermodesulfovibrionales > Dissulfurispiraceae > Fen-1308. The sequence continues at coordinate 2,305 of DATJOY010000256.1, forward strand.
GGTTAATACCATAAAGAATGAAGATGGCAGGCTTATCGGGTTTAATACAGATGGCAGAGGGTTCATGCAGTCGCTCGCCGAAGCAGGTATTTCAGCAAAGGACAGTAAGGTGCTGATAGTCGGAACCGGCGGTGCTGCGCGGGCTATCGGGTATTATCTCTGTAAAGAGGCGGCCGAGGTGTACCTCTTCGATGTCGATTCTCCGAAAGCTGATGCACTGGCGAAGCATCTGAAAGGTGTGCGACAAAACGCCGATACGATAGACTCTGCATCCATGAAGAGTAATGAATTCATCGGCGCAATGGACATAATCATTAATGCGACCCCGCTTGGTCTTAAGCCGGGTGATCCTTCTCCTGTGGATATTTCCCTGATCAGCAGGAATCACGTTGTCTGTGACCTGATATACAAAGGGACCCCGGTCCTGCGCGCCGCCGCTGAAAAGGGCTGCAGGACGATGCACGGACTCGGCATGCTGCTGTGGCAGGGAGTCATAGCCTTCGAAATATGGACCGGAGTCAAGCCGCCGGTTGAAGTTATGAAAGAAGCCCTGCTGAAAAAGATGGCCGGCTAACCGCAGGGCAGACCTGCCTGCCCTGATCTGCGTGCTGAAGATTGGCAACCGGCGCGAAGAATACAGATAAGGGCGTCCGGCTGCAACTGGCGTCCCGCCTGCGCACGAAGGATCGACAAAGAACCAAATAAATTTGGGGAAATCCCGCTGGAAGATAAGTTCTTGACAGATAAAGCTCACCTCTGTCATTATTTTTGACAAGGGAGCAACTTTTACGAGTTGTTGGGGGGCAATAACTGCGGTAAAAGGACGGATGTATGTTTGTGTTTACGAAAAAGATTCTTTTGCCCCTTAAGCTTCGGCAGGATATTTTGTCAGTCCCACGCCTGGGTAAACTGGTGTGGGATTTTTTATTTTCTTTGTATTTCGCAGTTGCACTTTTACTGCCGGTATCAGCTCTTGCAGCCGCTCAAGCAGATTTAAAAGGCACTGTTTCCAATCAGACTTCGCAAAATGAGGTTGTACCGATCAGCGTCAAAGGAGCGGGCAACGACATGCTCCAGTTTAAATCCGGAAATCACATTCTGGTTTTCCTGCCTAATAAGGCATATCTGGCTGCCATGGATCATGCGTTGAGTGTCCAGTTCCTCGGCACGAAAGGCGTGATGCCGACATCCGATATGAAAGGAGCGTCCAAGGAATCTTCAGCTAAAACTTCACCTCTAAATAAAGTGGTCTATAAAAACTTGTGGAACGACATAAGCCTGACGTATGAATCGACAAAGGACGGAGTTACCGAAAGCACGTATTATATCGCACCTGGTGCTGACGTATCGAAAATTCGCCTGAAATATAATGTCCCGATAGAAGCTCAAAAAGACGG
>DATJOY010000257.1:0-4336 GCA_035506695.1 Dissulfurispiraceae bacterium
CGGCAGGAGCAGGATTTAAGATATCTGATAAACATGTCTGAAGCATGGCTTAGAATGGCCTTTCGGGGTATCGCCAGCGAGAAATTTCTGATTATCTTGCCTTCCTTAAGGGCGACTGTTTTCAGGCTGCCGCTTTTTATCTCTTCCATGACGGCGTATTCGGACACGAAGGACATTCCCATCCTTTTTTCGACAGCTTCCTTTATGGAACTGGTGCAGCTCATAATAGCAGAAATATTCAGGTCGCAGAGGTCAATCCCGTTGTCGCGGAGGAAGTCCTCGACAACCCTCCGGGTAGCCGACCCCTTTTCCCTGAAGACTATCGGGCCATCAACTATTTCGAGTATGGAAACCGACTTCTTGCCGGCTGAGGGATGTGCGGGATGGACTACGGGTACAAGTTCATCCGACATTAAGAGGTCTACCATAAGCTCTCTTGATTGAGGCACTTCTCCCACTATGGCGAAGTCGACGGCCCCGGAATGCAGAAGTTCGATGATGGTCCGGGTGTTCTCGACGAAAACAGTGATATCGGTCCTGGGACAGGTATGCTTGAATCCTGCTATGATCCCCGGCAGGATATGGTTACCGAAGGTTGTGGTGGCCCCGATCTTGATGCGTCCTTTCACGATGCCGGTAATGGCAGAGATTTCCTTCTCTGCCATTGCATACAGGGACAGCAGTTCTTTGGCCCGCCTGTATAATATCTCACCTGCCGCTGTAAGAGTGATATCGCCGGTCCGGTCGAACAGTTTGGTGCCGTATTCCACTTCAAACGCCTGTATCTGAATGCTCACCGCCGGCTGAGTCAGATTGATAATTTCAGACGCCCTCGAAAAGCTTTTGGTCTCTGCTACTGCGCAGAAGACCTTCAGTTTTTCACATGCCAGTCCCATGGCGGCCTGCGATCAGCGACTGCCGCTGAACAGAATTGTTTCCATGGGCATCATGGCCTGAAAGACCCGGCATTGCCGGCATATGCTCATCTTCTTCCCCCAGTTTTCCTGCATGTGACCCTGACACATCGTCCCACTAATAAACCAGCAGATATGTCCGGCCCTGAATTCCCAAGCGGGACATGTCTGCCTCGTCTCGTCAGGACAATCTTTTATCGTCCAGCAGGGATGATATCGTTTTTCGGGTGTTTTCTTCATATGCAAAAGGAACAGGATCTGGCGTTCAATATGCGGCGGGACCTTTCGCCAGCCCTGCTCGAAACTTTGTACGGATTTCAACGAAGCACCCAGCAGTCTAGCCATTTCATACTGGGTTTTCCCAAGATGACGGCGAATGCCTGAAAATTCCTCTTTCCTCATTAATAAATCCACGCAACGCTAAGATGCATCACTATTACCCTTAGATATGATAGCCTACCGATGCGGCAAGTTATCCATAGGGAGATCCCTGATTTATCACTTCGAAATACCCTATGGTGAGTGCATCTGCCGTCGGCATGCAGGGAAGTTTTGGAGGGATTGTCTACAGTGATGTCAGACCTTCGCGGATGGCATACTTAGTAAGTTCGGCGATGTTGTGGATATTGAGTTTATTGAAGATGTTCTGTCGCTGCGTCTCGACAGTCTTGGGACTGACATTGAGAAGACTTGCTATCTCTTTTGTCGTTTTACCTTCGGCAAACAGCTGCAGCACTTCGCGCTCCCGGTTAGACAGATTCGAAAATACGGATGAACTTGCCTTCGACTTGAAGGACTTCTGCAGAAAATCCTTAAGTACAAAAGTGGTAATGCCCGGGCTCAGATACAACTGGCCCTTCAGTACCGCCCGGATCGCAAAGACCAGTTCATCACAGGCGCAATCTTTCAGTATATATCCCACAGAACCCGCCTTGAACATTTCGGACACAAAAGTCTTGTCGGCAAACATCGACAGGGCGATAACCTTGACGGCAGGATTGTCGGAGATAATCCTCCTGGCTGCATCGATGCCGTTAAGGGCAGGCATGCTAACATCCATGATTACGACGTCCGGTCTGAATTCCTGCGACAGACTTACTGCCTTTCGCCCGTCACCCGCTTCTGCCACCACTTCGAAGTCGGCCTGCTTGTTAAGCAGTTCGCGCAAACCTTCCCGCATAATTCTGTGGTCGTCGGCAAGCAGAATCCTTATCATGACGGATTGTCTCCTTTAATAGGGACGTTAAGAGAAACCCACGTGCCGCTGTTTGGTTTGGAACTGATCTCAAACGTCCCTCCAAGATAATTTATCCGTTCGCGGATGTTGAATAATCCGAACCCCCCGGTTTTGCACTTGTCCAGGCTGAGAGATGACACATTGCATCCCGTTCCGTCATCCTGCACTTCGATAATGATATTGTGATCATCGGATGTGACCGTTATTTTTGCTTTTTTTGCGTATGCATGCTTTATGATGTTCACAAGCAGTTCGCGTATGGATTTGAATATGAGTATCCCTGTTTCGCTATCTAAACGAGACAGCCGTTCATCGGCAATGAAATCCACAGTGATGCCGTATTTTTCCTGGAAATGGCCGCACAGCCACTCAATCGCCGACCGAAGCCCGAGCTTGTAAAAAATGGGCGAACTGAGCTCGAATGTAAGCGAACGCGTGAATTTGATGGACTGTTCTATCAGTTCGAGAACTTCAGAGCTTTCCTTTTTAGTCCGGGCCGACGCTGCCGATTGACGCAGTGCCGTAAGCTTGAATTTGGCGAGCGCGAGATTCTGACCTATAGTATCGTGCAATTCCTCGGAGAGCAGTCTCCGGTCCTGCTCTTCCAGGATTGACAGTCTGTGTATGAGGCCCTGGAGTTCTTTCTGATAAACAAGGATCAGTTCTTTTGCCTCCCAGTGCTTGTCTATCTCCTGCATCAGCAATGTGTTTGTCGCCGAAAGTTCCTCGGTCCGCTCGAATACCTTTCTTTCCAGGTCGTCATAGGTTTTTCTTAATTCATTTTCCGCCTGTATACGTCCCGCTATCTGCAACTGGAGGCTTTGATTTGTTCTTGCAAGTTCCGCAGTTCGCAGTTCGATGAGCCCTTCGCGCTGAGAAATATTATATTTCAGTTTTGACAATAAAAGTGTGACAACTATAAAAAAACCGAGCACAAGCGAAAGGTTCCAGGCTTCTACAGGGAAGTTGACGGACGCTCCCGGACCCTGTTCGGACAAATAATAATCCAGGGATATCGCGGCAGTGCTGAAGATTGACATCAGGATTCCGGCGGTCCTGCCGACAAACCATCCCCAAAAACCAACCGGCACCAGATAAAACACCGACAGGCTCATTTCAGTGCCGGTCAGGTAATCGGCAAGACCCGTTATTATGAACAGAAGAATCCCGACGGCAATCAGATATCCCCGGGATTTATTGTTGAAATATTCGATGATCTTCACGGCAGTTACCTTTCCACAAAGAAAAGCTCGCCCCGCTTTTTCAGTCGAAATTTGATACGGCCCGCCTGTGAAACAAGCCGGGTCTCTTAAATTATACCACCCGGATGCAAATTAAGCCGCAGTTGTCTTGCCCTGTCCGACAGCTCCTTTTCAACTGTGCTATACTGGGCTATAAACCTATGCATGCATTGTCAGAATCTCCCGTGCGCATACCGGCTGCCATGAGGCTTGTGGTCATAGCGCTTCTTTTTGCTTTCCTGTCCTGCTCCGCCCAAAACCATTCTGATGATTATTTGTATTGCCGCCTGAATGCCAACCCCTCCACGCTGGACCCAGCCCTGATAACGGACGTGCAATCCTCTGTTGTGGCTGCAAAGCTCTTTAACGGACTTGTCAGGCTGAATGAACAACTCGAGGTGGTTCCGGACATCGCAGAGCGGTGGGAAGTTTCCGGGGATGGCCTCACATACCGCTTCATTCTCAGAAAGGGAGTCCTTTTTTCAAACGGCCGCGAGGCAACCGCAGCGGATTTCAAATATTCGTTCGAGCGGGTGCTGAAACGTGAAACTCGATCTCCGAATAAATGGATATTCGATAATGTAGAAGGATCGGGGTCCTTCCGCGAAGGCAGCGCGGGCGGCGTCGGAGGATTCAGGATCATCGGTCCAATGGAATTCGAGATACGCTTGTCCCGGCCTTTTTCGCCGTTTCTCAGGATGCTGACAATGACGCCGGCATATGTCCTACCCCGGGAGGTGGTTGAGGCGCGGGGTGCGGATTTCGGATCGTATCCGATCGGCACTGGTCCGTATGTGCTGCAAACGTGGATACCCAACAGCGAACTGGTGCTGAATGCAAACGGCAGATACTTTGGAAACGCCCCGCTCCTGAAAGGTATAGTCTTCCGCATAATAGCGGAGGACCTGACAGCTGTCGTCGAATTCGAGCTCGGTAATCTCGAT
>DATJOY010000258.1:0-23649 GCA_035506695.1 Dissulfurispiraceae bacterium
AAAGCATGTCACCCACAAAAACAGGATGGTGAAATACCAGCCTGTCAATCGAGGCAGTTACGGTATTGCACCTGGCGTGGCGGCTTGCAACCACAGCTGCGGCGCTGTCGATAAGCTTCATGATAACACCGCCATGCACGTTGCCCGCCGGATTGGTATCCTGCGGAAGCATCACCTGCGCCATCGTAACGCTCGTCTCTCCGACCTTTTTCAGTTTCATGATTGACCTCCGAAACGCTAAATTCAATTGATACTGCTCCGCAGAAATATATCGGCGCAATACGCACAATTATATCACGATTGTATTGCCGCTCATAATTCTGTTCATGTACAGCGTTGACTTTAGGCGCCCCATCAATTAACTTACATATATGTTTTCATACATAGCCAAACGCCTGCTGATGATGATACCTCTCATCTTCGGCATCACGCTCATCAGCTTTACAGTGATCCATCTTGCGCCCGGCGGACCGGTCGAGGTCGAGACCGAAATGTCGCTCAAGGCCTCGGCGCAGGCACGCGAGAACATGAAAAAGTTATACGGACTCGACAAGCCGCTGCACGTCCAGTACATCGACTGGCTCGGCAGGTTCGTAAAGCTCGATTTCGGGAAGTCATTCGTGGACGGCAAGAAGGTCATTGACAAGGTCGCCGAGAGGATACCGATAACACTAAAGATCAACATTCTTTCGCTTTTGCTCATCTTCTGCGCAGCCATACCCATCGGTGTTCTGTCGGCGACCCACCAGTATTCCCTGTTCGACAGGATCACGACCCTATTCGTTTTTATCGGATTTTCGACACCTGCGTTTTGGCTCGCCCTCATATGCATGTTCGTTTTCGGTGTGACCCTCGGATGGCTGCCGATTTCAGGCATCCAGAGCATCGACACAAGCGGAATGGGCTTAATGGCAAGGATCGCGGACCAGGCAAAGCATCTTATTCTTCCTGTCGGTATCAGTGCCTTCGGCGGCATCGCAGGGCTGAGCAGGTACAGCCGTTCGAGCATGCTGGAAGTCATAAGGCAGGACTATATCAGGACCGCAAGGGCAAAAGGCCTGAAGGAACTGCACGTTATCGGAAGACATGCACTTAGGAATGCACTTATGCCGGTTGTAACGATCCTGGGACTTGCAGTGCCGGGTCTTATAGGCGGCGCTGTCATCTTTGAGACTATATTCTCAATCCCGGGGATGGGACAGCTCTTCTATCAGTCAACTCTGTCGCGCGATTACCCGACCATCATGGGGATACTGGTCATCGGGGCCGTGCTCACTCTCATCGGCAACCTCATTGCGGACCTCTCTTATGCATTGATAGATCCGCGGATAAGGATAAGCAGGGAATAAGAAATGATCGCTATCATTTGGAAACGATTCAGTAACAATCGACTCGCCATCGCGGGACTGGCTGTAATCTTTGCAATATCGATAATTGCCATTGCAGCGCCGGTGATCGCGCCTTATGATCCCTCGGCCATAGACGTTTATAACACTCTTTCGGCACCCACGTGGAGCCATCCGCTCGGCACCGACGATTTGGGACGGGACGTATTGTCGCGGATGATCTGGGGAAGCCGTGTTTCGCTGAAGGTGGGATTTGTCGCCGTCGGAATCGCAATATTCATCGGCATAATCATCGGATCGGCTGCCGGTTTCTACGGCGGCAAGACCGATGCAATCCTCATGAGGTTCGTGGACATAATGCTCTGCTTCCCGACTCTCTTCCTCATTCTCGCCGTGATCGCCGTGCTGGAACAGAGCATCTCTACGATAATGATAATTATCGGCCTGACAGGCTGGATGGATGTGTCCCGTCTCGTAAGGGCAGAAATATTGGGCCTCAAGGAAAGAGATTTTGTACTTGCCGCAAAGGCTGTAGGTGCAAGCGACTTCCGTGTGATATTCAGGCATATCCTGCCGAACGCCCTCTCTCCAGTTTTTGTATCGGCAACCTTCGGAGTAGCAGGCGCGATACTTATTGAATCCGGCCTGTCGTTTCTCGGCCTGGGTGTGCAACCTCCGGATGCAAGCTGGGGGAATATACTCGCTTCGGGAAGAGAAAATATTACCGTTGCGTGGTGGATGTCGCTCTATCCCGGCTTCGCCATCCTGATTACCGTCCTAAGCTATAACCTTGTTGGTGAAGGGCTGCGGGACGCCATCGATCCGCGGCTCTGGCGATCGGAGAATTAAACGTGACAGATATCTCCCACCTTCCCGATCCTGAAAGGGCGCGGAAGAATATCGAAACTTTCCTGTCGGACCACCCAGGATTGCAGACAGATGTCGAACGTAATTTTGACCGCATTGCATCCCTTTTTTCGAGCAGCCAGTTTCTCGCGAATTATTGCGCCCAGTACCCGGAGTCGCTTTTCAAAGCCCTCGACAACATCCATGCCGACTTTGACACAAATACCCTGGCGGCCGAATTAAACGAGTCCTTTAAATCCTGCCGGACTATGAATGAAGGCATGAAAGTCATCCGTCGCTTTCGCAAGGACAAACAGATCATCATAACCATCAAAGACCTGATGCAGATTTCCGATCTGACATCCGCCATGTTCGATATGAGCAGGCTGGCCGATGCAATCCTGGGCAGGTCTCTGCGTTTTGTCGAGTCGTTCATTGAGCAGCGTTATGGAAGGCCTGAAAATAATGCCTTCGCCATGATCAGCCTCGGGAAACTCGGCGCGCAGGAGCTTAATTACAGCTCGGACGTGGACATCGTTTTCGTTTACCGCGACGACGGCGAGACCTCCGGGGTTTCTTCTCTGCCCGGCATCACGATGAACAGGGTGTCGGCCCTTGAGTATTATGTCAAGCTCGTCGAGGAGTTCACGAAGTTCATCTCCGCAAATACGGAGGACGGCTTTGCGTACCGGGTAGACCTCAGGCTGCGGCCGGAAGGGCAGCGGGGCATGCTGGCACTTCCGCTCAAGGGGTATGAAGATTATTACGAATCGTGGGGCCGGTTGTGGGAAAAAGCCGCGCTCCTGCGGGCACGTCCGGTGGCCGGAGATGCAGCCCTCGGCACGGATTTTCTTTCGGCCATCAGGCCTTTCATCTACAGGAAGTACCTGGACATCGAGGCCATAGACGAAATAAAGCGCATGAAGTCGCAGGTCGAACAGCTGAAGAGCGGCACCTTCAGCAGGGACATCAAGCGCGGCTACGGAGGGATTCGCGAGATCGAATTCTTCATCCAGATATTCCAGCTGATGTACGGCGGCAAAGAGCCGTCCCTGCGCGAAAGGGGCACCCTGAAGGCGCTGCACGGATTAGTGCAGAAAGGGTTAATCGGATATGACGACATGCGGCACCTGTCGGAGAACTATATTTTTCTGAGGACACTCGAACACCGTCTCCAGCAGCTGAACGATCTGCAGACACACAGCCTTCCTACCGGAGAAAAAGACCTGGAGATACTCGGGAAGAAGATGGGCTTCACCGGGAAAAAGGAATTCCTCGCGGAACTCGAACAGCGGAGAAAGAAGGTCCGGTCTATCTACGACTCTCTTTTCCATGCCCGCACCCGCGCACAGCAACCGTCAGTGGAAGGAACCAATGAGGGCATCCTGAGCCGCATATTCTGGGACGTGGAGGCCCCGATCAAGCAGTCCCTCGAAGAGGAGCTCTCAAAGCGCGGTGTCAGGGACATCGAAAAGGCGATACACTGTCTCATGCAGATTCGCAACAATATATACTCTTTCCAGACAATCAGGGGCCGGAGACTGCTTGAAGAAATAGTGCCGAGGTTCGTCGAAGGCGCACTGTCCGGCGACAACCCTGATGCCGCTTTGCTGCAGATAGTCGGCTTTTCGCGGCTGCTCGCAGCAAGCGAATCGTATCTCGACCCGATTGCCCAGCGGCCGGAAATGATAGACACATACGACTTTGTCTTCTCGCACAGCGACTATCTCTCGAAGATACTTATGAGCAACCCTGAGTATATGGAGTCGCTCGTCGAACGAACCGTAAAAAGAAAGCCACTGTCCGTGGCCAAAAGGGAGCTCGGCCTCCTTGCGGAAAGATCGGGAGAGCCTGCAGCCATAAGGCTGTTCAAGAAGTCCGAAGAGGTGAGGCTCGGCATGCTCTTCCTGAACGGAGGGATCGATATCGTGCGCCTGATGAAGGGACTGAGCACCACGGCTGAAGCCGTTTTAGCGACCCTCACCGCCCGGCACTCCATGGGACTTACCATAGCAGGTTTCGGCAAGCTCGGCGGCAGGGAGATCATTTTCAATTCGGACCTGGACATCGTCTTCGTTACTCTGAACGACCCGGAGGCGAAAGACATAAAGGATGCTGAAAATCTGCTCAAGACCCTGATGTCTTACACAAAGGATGGCGTTGCCTACAAGGTGGACACGCGTCTGAGACCCGATGGCAGCAAGGGCCCCCTCGTGGTTTCACTCAAGGGTATTGCCGATTACTACCTGAAAAACGCCCATACCTGGGAACTCCAGGCTCTGCTCAAGGCCCGGCCGGTCAGTGGCAATGCCAGGACCACGCGCTATTTCATAGAGATGAGAAAAGAAGTCCTGATGAAAAGGGCCTCAGAGATAACGATCAGGGACATCAGGCTGATGCGCGACAGGATAAGCAGGGAGCTCTCAAGAGACGACATTTCCGCAGGTATTTATGACGTTAAACTGGGGCCGGGCGGCCTCGAGGAACTCGAATTTGCGGTGCAGTACCTGCAGCTCAGGAACTGCAACATGATGCCCGCTCTGGTTGTCCAGGGGACCCCCGATGCTGTAAGGCGGCTCGGGGAAGCAGGCATCCTCTCGCCTCTGGATGCAGCGGCGCTCAGGGAAACCTATATCCTCTACAGGACCATCGAAACCGTGCTCAGGCTCCGCAATGAAACGGTACTGAAGGAAGGCAGCGACACGTTGCGCAGCGCTGCAAAACTGCTCGGCATGACCGAAGAGGGCCTGATGGAAATCTTTGACTTCAAGAGAAGATGGGTGAGCGCCTTTATGGAAAAGACAGGCGATTAATGCTCGCAACAGTTGCCGCCGTTTTCATGTGCGCTGCAGGTCCCGTCGGCGACGAATTCGGGCAGGCCCCTGTCGAAGAAATTTACGATATTCTCTTCTATGGTTATGCCCTCTGCTTTAAAGACCCGTATTCCTGAGTCGCGGAGCCTGATCAGCGCTCCCTCGCCTATGCTTCCGGCGATGATCACATCGACAGCCTCGCCGCCGAGTGCCCTGAAGGGATCGCACTTGCCGTGAAGGTGGTTGAAATCTTTATTGTAAAAAGATTTCATGCTGCCTTCCTCGGAGTCGATGATGACAAACTCGGGCGCTGCCCCGAAATGATTGTGTACCGGGCTCTTCAGCCCGAGGTCCCTGTGGACCGGAAAACATAGGATCATTGCGCGTCGCTCCTGGTTAAGAATATGGCGTTCTTTGATTTTACCACATACTTTTTTGCTGTTGCATTCGGCGGCAGGCAGGGCCTATAATTTAAAACTGTCTTGCTCAAAGTCTAAGACAGTAATTCCTTCCTAAAGGAGCAGCGAAATGAATAAAGTCTTTGGAATCATCCTGGTTGTTGCCTGCAGTCTGCTGTGGGCCGGCCCCGCCTTTTGCGCCTTTAACATGCAGGACGGTCTGTGGGAAATCACAACGATGATTGACAGTCAGGGAATGCCGTCCGGCATGAATATGAAGCCGATGACCCATACAACCTGTCTTACCCAAAAGAACGCAGTGCCGGAGCAGCCCAGGAAAAACGACTGCAAGGTGTCGCACTCCTTCGACGGCAACTCTGTCATATGGACAATGACATGCCCGAATATGACAGGCAAAGGCAGGATTACCTATGCTGGTGCAACCTTTGATGGCACAATGGAATCGACAATAGCCACTGAAAAAGGCCCTATGACAAGGACGATGAAAATGAAGGGCAAGAGGATCGGACCCTGCAAGCAATAATTTAAGCAGCGGCATTACCACTGTGACGAGTTCATACGGGCAAAAAACGCCTCTGCACTACGGCTGGATCATTGTCGCTGTCGGGACCGTCTGCATCTTCGCCTGCCTGGGGTTCGGCCGTTTCGCGCTCGGCATGCTTTTGCCCTCGATGGCCGCATCGCTGAAGCTCAGCTATTCAGAGATGGGGTTCATCAGCACCTGCAATTTCGTCGGATATCTTTTTGCGGTATTGGTAAGCGGTTTCTGGGTGCGCAAGATCGGGGCGAGAAAGCTCATATTCCTGGCACTGCTGCTCGTGGGTTCCACCATGATCCTGTCGGGCATGGCCCGCGGTTTCCTGCCGCTGCTCATTATTTATACCCTTACCGGCGTCGGCAGCGGGGCTTCAAACGTTCCCATCATGGCACTGGTCACCTCATGGTTTGCCAGCAGATACAGAGGGCGGGCTTCCGGTTTCATCGTTATAGGCAGCGGCTTTGCGATAATAGTGTCCGGCAAACTGATACCGCTCATAAACAAGCTATACGGGGCATCGGGATGGCGGATAGGCTGGTACATACTCGGCTCGATTGTGATCCTCATTTCATTCATTGCCTTTGCTTGCTTGAGAGATAAACCCTCTGATAAAGGATTGACACCTATCGGAGGCGATACAGCTTCGCCTGCCTATCCGCACGCTCGCCTTGCCGATGCAGGGAAAAGCGTCTACAGGAAAAAGACCCTCTACCACCTCGGCGCAATCTATTTTTTGTTCGGATATACATACGTAATCTATGCGACATTCGTGGTGACAACCCTTGTAAAAGAACGGGGCTTCCCTGAAGCCATTGCCGGCAACTTCTGGTCGGTCCTCGGTTTTCTGAGTCTCTTTTCAGGACCGGTCTTCGGTTCGCTCTCCGACAGGCTCGGACGGAAAGCAGGCTTCATTATTGTATTTTCACTGCAAATGATCTCGTACCTGCTTATTGCCTCGGGATTGTCGGGAGTATTCCTCTATCTTTCAATCGGCCTCTTCGGCATCGCAGCATGGAGCATACCATCGATAATGGCTGCCGCAGTGGGTGATTATGCGGGACCCGAAAGAATGACCAGTGCCTTTGGCCTCGTCACCTTCATATTCGGGATCGGCCAGATCGCAGGTCCTGCCGTTGCAGGGATGCTTGCAGAGGCCCAGGGGAGCTTTGCATACAGTTTCGTCATGGCCGCAGTATTCGCCGGTTTTGCAATTGTGCTTTCATTCTTATTGAAAAAACCGAAAGCAGTTCATTGATACAATCCGGCGTTATAAAGGGAAATTCACATGCATCTTATATACTGTATCATTTGCATTCTACTTTGTATTAACATACTCTGCGCATGAATGTGTGAATGACCGAAAATATGAGCTGAATTTCATAATACAGTAATATATTAAGTTCATCAAATAACACGAGGGCTTTTCTTGGACTGCATGCTCAAGATCGGATGGGACATGCGAAGGGAGGGGACAATGAAAAGTACTGTAATATTTTTCTGGATTATCGCGCTTATTCTGCAGTACAGGCCTGCATATGCGGACAATAAAATCTATATCGGACTGGATGCTGCGTTCGGCAATATCACGAGCACCTCTGAAACAGCCATTAAACAGGGGATACTCATCGCCATCGATGAAATAAACAGAACCGGAGGCGTTCTGGGAGGGCGGAAACTGGGCCTCATTGAACGCGACAACAGATCCGTTCCCGCGCGCGGCATTAAAAATATCAGGGAATTCGCGGCCATGCCCAATGTAGTGGCTGTTTTCTGCGGTAAATTTTCGCCTGTAGTTCAGGAAGAGATTCCCCATGTTCACAATCTGGGGTTGCCATTGTTAGACCCCTGGGCGGCGGCTGACGATATCATTGACAACGGGCACAGCCCCAACTACGTTTTCCGGCTTTCCCTGAAGGACAGCTGGGCCATTTCAAAGATGCTTGATTCAGCGCAGAAAAAAGAGAAGCGCCGTATCGGCGTCATAGTACCGATAACGGGATGGGGGAGGAGCAGCAACGATGCTGTCTCGAGATACGCAGCCGGCCATCCGGACCTAAAGATCGTAGGCACTGAATGGTACAGCTGGGGCGAAGCTTCTCTGAAGGATAAATATCTCGCTTTGCTGAAATCGGGCGCTCAGGCGATTTTACTGGTGGCAAACGAGAGAGAGGGATCCGTACTCGTGCGAGAGGTGGCATCACTGCCCGAAAAGAAACGGCTGCCTATTTTTAGCCACTGGGGCGTCAGCGGAGGTGATTTTGTTAAGCTTACCGGACGCTCCATAGAAAAAGTGGATTTTTCGGTTGTACAGACATATAGCTTTATCGACATGGACAGTGAAAAAGTAAGGCAGGTTGTGTCCGCCGCCAAAAGGCTTTTCAATATACCCGATGCCAGGCACATAAAGGCACCGGTGGGAATGGCCCACGCTTACGATCTTACCCATATACTGGCCCTGGCCATCAATCTTGCCGGTTCAGCAGACAGGAAATCGGTGCGTGATGCGCTCGAAAGAGTTTCTCATTATGACGGACTGATAAAAAGCTACGACCGGCCATTTTCCGACATACGGCATGAGGCGCTGGGTCCCGAGGACGTGTTCATGGCTCGTTTCATGAAAGACGGCAGTATCGCAGCCGCAAAGGAAGACTGATCCGGATGACCATTTCAAGGCAATTTTCGCTTGCCGCCGCCTTGATTTCAATCAGCATTGTTTTAATTGTCAGCACTCTGTCTTTTCATCTTTCAAGCTCTATAACATTACAAAGCATTAAGGAGCCACTCGAACGGGATGTATCTTTTGCAACCCTGAGCTTACAACAGAAGATCGAATCTATTTCCAGTGAGGTTGCAACGCTTTCGTCCAACCTGATGGTTGTAAATGCACTCATCGATTCAAAAGGCCGCGAGACTTATATTGTTCCGTTCATCAAAAGTTACAGTTTAAGAGAGAACATTCCATTCACGATGACCTTGTGCGACTTTGAGGGAAGCCCCATAGTTTCGAACTCCGGCTCGAAAACATTATCTGCAGAGAGGGTAAAGATCATTTCAGGAATGCTGGATAAAAAGACGCCGCATGCAGAAATTATAAGAGGGGACAAGAAAATAAGTTTGTTTATCGTTTATCCGGTAATTTACTTTGCCACGGACAGGCCGGAGGGGTTTCTCGCCCTGGAAGTGGACCTCAAGGATATGCTTGAACGCTCGATTATAAACAGGTCGGATTCCAGAAGCAACATCACTATAAGGAATGGAGAGAAGATAATTTGGGCAAGAAGCGGCACGTCCTCAAATAGCCTGATGAAAGCATCAAGGCGCCTTTCTCTGCGGCCTCCGTTTGACAAGTTGGCTTTAAGCATGGAGATAGACGAAGATATCGACTCCGCACTGGCCTCGCTGAATGAGCTTGCTTTTTATCATATAAAGATTGGGGCTGTCATTCTCGCCATATCTGTCGCGCTGTCTTATTATGCCGGGAGGCGGTTGAGCAGGCGCCTCGTCGCCTTGAATAGAACGGCCAATTTGCTGAAGCAAAAAGGATGGATGGACGTAAAGATAGATGATAAAGGGTTTGACGAAGTGGCAAATCTGGCAGCCGCTTTTAAATCAATGCTGGCAAGGCTCAGAGAGTCACATGACGAGCTTGAAATCCGTGTTAGTGAGCGAACTGCGGAATTGTCCCGCGTCAATGACCTTCTTTCCATGGAAATCGATGAGCGCACACGGGCCGAGGGAGCATTGCGCGAAAGCGAGGCCCTCTACAGAGGTTTCTTCGATTCTGCCAGAGATGGCGTCAGTATTGTATCAGAGAACCTCGAGCCGCTTGATTTCAATGATGCCACTCTTGAGCTGCTTGGTTATGATACCAGGGAAGAACTCGCCGCGTTGCCGGTAGCCAGCCATTTCATTGTTCCGGAAGATATTAATGTGGGCCTCGCTCGGTTGAATCGGGATGGTTACATTCAGGATTATCCTTTACAGATAAAACGCCGCGACGGGACAATTATCGATGTACTGATCACGGGAATTGTCCTCAGGAACGACAACGGCACTATCAAGGCCATTATGACCAGTATCAAAGATGTAACTGAGCGCAGAAAGGCCGATGAACAACGCCGGAAACTCGAATCGCAATTATTACAGGCACAGAAAATGGAGGCCGTCGGACAGCTCGCCGGAGGGATTGCCCACGATATAAACAATATCCTGTCTGCAATCACCGGTTACACCTATCTGTTGCAGATAAAAATGGCCCAGGATGATCCTCTGCAGTCCGATCTGTCTCAAATCCTGACGGCTGCCGGCAGAGGGGCGGAAGTGACCCACAGCCTTCTGGCATTCAGCAGAAAGCAGGTGATAAATCCTCTGCCGTGGAATGTGAACACTTTAATAAGAAAGTCCATGGGACTGATGTCCAGGCTCATAGGCGAAGACATTGAAATTGTCCTTGATTTGTGCGATAAAGATCTGATCTGCCTGGTCGATGCCGCTCATATGGACCAGGTACTTTTGAACATGGCCACTAATGCCCGCGACGCCATGCCCAAAGGAGGACGCTTTGCTTTAACCACCAGTACGGTCATCCTGGACCAGTCGTTTATAAACAGCTACGGATACGGAAAGCCGGGGCCTTATGCTTCAATCACGGTATCCGACACCGGATCCGGAATGGATAGAGAAACCTTAGCCAAAATCTTCGAACCTTTTTTCACTACAAAAGCGACCGGCAGGGGCACCGGGCTTGGCCTTGCAATGGTGTATGGAATCATTCAGCAGATGGATGGATTTATAGATGTAGTCAGCGAGCCTCAAAAGGGGACGACATTCCATATTTACCTGCCACTCACCGAAATGAAAGAATGTTTTGTGAGGTCCAGGAAAGAGGCCGCGGCCGCGCGAGGAAAGGAAACGATACTTGTGGCCGAAGATGACGAAAGCGTGAGAAGCCTCTTCCATGCCGTTCTTGCAAATCATGGATATGATGTGATTATGGCTGCGGACGGAGATGAAGCCATAAAACAGATTTTCAAAAATGCCGACTCGATCCGGTTGATAATGATCGATATGATCATGCCCAAAAAGAGCGGTATAGAGGTATACGACGAGATCAGGAAAGCCGGCTTCAATTTACCGTTTCTTTTTATAAGCGGATATACGGCCGACAGGATAGACGGATACATTTTGAATCAGGAAGGAGTTTATTTCCTCGCCAAGCCCGTATCGCTGCCGGATCTATTGGCAAAAGTAAGGGAAATTCTGGATGCTATCTAGGGATGTATCCGCATTCATCCCACGTGTTTCTGTTATTAATCTGGGATAACTTCTCGCCCGTAGATTGCCTTTACCTCGTCGGTATAGTTCCCTTTTCCGGCATACATATAAAGCGGCCTTTCTACCTTGAGTCCCATCCTGCCTTCCTTAACCGCCTCGATGAGCACCATTTTAGCCTCGGAACCCTCGTTGGAATGGATGAACCGCAGCCTCTTCGGTTCGAGATCATGCTTCCTCATAACCTCCATAACTTCTGCAAGTCGCTCCGGCAGATGGATGACACACAACCTTCCATGGTGTTTGAGAAGTGAAAACGCAGGTTTCATAATAGCTGATATCGGAAGGTTTATTTCGTGTCTCGCCGAGGCACGCTCGTCAGAAGGACTTATAAAGCCGGTATTGGTTTTCCTGAAGGGAGGATTAGACACAACGAGATCGAATGAGTGCACATGCTCATTTCCGAACAGCTCGCCCCCCACGCCGCCAGGCTTCAGATTCCTGATGTCCGTATGAACGACTTTCACTCTTTTGTCTAGGTCGTTCAGCGCAACATTTTTTTGGGCGAGTTTTACGAGACTTTCCTGAAGCTCGATGAGGGTGATCTCCGCCGATGGATATTTCCTGGCGAGTATGATTCCGATGATGCCTGAACCGGCGCCGAAATCAGCGATTTTGTACAGCCGGGGGACTGATACGAATGACGAAAGCAGTACTGCATCGGCAGAAAAGCGGTAGCCGTTCTTGTGCTGGTATAGTTGAATGTCAAGTATGGTGTCAAGGGTAAGCATTATCTAACACACTGCAAGCAAGTATTATTATAAGGCTTGGGTGTCTGGGTCGCAGTGCGATGCCTGGGTTCTCAGGTGCTGCCGAACAAGCCCGACTGTGTACTCAACAGACCTATAATCTTTTCATGAGCAAACAGCCTGCTGACACCCAAAGACTAATCAGCGCACAAGATCCGGATACCCAGACCGTGTTACTCATTAAAGGGTCTGTTCTTCCCGTATCAGCTCCATCAAAGCTTCGAGGAGCTCCCCTTCCTTCACCTTGCGGACCACCTCGCCTTTTTTGAACAGAAGTCCCATGCCTTTGCCGCCCGCTACGCCGAAATCCGCCTCGCGAGCTTCGCCGGGTCCGTTGACTACACAACCCATGACTGCAACGGAAATCGGTTTTTCGACCGTCCTGAGGGCCAGCGCAACTTCCTGCGCGATCGGTTGCAGATCGACCTGGCAGCGGCCACACGTAGGGCAGGAAATAATCTCGGCGCCGCGCCTGCGGATTCCGAGTGCGCGAAGGATCTCATAAGCCACGCGAACTTCCTCTTCCGGTGGGGCAGTCAGCGAGACTCGCATGGTATCGCCGATGCCTTCAGACAGTAAAATACCAAGTCCAACCGCGCTCTTGATCGCGCCGGGTATGACAGGCCCGGTTTCGGTTATACCGATGTGGACAGGATAATCATGACGTTCCGAAAAAATGCGGTATGCTTCGACCGTCAGCATCACATTGGAAGCCTTGAGCGAAACCTTGATATCATTGAAGTCCAGCTCTTCGAGTATCCTGATATGGCCCTCGGCGCTTTCAACTATGGCCTCCGGAGTAGGATGTCCGTATTTCTTCAGCAGTTCTTTTTCGAGTGACCCGGCGTTCACGCCGATGCGAACAGGCACGCCGCGCTCCTGCGCCGCCTTGACCACCTCTTTGACTTTCCATGAGGCCCCGATGTTTCCGGGATTGATCCTGAGCCCGTCGATGCCCTGCCTGAGGGCTTCGAGCGCGAGCTTCCAGTCGAAATGAATGTCTGCAATCATCGGGATGGAAACCTGCTGCTTTATTGCGCCAAGGGCCTTTGCGGCATCTGCGTCTACTACTGCAAGACGTATAATCTCGCATCCAGCAGCTTCCAGAGCTTTGATCTGAGCAACTGTCGCGTTTATATTCCTCGTATCGGTCTTGGTCATTGATTGCACCGATATCGGGGCGTCCCCTCCGACGGCAACGTCTCCGATATGTATTTGCCTTGTTGCTTTACGTTTGATCATACGTTGAGCCTAACCTTCCTTGCCATTCTGCCCCCTCACAAGTCTGACAGCATTATTATGGTCCGAAAGGGATGATGTGAAGATGTGTGTGCCGTCCCCCCGCGAGACAAAATATATGTAAGGCACCTTGGCCGGAGAGAGCGCGGCCCTGATGGATTTAAGCCCTGGAGATGCAATAGGTCCCGGGGGCAATCCGCTTATAACATATGTGTTGTATGGGGTCTTGTTCCTGAGATCGCTGCTAACTATCCTGGTCTTGCTGTTCTTCACGCCATAAATTGCCGTTGGATCGGCCTGGAGAGGCATGCCGATATTCAGCCTGTTACGGTAGACCGCGGAAATTATCGGTCTCTCTTCATCGGTCTCGGCCTCTTTCTCGATGATCGAAGCGAGCGTCAGCACGGCATTCTCGGTCCATCCGGACTGCTGCATGCGGGCCTTGATTTCATCGGTATACGACTCCCTCAGCTTGCCGACCATCAGCTTGATAATATCTGCAGGCCTGGCGCCCTTTGGAAGTTTGTATGTCTCGGGGAACAGATAGCCCTCTGCGCTCGGCGCATCGATATTCAGGGACGCGAGTATCGATTTGTCACGCGCGATATTCCTGAATACATCAGTGGTAACAAGCTTCTTGGCCTCGAGTTTTTCGCCTATTTCGAGCAGGCTGTCGCCCTCGACAACCGTAATTTCGTATTCGATAATCTTTCCCTTCTTCAGTTGCTGAAAAACATCGAACGGCGATATTCTGCTCCAGAAATTATAGTATCCTGCCCTCATCTTCCTGTCGACGCCTGTGATCTTGCCGAGGACGAGAAACAGAAACCTGTCCCTGATCAGCTTGTTGTCCGTCAAAATATCTATTGCATTTTTATAACTCGCCCCTTGCGGAATCTCGATTTCCACAGGAGTCGCGCTGTCGTAGACCGGAACAAACAACTGTATAAGAATATAGACCGGGAAGATAAAAAAGATGGCCGCAAGGACGTTTCTGGTTGATTTACGCATATTCGTTAGAATAACACACTCAAAAAAATCTGTTCGACAAGATACCAAGGCAGGAGTATCCGGACTATAACGCGATGTCTGGGTCAACAGGGACTGCCCAAGCAGCAGGGCATTCAAACCCCTGAGACCGATAAAACTTTACCAGGCCAATTACCTGTTTAATGCAGGAGGGCTAATTCATCGCGTGAGAGGCCGGATACTCCTGCCTCGATATTTAGACGAGGGGCGAGTTTTTCGCCCCTCGCGATTTATTTTAGTACATGTCGCCCATGCCGCCGCCCGGCATAGGAGGCATCATTTTCTTCTCCTCTTCAGGAATCTCGGAAATCATCACTTCAGTCGTCAACATAAGTCCGGCAACTGAAGCAGCGTTCTGAAGGGCAGTCCTCGTCACCTTGGTCGGGTCTATGATACCAGCCTTTATCATGTCGGTGAACTCTTCCTTATAGGCATCATAACCGAAATTGGAGTCCTTGGATGCCTTCACCTTCTCGCAGATAATAGAGCTCTCGAGCCCGGCATTTGCGACGATCTGCCTGATCGGCTCTTCGAGCGATTTCTTGATTATGTTGACGCCGATCTGCTGATCGTGGTCGAGCTTGGTTTTATCGAGTGACTTGATGCACCTGATCAATGCAACACCGCCGCCCGGGACAATACCTTCTTCAACGGCTGCTCTTGTTGCATGGAGGGCGTCTTCAACTCTGGCCTTCTTCTCCTTCATCTCAGCCTCGGTAGCTGCGCCGACATTAATGACCGCGACGCCACCGACAAGTTTTGCAAGCCTTTCCTGTAGTTTCTCCCTGTCGTAATCAGAGGTAGTCTCTTCGACCTGGGCCTTTATCTGTTTTACCCTGCCCTGGATATTGGCCGGATCGCCAGCGCCTTCAACAATAGTGGTATTCTCCTTGTCAATGGTGATCTTGCGGGCCTTTCCAAGATCAGGGAGCTTGACGTTCTCAAGCTTGAGACCAAGATCTTCGGTGATGACTTGTCCACCTGTCAGGACTGCAATATCTTCGAGCATTGCCTTTCTTCTGTCTCCAAAACCTGGGGCCTTTACGGCGCAGACCTGGATGGTACCGCGGAGCTTGTTCACAACGAGAGTTGCGAGGGCTTCGCCTTCGACATCCTCGGCAACTATGAGAAGGGGTTTGCCCATCTTGGCGGTCTGCTCAAGGATCGGGAGGAGGTCCTTCATGCTCGATATCTTCTTGTCGTGGATGAGGACAAAGGCATCGTCAAGAATACATTCCATCCTGTCCGCATCGGTAATGAGGTACGGAGATACATACCCCCTGTCGAACTGCATACCTTCTACAACTTCGAGTGCGGTGGCCATGCTCTTCGCTTCTTCGACAGTGATTACGCCATCCTTTCCGACCTTGTCCATCGCCTCTGCGATAAGCTCCCCGATCGAGGGGTCGTTATTGGCGGAGATAGTACCGACTTGAGCGATCTCCTTCTTCTCGGCAACAGTCTTAGACATCGTCTTCAGGTCGGCTATGACTAACTCGACCGCCTTGTCGATACCCCTCTTGATGTCGATGGAGTTAGCACCCGCGGTAACATATTTCATGCCGTCTTTGTATATGGCATAGGCCAGGACTGTTGCGGTAGTAGTCCCATCACCTGCCACATCAGAGGTCTTTGAAGCAACCTCTCTCAGGAGCTGGGCACCCATATTCTCATAAGGGTCCTTAAGCTCGATCTCTTTTGCAACAGTAACGCCGTCCTTTGTAATTGTCGGTGCGCCGAATTTCTTGTCGATGATGACATTCCTTCCCCTAGGGCCGAGTGTGGCCTTCACAGCATCGCTAAGCTGGGTAATGCCCTTCAGAATGTGCTGCCTTGCAACATCGCCAAATAAAAGCTGTTTAGCTGACATAGTTGTAGTATCCTCCCGTTCCTTATTCGATAATTCCTAAAAGATCTTCTTCTTTGACGATAAGGTATTCGACGTCGTCGAGTTTGAGCTTCGATCCCGAATACTTGTCAAAAAGCACAATATTGCCGGCTTTAACTTCTTTCACTTCCGCGCCGACTGCCTCTACTGTTCCCTTCTGCGGCTTCTCCTTGGCTACATCGGGGACATAAAGTCCACCGGCCGTCTTTTCCATCGCTTCTTCAGAATACTTGATAACTACCCTGTCCTTGAGCGGTCTGATTTTCATAAACCTGCCTCCTTTTATTAGTGTTGATGATAAACGTTATTAGCACTCAATGCCGATGAGTGCTAATATATCAAAAGAAGGACATATCGGGCAAGCGCATATGAGGCCGAAAATTGGTATTTATTGGCTATTTATTACATTTTTTAAATATTTTTAATCATTTATGATAATTTTTGCTTATCGTTTGGGATGGATCCGTTTTGGCCTCCTCATAGTCTTGGGTGACAACCCAGGTAGCTTATATAATGAAGCCGACCGGCTGTAATAAATCAGGGCAGATATCTCCGGATATTTACCCTGTAAAACAGGGCACTACCATTATCACAGTACAAATATCTATAAATCCCTCCTATATCGGGACTATCGTATAATACCCTCACGTGCTTATTGCAATGTCCGGCACCAATAATATCACGCCCTGAAAATACGTCGGGCTCAGGCCACTACAGCAGCTTTTTTCAAAAGTACAATTGCCAAATTACCTGCGTTTAATGATAAAATTTAAGACTTATGCTAACACTCGGTTTTTCGCCATGTCCGAACGACACTTTTATCTTCTACGCACTTGCAAACCGTATGATAGATTTACACGGCCTGGGCTTCGATCTGCGTATCGAGGATGTCGAAACACTGAATCGCCTTGCCATTGCCCGTTCGCTCGATATTACCAAAATATCCTGTCACGCCTTCCATCACATCCAGGCTGATTACCGTTTTCTCAGGTCGGGCGGGGCCTTTGGCCGGGGCTGCGGTCCGATTGTCATCTCGAGGCAAAGCTATGAACCGGACGATCTGAAAGGCAAGAGCATTGCCATACCGGGAGCCCTCACAACCGCATATTTGCTGCTGAAACTTTTTTTCGATGCATCCTTCGGCATCAGGCCGGAACGGGTGGAGCCCATGCTCTTCAGCGAAATTCCCTCAGCAGTCAGAGACGGCATAGTAGACGCCGGACTAATCATACATGAAAGCAGATTCACTTATGCCGAGTATGGCCTGTCGAAGGTCCTGGATCTCGGAGAATGGTGGGAAAAAGAGACAGGTCTGCCGATTCCGCTCGGGGGAATTGTCGCAAAGAAGACGCTCGGCCCTTCGGTCGAAAGCATCGAAAGCCTCATAAGGAGCAGCGTCGAGTATTCGCTGGGCCATCGCGAGGAAGCGATGCCGTTTATAAAGAAGTATTCACAGGAAATTTCGGACACCGTTATAAAAAGTCATATTGGTCTTTATGTCAACGATTTCACTGTTGATATGGGTGACGAGGGTGCGGCCTCCCTTAAAGAGCTGCTCCTCAGGGCCGGAAAAGCCGATACGTAACCGGTACATTGCCGATATATCGAAAGAAAGGGAGAATCTGATGCCTGTTTACAGTTTACAATATGCTCCGTCATACTGTTCGATCGACCAATTCATAAGCGAACCCAAGATCGCAT
This sequence comes from Dissulfurispiraceae bacterium, assembly GCA_035506695.1. Taxonomy (GTDB): domain Bacteria; phylum Nitrospirota; class Thermodesulfovibrionia; order Thermodesulfovibrionales; family Dissulfurispiraceae; genus Fen-1308. The sequence goes on from DATJOY010000258.1 coordinate 17,900, forward strand.
ATTTCTCGATGGAGATCGGGTTAAAAAATGAGATGAAAACATACAGCGGCGGTCTCGGCGTGCTTGCGGGCGATACCATAAAGTCCGCCGCAGACCTCAGACTACCTATGGTTGCGGTCTCACTGCTTACGAAAAGGGGATATTTCCGGCAGGAACTCGACCCCTCGGGAAGGCAGATGGAACTTCCGGACGAATGGGACCCGCGAAACTTCATGAATATGCTGCCTGACCGGGTTACCGTAGGCATCGAATCGCGCACTGTGCAAATCGCTCCGTGGTTGTATGTCGTGGAGAGCGCAACCGGCGGAGTTCTGCCCGTCATCTTCCTCGATACGGACCTGCCTGAAAATGCGCCGGAAGACAGGGAGTTGACGCTCTATTTATACGGCGGGGATTCAGCATACCGGCTCAAGCAGGAGATAATACTCGGCATCGGAGGGACCCGCATACTCGAACAGCTCGGCTTCGAGATCAAGAAATATCACATGAATGAAGGCCATTCGAGCCTGCTGACGGTTGAACTGCTCAGAAGGTTCAAGAAGGACATCGAGGATGTCTGGGATGAGCGCCTGGTCTGGGACACGGAAAAAGTGCGGGGGCTGTGCGTATTTACCACTCATACCCCTGTTGAGGCCGGTCACGACAAGTTCCCGATTGAACTTGCTGAAAAGGTCCTGACCGATTCCGACGTAATACCGATGCGGGTAATCCGGGAATTCTCCGGGAAAGATACCCTGAACATGACCCTTCTCGGAATCAATCTCAGCAACTATATCAATGGAGTTGCAAAGAAGCATGGCGAGGTATCCAAGGTGATGTTCCCCGGATATAAAATCCATGCCATCACAAATGGCGTACATTCCTACACATGGACCTGCGACAGCTTCAAGAGGCTTTATGACAAATACCTGCCGGGCTGGGCCAACGAGCCCGAGATATTCGTCCGGGTCGGCCGCATACCCCACGAAGAACTCTGGGCTGCCCACATGGAGGCAAAGAAAAACCTTATCGATCTGGTAAACCGTGAAACCGGGGCAGGCATGAATTACGATACGCTCACCCTCGGGTTCGCCCGCCGCGCAACTGCTTACAAAAGGGCGGACATGCTGCTTTCCGACCCGGACAGGCTTGCCCGCATCGGCGAAGGAAAGATCCAGATAATCTATGCCGGCAAGGCCCACCCGAAAGACGAAACCGGAAAAGACCTCATCCAGAAGATTGTCAACATAGGCGAAAAAATGAAAGACCGCGTCAAGATCGTCTTTCTGCAAAACTATAATATGGAAACAGCGCTGAAGATAGTCTCAGGAGTGGATGTATGGGTCAATACGCCTTTGCGCCCGCACGAGGCATCCGGGACGAGCGGTATGAAAGCCACTCACAACGGCGTGCCGAATTTCAGCGTCCTCGATGGATGGTGGATAGAGGGACATATTGAAAACTATACAGGCTGGGCGATAGGCCCGTCACCGGATGTACCCGCCGACCCTGCACGCGACGCCGACGATCTGTATTTGAAACTCGAAACCGTAATCATTCCCACATTCTATGGAGATCGGAATATCTGGATCAGGATAATGGAAAACGCCATAGGCAAGAACGCGTACTATTTCAACACACACCGCATGATGAGGCTTTACGTTACCGAAGCATATATAAGGTAGGTTGTAGGGGCGTGATTTATCTCGTCCCTGATTTGCCGCCATTTCCGAATGCGCAATGAATTGCGTTCCTTCGTTTTTTCATTATCCGGTTCTTGTCAGTGATACAGAATTCTACGCATAAAGCGCGGCGCCGAGGGCGGCCAGCATTTCGGGCGCTTCACATATATGAACCGGCTTTTCAATTCTTTTTTCGAGCAGCGTTGCAAGGCATCTGTTCCGTGCGCACCCCCCGGCAAAAACTATATCATCGTCCAATCCGACTCTCTTCATAAGAGACATCACCCTGCCGGTAATGGAATCATGTATGGCGGCTGCAATCTCTTCCCTCGGGACACCTTTCGCAATCAGGCCTACCACCTCTGATTCCGCAAAGACCGTGCACATGCTGTTGATCTTTACATCCGTGTTTCCGGCTTCACAGCTTTTTCCGAAATCCTCAATGGTATAGCCCAGTGTGCGGGCCATGATTTCGAGGAACTTCCCTGTCCCGGCAGCGCAGCGGTCGTTCATCTCGAAGCCGGTTACCATGCCCCTTTCGTCAAGGGCTACAACTTTGGTGTCCTGCCCGCCGATATCGACGACGGTCCGGCAGGACGGGAAAAGGGATTTCGCGCCGCGCGCAACCGCCTTGATCTCGGTTATGGCAGGAATGTCGCCATGAATCTCCATAAGGTAGCGGCCGTAGCCGGTTGCCACAATCCGGACGGGCCGCACCCCGGCGGCCCGTTCAATCATGCTGCGGCATGTATTCAGAGGGTCATGTCCTGTCTCGTTCTTCTCAAAAGAGACGACGCGACCATCTTCGATCACTGCAAACTTTATATACCTTGAGCCTATATCTATTCCCGCAACTCTCAAATGCTATCCTTTTGACTGGATCATTTCGAGGAACGCCCCTATGCGCGTGCCGAGCTGCCCCATGTCCTCCATGCTGTAATCGGTTTCTATCCTGAGGAACGGCACACCTATTGAATCGACTGCCTTCTTTGCCCTGAAAGCCTCCATCATATAAGGCGTGCAGAACTGGAGGGCGTAATGGATGACACCCTGGGCATTCAACCTCTTCGTCATTTCGACGATATTGTCCAAACGCTCGGTGTTAGGAGTAAAGCATGCACAGTCTATGGTCAATGTCCGCTCGGAGAGCTTGTCTATCGCCTGTTCCACCGAATTGAAATTTTCGTCGAGGAGCGTCCTGAAATTGCGTTCTCCTACGCACGACTCCTCGCCGACCACGGTTGCCCCGCTCCCCTCGATGACGGCATGCAATTTCCAGTTGGGTATAGCCATGGGAGAGCCCGAGATGAGCACCCTTGTGCTTCCCTTTTCAGCGACACCGGTGCCCGCCTTCACACGCGCTTCGAGTTCGTCGCAGAGTTCATTTGTCTTTGCAGTGAATCTCACAGGGTCATCGTAGAAAGATATCTGGTTGATCAAAAGGGCATCGAGGCCGGATATCGGCGAAGGGTCTGCCGCTCTCAATGCGGACAGTCGCTGGAGCGCCTTTCTCTTGGCATTGACAATTTTGGAAGCCTCGCGCAATTTTTCCGGAGTGATTTTTTTGCCCGTAAGAGTTTCAAGCCTGTCGGCAAAATGTTTAACCTCATTCCTCCACATGTTCCGGCCGTCTTCACCCTTCTTGTTCGGCAGTTCCATGACATAAACCTTTTTAGTGATCTCGTCGAATATTTCATACGCTTTTTTCTTGCCGTCGCAGGTAGTCTCGCCTACGATAAGGTCCGTAAGCTCAACGTACGGACAAAGTCCCGCAAGCTTGAACCCCATGAATGCCTTGATCAATGCGCAGGTATTCCTCGGAATATATTTCTCCGCTTCGTCCGAACCCACGTCCGCGCCGGCACACAGACCGATGCAAACGCCGTCGACCGCAAGCACAAGCTCCTCGGGCACATAGACGCAGAAGGTACCGATGACCTTCCTGCCACCGTTCTTTGCGTCAACTATCTCCTCGATCCTCAGGCCATGTACCTCTGAAACAACGAAGTCGAAATAGTCCATTCCCTTCGGCCTGTTCTTCTGCGCAAGATAAATGTTCTTGTACGCATCTCCGAGCACTGCCAACAACCCGTCATGGGCCTTGAGATTCAGCCCGATATTGCTCCACATCTGCGTATAGTCTTTTGACATGATGCCTCCCCGGTAATAGATATAATCCTGTGCAGTAGCCTTTGTTGCTGCTGCACCTATCAAAATAACTCTACGATATCTTCAATTACCAATAGTTTGTTCCGATTGGAATATTGCATTTCATAGGTTGTGACTATCAGACTCTTCAAAAGGAAGGGGGATGGAAGTGACAGGCTATATTTGCTGATCTTCTGATATTCCCGGAATTACGGATGAGGGGTGCGCAACAAAGGTTTTATAGCGATACCCTAACTGATTTTCATATTCAACAGACAGATCAGAACCTGGGATGCACCCTGAGTAAAGTCTTGCAATTCGCGACTGAATACGGTTTCACATCGCATTATAAAGACTTTGGTGCGTGCCCCTCATCCGTAATATGCAACCAACTGTAATGTCGATTCAGACTTTTCCGGCAAGCAGCACTGCGTTGGTCCCGCCGAAGGCGAAGGAATTTGACATGACGGTCCTGATGTTCAGCCCGGTCCGTCCTTCATTCGGGACATAATCAAGGTCGCACTCGGGATCGGGTATCGTGAGGTTGGCGGTGGGTGGAATCGCGCCATTTTTTATTGCAAGCATGCATATGACAAATTCGACGGCGCCACCAGCGCCTATGAGATGTCCATGCATGGACTTTGTCGAACTCGCCGGGACTTTATAGGCGACGTCTCCGAACGCTTTTTTTATGGCCTGGGTTTCCACGAGATCGTTTGCCGCCGTTGCAGTCCCGTGCGCGTTGATATAATCCACATCCTCCGGGGCAATCCCGGCCTCTTCCAGCGCCTGCTGCATGGCCCTCGTCTGGCCGTCAATCGTGGGTCCCGTTATATGATACGCATCGGATGTCGAACCGTATCCGATCAGCTCTCCATATATTTTTGCACCGCGTTTTTTCGCACTCTCCATTTCTTCGAGGATAACCATCGCGGCGCCCTCGCCGAGCACAAAGCCGCTCCTGTTCTTTGCAAAGGGCTTGCAGGAGGCAGCGAAGTTTTCGGGGTCCTCCTTGGCCAGGACCCCCAGCGACTCCCAGCATTTGAAAGAGGCAAAATTCGTTATGCATTCTGTGCCCCCGGCGAAAGCCGTGTCTACAAAACCGTATTTGATCTGCCTGCATGCCTCTCCTATTGCAACTGATGAGGATGAACAGGCCGTCGAATATGTAAGGCAGGGACCGGCAAATTTATAGCTGATCGATATATGAGCAGCTGGGGCGTTGCTCATTATCTTGACGATAGAGAGCGGACTCACCCTGCTTTTTCCTTCTACGTAGAGTTGTATACTGATCTCGTCAACCGACTGGGCACCTCCCATCCCGGTGCCGACAAACACTCCGGCCCTCGGATTCACTTCACTGTTGGGAGTCAGTCCTGAATCCATCCAGGCCTGCAGGGCCGCTGCCAGGGCCATTTGGCTGGTCCTGTCGAGAGACACCATTTTCTTCGGAAAAAAATCGAGCGGGTTAAAGTCTACTTCAGCGGAAATCTTATTGGACAGCTTTTCGGCATATACCGCGGAAATGCGCCTGACGCCGGACTTGGCAGCCATCATGTTTCCAAAAAGCTCGTCCGCGCTGTTCCCCGAAGGCGAAACCACCCCGAGACCTGTAACAACAACCCTTCTCATATTCCCGGCTTTACCTACGCGGAACCGTGCTGCTCTGCGACAAGCCTGTCAACCATGTCAACAACATCCCGGACAGTATCTATCTTGACTTCGCTCTCGGGTATCTTTATCTTGAATTCATCCTCAAGAGAGAAGAGAAACTCGATCTTGTCAAGAGAGTCGATACCGAAGCTTTCAAGCGTCGATTCCGGAGTAAGCAGGTCCCTGTTCAATTCGAGCTTGTCGACAAATAACTTTTCGATCCTCTCAAGAGTGGTCATCTCTCCTCCTAATATGTTTTGCATCCGCCTTATTTCATCAGCCGCCCGG
>DATJOY010000259.1:0-2537 GCA_035506695.1 Dissulfurispiraceae bacterium
CGATGCTCACAGCTGAATAACTCTTCTCCCAAAACTCTATCTATCGTTCCTTTCACATGCGCCCGGGCGCTTGAGTACGCATATTCCTCAGCTTTCTTAACCATCCCCGCTCGCACCGGATTCTGTTCTATATATCGTGCAATAGCCCACAAGTACTTCTCACGGTCTACAATGCACGAATGATAGCGACTCTCCCAAAGCCTTCCTGATCGCCCGTATTTCCGGTTGGCATATTGAGAATAGCAAAGCGTGATTCCCTGCATCATTTTGTAAAGAGATTCCTTCATTGACGGCTTCACCAAGAGATGCACATGATTACTCATCAAACAATAGGCCATCACCACACAACTCCATTTCTCGGTATACTTGGCGAGGAGAAGCAAGTACTCTTTCTTGTCCTCTTCATCATAAAATACCAGCTCTCTGTTATTTCCCCTCTGGATGATGTGATGTGGATATCCCATAGCTACAGCTCGTGCTATTCTCGGCATGACATATTGTAGTATTTCTACTGCCTGATGTCAATTAAATGGTATGTGTCCCTATTTCATTAATTTCATTATGAATGGTATGTGTCCCTATTTCGTTTTAATCTTCTTATCATTTTTATTTCACTTAACCAGTTCTTAGATAGCTTCCCTATAACTCCTGAAAATTCCTTTGCGTCTCTGTCTTCAATAAAGCCACTGCTGCTGTAACTGCCTTTAAGCGAAAATCTTCCCCGGGTTCATCATATTTTTCGGGTCGATCAATCTCTTGATGTCCCTCATTAGTTGCATTTCCCGTTTTTTGATTTCCATATCTATGTACGGCAATTTAGCGAGGCCGATCCCGTGCTCGCCTGATATCGAGCCTCCAACAGAGAGTGTCAGGTCGAAAATCTTTTTTATCAGCGCAAGACCTTTTGAATATTCCTCAGTGTTATTTTTGTCGGCCATGACATTTACATGGATGTTGCCGTCTCCTGCGTGGCCGAAGCTGACTATGATGATTCCACTTTCTTCGGAGAATTGGTGCAGCTTTGTCAGCACGATGGGGATTTTGTCTTTCGGCACTACGATATCTTCGTTGATCTTGTTCGGCTTGAGATGGTAGAGGGCAGGCGAAATTGACCTTCTGGCTTCCCAGAGTTTTTCGCGTGCGAGCTTGTCGGCAGCCATTTCCGACTCTCCCCCGAGGTCACGGCAAATGGCTATCACCTTTTCAGCCTCTTTCTGAATGGTCGTGGCGTGACCGTCGAGTTCAACCAGCAGAAGCGCATCGACATTGGTCGGCAGTCCGGTCGGCTTGTACTGTTCTATGACCTTGATTGCCGAACTGTCGAGAAATTCCAATGTCCTCGGAATTATTCGCGAGGTTATTATCCTTGACACCGCTTCTGCCGCCATGTCCATGCTGCGGAACTGGATGAGCAGCGTCACTATGTCTTCGGGCTGCGGGAGGATTCTCAGGCGTATCTTTGTCACAACAGCAAGCGTGCCTTCAGCGCCGATGAGGAGCTGCTTGAGATCGTAACCCACCACTCTCTTGTGTGTTCTGCCGCCGAGAGTGACAAGACTGCCGTCCGGCAGGACTGCTTCGAGTTCGAGCACGTAATCACGCGTGACGCCATACTTGACAGCGCGCGGGCCACCAGCGTTTGTGGCTACATTACCCCCGAGAGTGCATATGTTAAGGCTGGCGGGATCGGGCGGATAAAAGAAACCGAGACGCTCAAGCTCGCGCTGCAATCTTCCGTTTACGGTGCCCGGCTCGACTACTGCGGTCATGTTGTTGGTGTCTATATCGAGGATCATCCTCATCTTCTCGAAACTCAGGACAATCGAATCTTCACGATTGGGCACGGATGCTCCGGCCATGCCGGTCCCGGCGCCCCGCGGGATTATTTTCAGGTCCTGTTCATCGGCATATTTGACTATCTTGACCACATCTTCGGCATTTTTCGGCCACGCCACGGCTCGCGGCAGGCCTTCGTCGACAATCGAAGAATCAAAGCCGTAGCAGATAAGGTCTTCGTATTCGCTGGATATCTCTACGCCGGATATGTTGGAGGAGCGTTTCATGTCTATGAATTATAATTGTTGCAGCGAAATTCTGTAAATCGGATGGATGTTCAGGCACAGGTTCAGGCTGTAATCAATAAAATAAAAAGGAAGGCTGCACTGAACATACAGCCTTCCTTATATTTATGCAAAATAGTTACTTCTTTTCAGGCGCCTTTTCAGGTGCCTTCTCAGGCGTTTTCTCGGGAGCCTTCGTCGGCGCAGGTTGTGCGGGTGCCTTTTCAGGTGCAGCGGGCTGACCAGGCGCCTTTTCAGGTGCAGCGGGCTGGTTGCCTCCGAGGTTTATCTTTGCAAGGTTGTCCTTGTTTATTTCAGGTTTATAATTCTTTTTCAGGCCCTCAATAAACTGTTCAAGCCCTTCCTGCTGTTTCTTTGCCATGAGCTGCTGGCCGATCGCATCTTTCATCTTGTCGAAGGGCACAGTCGTCCCCTTGATATCTGTTACAACCAAGATATGTATGCCGTCTTTCAGCG
>DATJOY010000260.1:0-4375 GCA_035506695.1 Dissulfurispiraceae bacterium
GTAATCTATCCTGACCTTTTCGAGCAGCTCCATACCGCCCAACTTGGGCATCCTCAGGTCGGTCAGGACTACATCGAAATCGGAGAGCGACATTTTTGCGAGGGCTTCCGCTCCGCTCAGTGCAGTTTCGACGGCGTATTGCTCCTGTTTGAGGACATGCTGCAGATTCCTGACTGCGACCTCTTCATCATCAACTACCAAAATATTGGGCTGTCTTTTATGCGACAGGAGAAGTGTCTTTACCGCGAGATGTTCGAGGATGCGCTCTTTTACGTTGTCGAGGCCGAAATGTCTTTCGCTGAGGACCATCTCGGCCCGGCCCAGATCCAGATTGTCTTCGGTCTTCTTGTTCCACGGAAGGCTGATAAGATATTCGATATAGGTGAGGCCGATTGAATACTCGGCCATCAGAGGACTTATCCTGGATATCGTGAGAAGTTCGTTCTCTGCGATATCCCTGACTTCTGCAGGCATCCGCGCCGAGTCGATCTTTTGCTTCAGGTCCTCGATCGCGGCTGCCTGGAGCTTGTCTTCATCCTTTCTGAAAAAGCCCATCAGTCACATTATATTATATCTGCGGACTGATGCGCCATATCCACATCCGACTATCTTTTCTGAAGGCCCGGTGCCCTGAGCTCTTTGCGCGGTCTTACCGTGGGGATGACGCGGTCTGTTTGTCTCGGCCTGTCTTCATCTCTAATATATTCACGCGCAGTATCAAATTCACCTGCTTCCGCAAATGTGATCGCCATGAACATATTCTCGAGTCTTTTCGCAAATCCTTTCATGATGAACCTCCTTATTGCATCTCGGATCGTCTCCGGAATTTTCCGGCAACCCATCCAAACTTGATTTAATAAGAGCATATATCATGCCGAATTGAGATCTTGTTGAAAATAAAAGGAATAAAACACGAAGGGCGGCTTTTGCAAGGGGCGGGATGATTCAGATTTAAACAGCGCTGAAACGCCGGACCATTTTCATAGGCCCGCAAAGGCTTATTTATCAAGGCAAATGGTGCCGAGAAAGAGATGTTTCATAAAAATAAGGCATGTTGCAAATTGCAATGCAACAAGCCTGACTGAACTTTAACCCGAATTGTTTTGAGTTGAAGAATAACTTGTCTGGAGTATTCGAATCTGCTTGCGTTGCGGGTTTTCAGTGCAGTTCACAGGCGGGCGATAAGGTCATACAGCACCGGGAACTCGTCTCGCGCGAGCGAGACTTCTTCCTTCAATAGACGCAAGCACTCAGGAACATGTTTGAGAAAATATATTTTCCCCTTGACCTCAGAAAGAAAACCGTAAGCGCCGAGTGCCTGCATATGCCTTTGCAGCCTGCAGTAAGGGAGGGATGCAGTGAACTCTCTCTCAACGAACCAATCACCGGCCCCCGATCTCATCTCGCCAACGTAATATGCAATCAGGCTCTGCCTGACTCCTTCCTCAAGGGGAGCATACGGATCAAACAGTACCGAGGCGATATCGTATGCTGGCGGGGCCATTCTCGCCCCTTGGTAGTCAATTACGCGCGGCACGGCGCCTTTTGCCATCATAATGTTTTGCGACTGGAAATCGCGATGAATGATTCTTTTGGGATATGTGTCAACTTTCAGTGCAAGCCTGTGGAATTCATCTTCAAGCGGGCCTGCACCGTCGATGCTTAATTGCCTGAGTCCCTTCACAAATCTGTCGGAAAAGTATTGGGTCTCCCATCTGAGATAAGCATAATCGAAAATGCGCTTCGCAAGCATCGGGCATTCAGAAACATGTTCGGAAGCTTCGCAATGAAGACGGACAAGGATATCCAGAACATGCCGATAAATAGTTTCGATCTCCTCGTTGGAGCGTGGGCATTTTAGCCACGCATATAGCGAAAAATCTCCGAGGTCCTCAAAGAGAGCTGACCTTGCTTCGGGATAGGCGCTTATCAACACCGGCACGGGAATACCGTATTTTGCGAAGAATCGGGTGTATGCGATATGTCTCGAAAAATCGGGATCGTCTGGGCTGCATTCCATCATTATTGCGGTGCCTTCCAGGTGCGGGACCCTGTAATACTTCCGGTCGGAGCCGCCTGTGCCGACAAGCATCCCCCTGTAAGTTGCAGTTACGAAAACAGACTCGGCAACAGGGATGATGTAATCAGGTCCCATGATGCAATTATTTATGACTGACCCTTTTCCTGTCCGCGATCCGGGAAGCAGAATGCAGTTTTTAAGAGAAGATTCGTTGCCGATGGTGCAGTCCCGTTCAACTACAATCGTACCGTCAAATTCTGCACTGCTGCAACCAGAAGTAGCCGATGCGAAATGCACTGTTTCGCCCTGTTTTTTCAATTCCCGCGCAAGCGCAGATGCGTACGAAGCCGGACTTCCAATATCGCTCCAGCTGCATCCGGCGACATCGAAAGTCCCGACTCGATAGCCGGAACCTGCGGCCTCGATCCAGGCATCGACAACACTCGATGCCCCCGGCGGAAGGAATTTCAGGAAGGCAGCCGAGTAGACGGCAATCCCCGTAAATGCGACCTTTCTTTCAGCCGGGTTGTCTGTCAGGTATGCCTTCCCGACGCCCCGAAGAAATCCGTTATCATCAATTGCCACGTTTCTGAATTGGGGATGATCATGAACGGCGAGCGTGACAAGATTATTCGACTTGAAATGGTATTCCACCAGCCCCGCCAGATTCAAGTCGGAAATGATGTCACCGTTATGCACGATGAAATCGCCTTCTGAAAGGAAGCACTCGGCGTTCTTCAGGGCACCACCCGTGCCGAGAATCTGCTCTTCCGGGAACAGGGTGATGACATCTCTGAACGGCGATCCATTGACCCATTCTTCAAGCATCTCTTTTTTATGACGCAGATTGATCCCGATGCTACACAATCTGGTTGTATCGCAGCTGAACGCGAGGATTTTTTCGACTATCGATTCGAGCAGCGGTTTGCCCAGTATCGGTAAAAGCGGCTTGGGGATATAATTGGTTATCGGCTGCAGCCGTTCTCCGTAGCCGGCTGCGAGGATGAAGGACCTGAGAATTTTACTCATAGAGAAGGTATTTCTTCCTGACCTTCCTGTCGAACGACCTGCACTCGGCAATCCACCATGACTCCATAAGGTCGAGATCCGCTCCCTTTTCGATTTCGGTCCTGAGCCGGTCCGTTCCGGCGAGGATATCGACAGGCATCTTAACAGTTTCGTATTCGTATGGCGGGGATTTCCACAGAGGCTGCTTTGGGTAAAGGTCATGCACTGCTTTAAGCACCGCAACTCCGGTCTTGAAGGGCCGGAATTTATTCCTGTCAGTGACATGTATTTGTGCGCCTCCGCATATGCCGCCCGAGTGTTTATGAAAAGTCGGCTGGTACCATAGAGGTCTGAACACAACCCCTGGTAGCTTAAAACCGGTCAGCCTGCCGACCAGTCTGTCCGGGTCGATGAAGGGCGCACCGAATATCTCGAAGGGGCGAGTTGTACCGCGTCCTTCGCTCAAAAGGGTGCCTTCGAGAAGACACATCCCGGGATAGACGATTGCAGTATCGAGGGTCGGCATGTTGGGAGAAGGCAATACCCACGGCAACCCTGTTTCATCGAACCACATGGTCCTTTTCCATCCGGACATAGGGACGACATGCATGTCTAAGGAAGGATAATATTCATTTTTAAGATAGAGGGCGATTTCAGCCACAGTCATGCCGTGCCTGACGGGAAGAGGGCGCAGGCCAACGAAAGATGAAAACGAAGGCGAAAGAACGGTGCCTTCTATAACCGATCCCCCGATCGGATTTGGCCTGTCGAGTATGACGACCGGCTTGCCCGTTTCGGCGTATGCCTGCATGCAGAGTTCCATGGTCCAGATGAAGGTATAATAGCGCGCGCCCACATCCTGAAGATCAACAACGAGTGCATCCAATTCCTTAAGCACAGATGCACCGGGTTTTCGCGTTTCACTATATAAGCTGTATACCGGCAGGCCTGTCCTGCGGTCGCGAAACCCTTTCCACTCGACCATATTGTCCTGGGTCTCTCCCCTGATTCCATGCTGCGGACCGAAGAAAGCCTTGACCTCTAACTTCCGCGATTGCAGCAGAACCGTGGAAGCGTGCTGAAGTCTTTTGTTGACGGAGGCGGGATGTACGAGCAGACCCACTTTTGCCCCTGTCAGCGCGCGGGGCCAATTATGTTCAAAGCGGTCGAGCCCTGTTCTTGTCAATATATGTTCCCTGCGGAGAAAAATAGGAGGCTCATAAATGGTGCAATTATGGCGCTGTTACGACCTTCGACAGCATCTCGATGAAGGCAGTAATGGTTTCTCTGTTGCCCTGTGAAATTTCAGTGAACTCCATGCCGAGATACAGGGAGTCTTCCATTTTT
>DATJOY010000261.1:0-8553 GCA_035506695.1 Dissulfurispiraceae bacterium
CAAAGAAAGGGAGGAACAATGGAAAAGATTCGGAAGTTATTTATGTTTCTCATGCTGGTTGCACTGCTGATGTCATCGCTGCTTGCGCCGGAAGCTTTTTCGATGGAGCCTTACAGGATCGGCGCGGTCTTCTCTGTGACCGGCGGCGCTTCGTTCCTGGGCGAGCCTGAAAAGAATACGGCGCTGATGCTGCAGGACCAGATCAACAGGGCCGGCGGCATAAACGGCCATCCCCTGGAAGTCATAATTGAAGATTCAAAGAGTGACGAAACACAGGCCGTCCTTTCAGCGAAAAAGCTGCTTGAAAGGGACAAGGTGCTGGCAGTCATAGGCCCTTCAACAACCGGCGAGTCGATGGCCCTCGTGCCGATTCTGACCGCTTCAAAAACACCTCTGGTTTCGTGTGCAGCCGGCGCAGGCATAACACAGCCTGTAACTGAGCGCTACTGGATATTCAAGACACCCCAGTACGATTTCAGCGCCGCCGAGTCAATATATAGCTATATGACGAAACATAACATCTCAAAGGTGGGCATTATCAGCGTCACAACCGGGTTCGGGGATGCCGGCAGAAAGGCACTCCATGATATGGCGGCCAAGTACGGTATCAATATTGTCGCTGATGAACGGTACGGCCCCAAGGACACGGACATGACTACCCAGATCGCCAAGATCAAGGCCGCCGGTGCCCAGGCAGTTATCAACTGGTCCATAGGCCCCGCCCAGGTGATCGTGACAAAAAACTGGTATTCCCTGAAGACCGGCATTCCTCTTTTTCAGAGCCACGGTTGGGGAAGCAAGAAGAACATCGAACTCGCCGGCAAGGCGGCTGAAGGGGTCATATGTCCCCTCGGCAGGCTTGCGGTCTGGGACAAACTGCCGAAGAAACATCCTCAGCAAAAACTTCTGGCCAAATACGTCCATGATTATAAATCATTGTACAAGACCGAGCCCGATTCTTTCGGCGGATATGCCTATGATTCCCTTACCATGGTTGTCGAGGCATTGAGGAAGGTCGGTCCGGACAGGCAGAAGATACGGGATTACATAGAGACTAAGATCAGGAAATGGGTCGCAACAGGAGGCACTTTTAATATGTCGGCCCAGGACCATTGCGGTCTCGACAAGGACTCCTTTGAGATGGTAGTCGTCAAGAACGGCGACTGGGCAGTAATAAGATAATCGATCACCAAGCATGACTTTTTTTGAAAGGAGATTTATGAAAAAAGCGTATTTGAGCATGGCATTTCTTTTATCTCTATTAACATCGGTTTTTGCCTTTTCTGCGAATTGCATGGCTGCGGAGCCGTACAAAATAGGCGCGATCTTTTCCGTGACCGGAGCCGCTTCGTTTCTGGGTGAGCCGGAGAAGAATGCCGCACTCATGCTCCAGGACCAGATCAATACCGCAGGCGGGATAAACGGCCATCAGGTGGAAGTCATCATCGAGGACTCCAAAAGCGACGAGACGCAGGCAGTCCTTGCAGCCAAGAAGCTTATCGAAAGAGACGGGGTCCTTGCAATCATAGGCCCTTCGACAACCGGGGAATCGATGGCACTTGTCCCGATCATGAACGGGGCAAAAACCCCGCTGATTTCGTGTGCCACCGGAGCGGGCATCACCCAGCCGGTCGCCGAGCGTCACTGGATATTCAAGGTGGCCCAGTATGACTTCAGCGTTGCCGAGGCGCTTTTTACCTACATGAAAAAACACGGCATCACAAAGGTCGGCATTCTCACGATCACCACCGGATACGGTGATGCCGGGAAGAAGGCCCTGATGGAAACGGCGCCGAAATACGGTATAACAATCGTTGCCGATGAGCGTTACGGCCCCAAGGATTCAGATATGACGACACAACTCACAAAAGTAAAGGCAGCGGGCGCCCAGGCAGTCATAAACTGGTCGGTCGGTCCCGGACAGGTTGTTGTCACAAAAAACTGGTATGCCCTCAAGATGGGGATACCGCTGTATCAGAGCCACGGATGGGGAAGCAAGAAGAACATCGAGCTTGCAGGAAAAGCGGCCGAAGGGGTCATCTCTCCTTTGGGAAGGATCGTTGTGTGGGACAAACTGCCGGACAGGCAGCCGCAGAAGTCACTGCTGAAGAAATTCACCCAGGATTATGAAGCCCGTTTCAAGAATGAACCGGGTACGTTTGGCGGGCATGCCCGTGATTCGTTTGAGATGGTAATCGAAGCCCTGAGGAAGGTCGGCCCGGACAGGTCTAAAATCAGGGACTATATCGAAACTAAGATAAGGAAATGGCCTGGGACCGGCGGCATATTCAATATGTCATCTCATGATCACTGTGGACTCGACAAGGACGCTTTTGAAATGGTGATGGTGAAAAACGGTGACTGGACGCTCATTAAATAATCGGGCCATGAGAGATATTTCTTGCTGACAATTTTTTTACAGTTTCTTTTTTCGGGTCTCACTGTCGGGGCAGTCTATGCGCTTGTAGGGATGGGGTTCAACATCATTTACAACGCTACGTCGATCATCAATCTTGCCCAGGGTGAATTTGTAGTCATCGGCGGACTTATGATGTGGTTTTTTACGGACTCGCTCCACCTGCCTTTTTTCCAGTCGGTGCTGCTTACCCTTCTGACGGCCGGACTTGTGGGTCTTTTGATGGAAAGGCTGACTATCAAGCCCCTGAAGTCCACCGACCTTCTGCTGATGATCATGATCACCATCTCGGTTTCAATTGTGCTCAGAGGTATCCTGTCGTTCAAGTTCGGAAAGGACCCGTATGGATACCCTGCCTTTACCGAAGGAGAACCCTTTGAACTGGGCGGTGCGATCATTCAGCAGCAGACCCTGTGGGTGATCGGGATAACGGCGCTCTGCATAGTCCTGCTGTTTCTGTTTTACAACAAAACGATCATCGGCAAGGCGATGAGGGCGTGCGCCTTCGACACTACCGCAGCCCAGCTTGTCGGCATCAATGTTTCACAGATGGTGATGATCTCCTTTGTCCTCAGTGCCATAGTCGGCGCTGTCGGCGGAATAGCTATAACCCCGATATCCCTTATGGAGTACGATAAGGGCCCCATGCTTGCAGTTAAAGGCTTCTGCGCTGCGATAATGGGCGGACTGGGCAGGGGAAGAGGCGCGGTCATAGGCGGGTTCATTATCGGCATCCTCGAATCCATGACTGCCGGATACATACATTCCGGACTGAAGGACGCGGTTGCCCTGATAATCCTTTTGCTGGTCCTTTATTTAAGGCCGGCGGGAATACTCGGCAGCAGCGCGGCAGCCCGCCTGAGGAGATTTTAGAATGAACAGGGGCAATGCGCTGGTACTGCTGGCAGTCCTGGGCATTGTCGTCGCCCTGCCGTTTATTTCCAGCAGTTCATACATAATTACTATCGGGGTATTCGCCGGCATCAATGCGCTTATAGCAATCGGCTTGTGCATCCTTATGGGATATGCGGGTCAGGTCTCTCTGGGACAGGCCGGGTTCTACGGCATAGGCGCTTACGTCTCGTCAGTCCTGAGCCAGCAATACGGACTCCCGGTCCTGGCCGGCACATTTGCAGCAATGATTGTCGCTGCACTCGCTTCAGTGGTATTGGCCGTTCCTTCACTAAGGCTGAAAGGACACTATCTTGCTGTTGCAACCCTGAGTTTCGGTGAAATAATCAACATCATATTAAATGAATGGGGCCCCGGAGGTCCTTCGGGGTTCGGCGACATCCCCCGTTTCGAAATTGCCGGGTATTCTTTCGACTCCACGGAAAGTTATTTCTATCTCGTATGGGGCTTCGTAGCTGTTGTCATTATCTTTTCATTCAACGTCATAAATTCGCGGACAGGCAGGGCGCTGAGGGCCATGCACGGCAGCGAGCTTGCGAGCAAGGCAATGGGCCTTGATATCACTGCGCTCAAGATCAAGGTTTTCATCCTGAGTGCAGTATATGCATCTCTGGCGGGCAGTCTTTATGCGCATTATGTGACCTTTATCAGTCCCGGCAGTTTTACCCTCTTCTATTCCATCCTTGTGCTGATGATGGCCGTAATCGGTGGCATTACCAATCTGTGGGGCGCAGTTGCTGGGGCGGTTCTCATCACGATATTGCCGGAATTGCTTCGCAGCTTCGAGGAATTCGACGTCCTCGTTTACGGACTGATCCTGACGCTTTGCCTGATGTTCTTCCGGAAGGGCCTCGTACCGCTGCTGATCGAGAGGTTCAGGATGATCAGGGGGGCTCTTGCTCGCAATTAAAGCCGTAGTGAAGAGTTTTGGGGGCCTCGTCGCCCTGAAGGACGTCGGATTCAGCGTCGGCAAAGGCAGCATAAGCGCTCTTATTGGTCCCAACGGTGCCGGCAAGACGACCCTTCTTAACATTATCAGCGGCATCTTTCCGCCGGATGGCGGAGAAATATTATTTTCGGGTACCATCATCAGCAAGCTTTCAGCTGCAAGAATCGCCAGGGCGGGCATTTCAAGGACCTTTCAGCAGGTTGAGTTGTTTAGTGATATGACCGTTATAGAGAATGTCATGGTGGGAAGATATCCGAAAACCAGGGCCGGATTTTTATCATCCGGATTAAGACTACCCGGGGTCCTGAAGGAAGAGAAGGACGTAAAAAAAAGAAGTCTTGAAATACTTGATTACATCGGACTCGGCAGCAGGGAGAAAGAACTTGCGTCTAGCCTGCCCCTGGGAGAGCAGAGGATACTCGAAATCGGCAGGGCACTAGCTACCGAACCAAAACTGCTTTTGCTCGATGAACCCGCTGCCGGACTGAACATAAAGGAAACACGAAGTCTTGGAGAAATGATCAAAAGATTGCGGGATGACAAAGGCATAACCGTCCTTCTCGTAGAACACGATATGGATTTGGTAATGAGGATAAGCGACAGAATCACGGTCCTGAATTTCGGAGAGGTCATTGCAGGCGGCACTCCGCAGGAAGTCCAGAAGAACCCTGCAGTAATCGAGGCGTATCTGGGAGCTGATGAAGATTAGGCCATGCTGAAACTGAAGAATATAGACGTCTATTATGGAAAGATTCATGCCATCAAAAGGGTGTCTCTCCATGTAAACAAAGGCGAGATAGTCGCGCTCATCGGTGCAAACGGCGCAGGCAAGACCACCCTGCTTCGCACCATTTCCGGCCTGCTGAAGGCCGGCGGCGGGTCGGTCTTTTTTGAAGGCGCTGACATCACAAAACAATCGTCCGACAGCATCGTCAAAATGGGGATATCCCACGTCCCTGAAAAGGGTCTCGTATTCAAGCCGATGAGTGTTGAAGACAACCTCATGCTCGGCGCCTATCCGCGCTATTCTTTAAGGAACCGGTCCGCATGCAAGTCGGACATGGACCAGATATACGCCATGTTTCCCGTCCTGAAAGACAGGAGAAAGCAGCTGGCAGGCACCCTCTCGGGTGGTGAGCAGCAGATGCTCGCCATCGGGCGCGCGCTAATGGCGAGGCCTAAGCTGCTCTTGCTGGATGAGCCGAGCATGGGTCTTGCGCCTATAGTCGTTAAGGACATTTTGCGCCATATCGCAGAGTTGCGTGAAAGACATGGCCTGACTGTCCTGCTGGTTGAACAGAATGCAAGGAGCGCGCTGAAGATAGCAGATACAGGGTATGTCCTCGAAACGGGAAGGATCATAGTCGAGGGCCCTGCTGAAGACCTGCTGCTGAACCGGGATGTACAGAGGGCTTATCTGGGAAGAGACCTCGATACCCTGGTCTGACAATGCAGTGATTGAATGTAATTACCGAACGATACGGCGATAGGCCGACAACGGAGGTTCCATATGTACTGGGAAGCGGTGAATGAATGCATGAACAGGGAGGACCTTGAACAGCTTCAGCTCGAGAGACTCCAGTCAACTCTGTCCAGGGTTTATATGAACGTCCCCTTCTACAAGAAGAAATTCGACGAGCTTGGAATCGACCCTGACGATTTTCGCTCCCTCGATGATCTGAGAAAACTCCCGTTTACTACCAAGGAAGACCTGAGGAACAGCTATCCGTATGGCATGTTTGCGGTGCCACTCAGAGAGGTGGTCAGGATCCAGGCCTCCTCGGGGACGACCGGAATGCCTACGGTCGTCGGGTATACCAAGAACGACCTGAAGAACTGGTCAGGCCTTGTCGCAAGGATTCTTACTGCCGGCGGAGTTACGCAAAATGATATCGTGCAGATAGCCTTTGACTATGGCCTCTTCACCGGCGCATTCGGTCTGCATTACGGGGCCGAACGCATCGGGGCTTCGGTAATTCCTATTTCGAGCGGGGATACGAAAAGACAGGTCAAGCTTATGCAGGATTTCAAGACAACCGCACTGATTTGCACGCCGACATTCGCACTTTCGATAGCGGACACTATTAACGCGCTCGGGATAAATGTCAACGCCCTTTCCCTCAAGTATGGACTGTTCGGCGCAGAACCCTGGTCCGAGTCGGTTAGACAGCAGCTGCAGGATAAACTTAAGATTATGGCAACAGACAATTATGGCCTAAGCGAAGTTATGGGGCCTGGAGTGGCCGGAGAGTGCCCGGAAAGAAACGGCCTTCATATCAATGAAGACCATTTTCTCGTTGAAGTTGTAGACCCCGAAACACTCGAACCCGTACCTGAGGGGAAGACCGGGGAACTCGTCATTACGACCCTTACAAAGGAAGCTTTCCCGGTCGTCAGGTTCAGGACCAGAGACCTTACAATGTTAGTAAACGGACCTTGTCCCTGCGGCAGGACATTCGTTAAGATGGGCAAGGTCATGGGAAGAACGGACGACATGATCAAGATCAGGGGCACCAATATCTTCCCATCGCAGGTAGAAGCAGTCCTTTCGGAGATAGAAGGTACGGAGCCGCATTACCAGATCATCGTCGGACGGAAGGGCCCTGTAGACGAGCTGACGGTCCTTGTAGAGGTATCCGAGTCTATTTTTTTCGACCAGATGCAGAAGATGCGCGAGTTCATAGACCTTATAAAGACAAGGCTCGCAGCCGAACTCGGTATACCTGTCGAAGTCAAACCGGTCGAGAAGAGCACAATCGAAAAATCGGAAGGAAAGGTAAAGAGAGTCATCGACAAACGGAGCTTTTAGTTGACAATAGCTTGCGGCTATGGTATTTTACCGGCTAAATAGCTTGTTCAGACAAATCTTCAGAAAGGAGTAGACAAATGACAGCAGGAAAATTAGCAAAGGTGTTTTTGTTATTGTTGTCCGCAGTCCTGTTTGTGCCGCCCGCTTTCGCCGACGAAACCGCTACCGATATCAAATTTTCATATGGCGCGTCTCTCAGGCTTCGGCAGGAGATATGGGACAATGTTGTCGACCTTAACACTGCCCAGAAGGACCGTAATTTTTTCAGACTCAGGGCTTCCGTATGGGGAAAGCTTGATGCGGGCCAGAATTGGGATCTTTATTCGAGGATTACTACGGAGCCCAAGTATTATGGGGGTCCCTTTCATAACGCAATTATCGAGGGAGGCCAGACTAAGGCCAGCCACAATCAATACCTAGATCCGGACGAGGTAATATTCGACAACCTTTACGCCAGCGGGAAAAAACTGCTGAACGGAAAGATCGATATCAGAGTCGGCAGACAGGACTTCCTGAGCCCATCCGATATTTATGGTGAAGGTTTTCTGCTGATGGACGGCACACCCGGAGACGGTTCGAGAACGTTCTACTTCAACGCCGCAAAGCTCCGTTTTAATATTACTCCTGACAATAGCATCGATTTCGTATACATTGCCGACTCCAAAACAGATGTTTTTCTGCCGTCTATTCATCCCGCTGTCAGCGGCAACGTGCTTTATGTAGACAATAAGAAACTGCTTACAACTTCGGATGAACATGCATTCATGATATACAGCCGGAACAAGATCGGACAAAACTTTACGTTCGATCCGTATTATATCCGCAAGCAGGAGGCTGGTTTCACATTCCCGGTTGGAACCATCGTCAACCCGAATCTTATCCTCAATACCATCGGAGGCCGTGCAACCTTCCAGTCCGAGGGGTGGAGGGCAAAGGCAGAAATCGCGCGCCAGTTCGGACACTATGAAGGAACGCCGTCCGACATGACCGGCAACCAGAGGACGGGCCTCGGAGGATATGCTTTCGGAGGTTACAAGTTTGAGAAAACGCTCTACAAACCGGAATTTGATCTTGGCGTAGTTTATCTTTCGGGCGATAATCCGAACAAGACAGACAGACGTACAGCCTGGGACCCTCTGTTTTCAAGGAACCCTTACTGGAACGAGCTCTATATCTACACTCTCGTAAATGAAACTGCCAGGAGATATGCAGGCCCAATACCGGGATACTGGACCAACATGGTCATTTACATGATCAAGGGCAAGGTAAACTTCACCGACAAGACAAGCCTTACCATGACGTACCAATATCTGACGGCCCCTGATTCCACTTCGAATGCCACAGTGATCAACAGTGCCAACGAATTCAGCAATACCGGCAAGGTAAGGGGATCACTGCCCACTGCTATATTGAATCACACATTTAATAAGTACCTTGACGGAATGCTGCAGGCGGAATTTTTCAGCC
>DATJOY010000262.1:0-6234 GCA_035506695.1 Dissulfurispiraceae bacterium
ACAGACCGTCCTGAGTTATTTTGTCCGCCGTATATCCGCTTGAAAATAATATTTTCACATCAGGACATATTTTCTGAATTTCTTCACATGCCTCCATTCCGCTCTTCTTCGGCATTATCATGTCCATTACAACCAGCTGGATGTCGTCTTTATTTTCGGCAAACTTACGCACCGCTTCTTCACCGTTCCGCGCTGCGAGCACTTTATATCCGCACGGAACGAGCACTGCCTCAAACAGCAGCCTCAACGCTTCATCGTCTTCCACGACAAGTATGGTTTCATTGCCCCCAGCGATCTGCTGTTCAGAAGCGGCCGCGGGACCGATTGCCGGGGGCGCCTCGATTGCAGGCAGATATACATTGAAAATCGTTCCCTTCCCGACGTCGCTATGTACCGTAATATATCCATCGTGCTGTTTTATTATGCCGTAGACCATCGCAAGGCCGAGACCCGTTCCCTTGCCGATCTCTTTGGTTGTAAAAAAAGGTTCAAATATTTTTGCAATATCTTGCTGCTTTATGCCCGTGCCCGTGTCCGCTATGCACAATAGGGCGTAATTACCGGGCTTCCCGAAACCATGGTACCGAATAAAGCTATTATCCAGTTGCACAGCAGCCGACCGAATGGAAAGACTGCCTCCAAGCGGCATCGCGTCCCTTGCATTTGTAGCCAGATTCATCAGCACTTGTTCAATACGGCCGGCATCTCCGGTAATAAACAGCTCGTCAACCGCAAATTCGGTAATGACTTCGATGTCCTCCCCGATAAGTCTTGCCAAAAGCTTTTCAGCCCGTTTGACTATGTCATTTATATTCACAGGCTTTGGATTCATCAGCTGTTTCCTGCTGAACGCGAGAAGGCCCTGGATCAATTCAGCTGCCCTGTTTGCAGCGTCCAGTATTTGCTCAATGTCCGCTGTGCGCTTATCATTGTCATCCAGTTTGGTCCTGAGAAGGTATGAATATCCGGTTATCGCAGAGAGGATATTGTTGAAGTCATGGGCAATTCCCCCGGCAAGCTGACCTATAGCTTCCATCTTTTGCGCCTGCTGGAGCTGACGTTCCAGTGTTTTCTGGGATGTAACGTCCCTCACAATCCCGCGATAGCCCGTAATGTCCCCGTTGACGTCTTTTATAGTCGATGCTGTAATCAGGACTTCCAGTTGTTCTCCGCTTGTCTTTTTCATTATAATCGGATGGTCCTTTACGAATGACTTATTCTCCAACTCAGCCCGGAGTGCAATTCTGTCTTCCATATTGACATACATGTTGCTTCCGAGATCGGCATTGGCAATCATGTCTTCCCTGCTCTCGAATCCGAAAAGCTCCACCCCCGCCCTGTTGACATCAAGAATTTTTCCATTTAATGAACTGATAAAAACCACGTCCCTGGATTCTTCAAAGAGAGCGCGATATTTGGCCTCGCTTGCCATGAGGGCTTCCCTGGCCTGCTTCTGCTCAGATACATTAATGAGAATGGAAAGCAGCCTTTGCTGTCCCTGGATCGTTATGATTTCCCCCCGGTAATTACAGTGGACCGGACTGCCGTCTTTTGCAAAGAGAGTAAGGTCCGTGCCTGCAATACGCCCTTTATGCTTCAGTTCCTTTATGATACGGTCCCTGTCTTCCTGCTTCAGAAACCCGAGTCCGACCGAACTCTTTCCGATAATTTCTTCCCGGCTGAATCCGCTCACTTCAAGCACCTTGTCATTCACCTCGATATAGGTCCCGTTTTCAATGCTGCTTATGGCCATCATTATCGGTGCATCGTGGAAAGCCTTTGAGAATTTCTCCTCACTTTCTTTCAGTGCCTGCTCTGCCCGTCTGCGCTCGTCTATTTCCTCCTGATATTTCTTTCTTTCAAACTCAATCCTCGTTGCATTTCTCAGCAGCGGCAGCAACAAGGCAGTTACAATCGGAGCCACAATCAGGACGTCGATTACCCCTATCTCCATTAGTTCGATTGAAATCCCGCCCCATCGGATGATCCCCTGAAAAACATTAATTATTAGGGCGCACAGTTCTGCAGCCACTACAATGAATACAAAATACTGCCAGTTTTTCATGCGTCCCAATTTATCGAATATACTGAACGTATTCATAAGTTAATTATATCGTTAATTATGACCACTACAACCAATTCTGGAAAATAAATGAAGATTACCGTTGCATAAATATTATTCCCTTTGACGAAGGATGGACTAAATGATTGTTGGTGAGGCCTGCGCTCCAAACAGCGCATTCTTGTCCGCAGCTGATGTGATCAGGCTTCTATTCACAGCGTCCGTATAATGTTACACTTGAAGCAAATATTAAGACAAAACAGTCGGCCCTCTTGCTGTTAACAATTAACAATGGAGAATACCATGATTTGCAAAGCGCTGATATACTCTGTGATTATCTTTGCCTTGCTGGTTGGAGTCTCGCAAGCTGAAGTGTATGCCCCCGTGCTGAAATGGCAAAGAGGCGGCTGCTATTCATCGTGGTGTGAAACAGGATGGTATTCATCTCCGGCGGTGGCTGACATTGACGGCGACGGCAAGATAGAAATCATTGCCTCTGCATACTCCATTTTTGTCCTGGATGGGGCGACAGGCAACCTGAAGTGGCGTGTAAACTCTGGAACAGATATGTCCAATCCCACTAAACCTTATGTCGGCCGCACCTGGCCGGGCATTGTGGTCGCCGATATCGACGGAGACGGCCAATTCGAGATAATCACGGCCCATAGCGGCGGCTATGTGTCCGTTTACAACTCAAGCGGTTATTTTAAGCCGGTCTGGCCGCAGCATGTGGACATAAGTGAATTCAGGGGATTGTCTGTAGCCGACATCGATGGTGACGGCAAAATGGAGATCATCGTCACAGCTGCAAACGGCAGCCAGACAAATACCTGGGTGTTTGGATACGACGGAGCCATCCGCTCCGGCTGGCCGCAGCTGAGCAACGACACCGGTTACGCATGGGGTGTCTACAACAGCAATGCCGCTGTTGCGGATATTAATGGTGACGGCAAAGCCGAGATAATTGTTCCCTCGGATGTCCATTACATTTGCGCATACAAGCCGACAGGTGTGCAGGTACAGGCGAATTCCATGTACGGCAGCAAGGCATGGGGCGGCGTCGGCGTCGCAGTAGACCTTGCTGCTGAATTGAGGGGCTACGTCAACTGCGGGGTCGAACATCGCCCTAATTTCGCCGACTCACCTGCCACGATTTCAGACGTAAACAATGACGGCATTCCGGAAGTTGTTGTTACGGGTAATGTATACAATTGCGGGACCGATCCTTATACCAGCCTCTATGAAGGCGTGTTCATCTTCAATGCGGACAGAAGCCGCTTTGATGTCAACGGGTTCAACTGGGAAAGTGTTCCGATGAACGTGGGCGCACCGATCAGCGAGGATTACAATGTGATCGAAAGCTGTATGCCCAATCCGGTTGTTGTGGATATAGATGGCGATGGAAATAAGGAAATCCTTTATCCGGCATACGACGGCAAGTTGCATTGCTTCTGGCTCGACAAGACTGAAAAATACAACTGGCCATATTCAGTTTACAAACCCGGCGAGGGCGTTTTGCGTTTTGCGAGCGAACCGGTGGTGGTCGATCTCGACAATGACGGCAAAGCAGAGATTATCTTCACCTCGTGGACGCAGAAGGGCAGCAACCTTGTCGGCAAGGTGCATATCCTTGATATGTACGGCACTCTTTTGCATGAAATCGATTTGCCTGCTGCCGGAGACTGGAACGGCGGTCTTGCAGCGCCGACCATTGCCGATATCGACGGCGACGGAGACCTGGAACTTGTCGTAAACACGGCCAACAGCGGGGTTTGCGCCTATCACCTGCCCAATACAAAAAATGCCCGCATTCTGTGGGGGACCGGGCGCGGCAATTTCAGGCGGACAGGCTCCAATTTCAGCTGCGCTATGGACCCTGTTAGGATAAGCGGCGTAGGTTTTCTGTCCATAAACGGTGCCTGTAAAACTGCTGCTTCGGACCAGACCATTCAGGCCCAGGCGCAGAATTTTACGGAAAATATCGATTTTACCGCCGGCCTTCCTGTCACATTCAGCGGTGGTTATGATTGTCAGTTTCAGAACAACTCAGGATACACTACGCTTACGGGCAAAATGATCATTAATAGCGGCACCGTGACAATCGATAAGATCATAATAAAGTGAAATATGATCGGCCGATCGGTCCGTCATACACGCAATGATCAGGTGTTGCGCTCTCGGGAGTATATGCCTGAAATCAGAGGCGCGAATCGGCAAAAGAGTTTATGAACGTGTCCACAAGCCTCGGATCCAGATATTCTTTTTTTCTTTTCCTGAGCTCCTCTATCGCCGCCTCGTGGGAAAATCTGCTCCTGAAAGGCCTGTCTGATGTCAGGGCGTCATACGTGTCCGCTATAGCCACTATCCTCGCCTCAAACGGGATATCACTGCCCGAGAGCCCCGTCGGATAGCCTTTCCCGTTAAGTCGCTCATGGTGATAAAGTACAATGTTGATCACAACCTCGGAAAGCCCGGCTTTTCTCACAATATCAGCACCCCATTTCGGATGTCGCTTCATGGTCTCAAACTGTTCATTGTCAAGAGGGCCGGGACTATTCAGGACTGATTCGGGGACATTGATCTTGCCGCAGTCATGAAGCCAGCTTCCGTATCTGATGTTACTTTTAATTTCATCCGACAGGCCCAGCGCTCTCGCCAGTTGCAGTGCATATTCAGCGACCCTTTCGCAATGACCTTCTGCATGAGGGGCCTTCATTTCGACAGTCTGGGCTAAGGACAGAAGTTTCGAATCGTCTGCTTTCTTGAGGGACCAGATCATCCTGTATCTCTTGATAGAGTCGATTACCACCTGCTTGAGCTCCTCGTCAAGCCATGGTTTTGTGATAAATCTGAAGACTCCGGCCCTGTTTATTGCTTCTACGGCGGCCTGGAGATCGGCGTGCCCAGTCATCAGGATTCGAACGGTATCGGGAGAAACGGTTTTTGTCCACTCAAGAAAGTCGATGCCGCTCATTCCCGTCATCTTATTATCGGATACGATGACGGCAACAGAATTCTGTTTTACCATCTTCATTCCATCAGTTACATTTGAAGCCGTAAGCACTTTCAATGCGTCATCAATAAAGAGCCGCTTCAATGAATTAAGAATGTTCTGTTCATCGTCGACGAATAATATGCAATTATCCATGACCATTTACCCTCTCAATAAAATCGGGGACGTGCGCTTCATTGTTCCGGCGGGCCGGGAAGGAATCCAGAATCCTGCAGAGCATCGGCAGCCTCCTTATTGTCCCGCGGCTTTTAGTCCCACAGCCGCGTTCAGCGCTTTATCAGGCAACCAAACCACACACTCAACAGCAGATCGGATCATACAGAATGCAAGTTACTTTGTTTATCGACGGAAATCGCGAAAAACTTTAACATTTCTATCGGCATCGCCGTTTATCCCACTCCCAGGCAATATAGGTGTGATTTTGACCGGTCCTCCGTTTTGCCCCCGCACGCGCATTATGTTATTACAACCTCATCCCGTTTCTCGATGCTAAAAAGTCGCCGGAGGCACTCCGTCAATCTTTTTTTATATAAATTTCCACCTTAATTTGACAAGGACGTTATCTGGGATATTCCCTGTATTGCTGGTAAGGGACCTCTCTGAACCCCTGTGCCCTGGCAGAAGATACACATTCTTCATAACTGCGATACCCGGCCACGGAGCAATTCTTGCCCTTGGCCTCGCATGTCATCATTTGGCCCTGAGCATTAATCAGAGTGGTGCTATAGCATGAGCAGCCTGTGAGGGCCATAATACTTACAGAGGCAAAGATCAAATATCTCATCCGGCACATGGATTAATCTCCTTTCGACAGGAGCAATTTATTCTCCATAAAAGTATACGTGAACCAGCCATAAAATTAAATAAACTGTGTCAATTCTCCTGAAATAGCCTGATGGGCTGCAATATATTCATGTGGGGATTGACACACCCCTTATCGGATTACTGACCTGGTGCGAGGATTAGAAATAGTACTTGTCACTGTGGCAAAACGTCTGCAATGCAGAGTAGTCGATGTCTAACAGGTTAAGTAGTGGTAACTACAACTCAAGTATGTTCCGCCGCGGGGATACAACTTTATTCTTTAGTTTACGACTTTATTCTTTTTGGTTACGGCGGTCTTTGCGTCCTCAAGCCTGAGCTCGATCCTTGTGCAGAT
>DATJOY010000263.1:0-10243 GCA_035506695.1 Dissulfurispiraceae bacterium
TCTGTGATTACAACTGAACTTAATGTCAGCCCGACAAAAATGAAGCTCAAACGGCAAAAAACGTAATTATTATAATAGTATTGTCATCTTCAATCTGTCAATTAGCCAGCTTTTTGGGTGGTGGGTCAGTTTCAGGCGGAAGAGATTAGTCCTTGTTTAATTACTCAAACTTTTTTTTGCGATATGCTTATTTTATTTTTCATATGGATGCTGCGAACCGGATCACTCAGACCCTTCCGCCTGAAAGTGACCCACTACCTTTTTTCATAAGCCCGGCCATACTTCAGGCCCGCAGTCCTAAATTTGTGAAAAATTCTGTTTAAAAAGGTCGGCGGGCGCACCGCTGCTATAAACCGGCGTCCTTCAGCGCGTCTTTGCATGTACATGAACGGGTTTCTGGGATAATCGGCAGCAAAGCCTTCAGTAATTTTTTGATGAGGCTGTTGGAATGCCTCATGCTTTCCACAACCTCGGTAGTTGTAAGTTTTCTGTCCACAATGCCTGCTGCAAAGTTTGTTACAGCAGAGATGCCGAGAAGGCAGATTTCGAGTTCCCTGGCTAATGCAGCTTCGGGCATTGCAGTCATCCCGACAATATCGGCACCGGCCTGCGAGAATAAACGTATCTCGGCCGAAGTCTCAAGTCTCGGTCCATTCACACATATATAGGTTGCGGTTGTGATTAAGGGAAGCTCTATATTATTGGCCGCAGATATGCAAAGTTCCCTCATTTGCCGGCAATACGGATTTGTGAAATCAATATGGACAACCTGTCCCGCATCATAAAAGGTGTTTATGCGGCCCGATGTATTGTCGATGATCTGGTTTTGAAGAACGAGCGTACCCGGCGACATGTTGTGATTTATTCCGCCAGTTGCATTTACCGCAATAATCCTGTCGGCCCCCAGGGACTTGAATCCCCAAATATTTGCACGGTAGTTGACCAGGTGCGGCGGGATCGAATGCGGGATGCCGTGCCTGGGCAGGAAGACAACTTCAACCCCTTCTAAAGACCCTATCTTGTATGTGGAAGAGGCCGGTCCATAAGGAGTTGTCAGGGACACCTCTTTGGAAATTGAGAGCCCGTCGATTTCATAAAGGCCGCTTCCGCCTATCAATCCGATTGCCATTACTTTATTCTATTCCTTTTGTCTGGCCGGTTCAAGACAATTTCGAGGCAATAACGGTCCCCCCGTGTGTCATATCTGCAGGAAGCCGAATAGCGCATGACTGGTGCTTGTGGTATTATGTAAAGATATTTTCAGGAGGATTGCATGATAGACGATTCCCTAATGGAATATCTTTTGAAGCGCGCTCTATCGGACGGAGGCGACTTTGCAGATATATATGCCGAACAGAGAAGGGGCACTGTTGTCCAGTTCGAGGACGGGCGCATGGAAAAGGCTGTTTCAGGATCAGTCTCCGGCATAGGTATAAGGCTGGTCCGCGACCGGAAGACAGCGTACGCCTACAGCAACGATTTTTCCAGGCAGACCCTCGAAAGAATTGCCGATACGGTTCGTATTGCGTTAAGCAAGTCTAATGTATCCGGAACGCCCGGAACTCTGACCTTCAACATGAAGAGAAGATACCCCGAAGTCCATTCAATTATAAAACTCTATCCCGGAGATGTTTCCATGAATGATAAGATTTCCCTGGTTCGTGAAGGTGACAATGGGGCGCGCAGGTTGGGCAGCGCTGTAAAACAGGTAAGTGTCGTGTATCGCGATTCAATCCGGAAAGTTCAGATATTTTCTTCGGACGGATTTATCGCGGAAGAGGAAAGAGTATACACAACAGCGTCGGCCCACGTAATTACAGTCAAGGGAAACTGTATTCAGACCGGATATGAGGCTGCAGGGGGCCTTGTAGGGTTCGAGCTTTTCGATGATATATCTGTCGGCGATATCGGTTACAGGGCCGCCGAACGGGCGGTCCGAATGCTTGATGCTGCAAGGGCGCCTGGCGGAAGGATGCCGGTCGTCATATCCTCAGAAGCTGGCGGGACGATGATTCACGAAGCTATAGGCCATGGCCTTGAAGCCGATTTGGCTCAAAGAGGGCTATCGGTTTACTCGGGCAAGGTCGGGCAGAGGATTGCCTCTTCGCTAATTACAGTTGTAGATGATGCCACCTTGCATAACAAGAGAGGCTCATTCTCTTTCGACGACGAGGGCACGCCATCGAAAAGAAATGTTCTTGTCAAAGACGGCATACTTATGGGATATATGTACGATAAATATACTGCGGCGGCGGATGGTGTTGAATCTTCCGGAAACGGACGGAGAGAATCTTTCGAAAATAAACCGATCCCAAGGATGACGAATACTTTCATTGCGCCTGGCCGGACAAATCCTGATGATGTGATTCGCTCGGTTGCAAAAGGATTGTTCGTAAAAAAAATGGGTGGTGGTCAGGTAAATACCGTGAACGGAGACTTTGTATTCGATGTCCAGGAGGGATACCTGATAGAGAACGGACAGGTGGGCGATCTCGTGCGGGGGGCGACGCTGACGGGCAACGGACCCCAGGTTTTGGAATCTATCGATATGATTGGTTCAGACCTGGGTTTTTCAATAGGCACATGCGGAAAGGATGCTCAGGGAGTCCCGGTTTCAGATGCCATGCCGACCCTGAGGATCAGGGAAATCGTAGTCGGCGGAGAAGTGGGGTGATATTATTGAGGTCCGACTGTAGAAAAAAAAACACATTATTGAAATAAATCAACATATCCCTTTGTCAAACGTCTGATATTGTTCTATTTTTAATAAGGTATGCTTTTTGCAAGTTCCTTGCTCGTGATAAGATTGCAGCGTACCATAAAGAAGGAAATAAGTTTTCACGGGGTAGGTCTTCACACCGGTAAATACTCTACAGTGAAATTAAAACCTGCTCCGCGTGATACGGGGATAGTTTTTTTTCGTTCCGACAGGGATGCCATCATAAGGGCGGGCCTTAATTCCGTAATCGACACCGCTTTTGCGACGACCCTCGGGTATGACGGCGTGAAGATAAGAACCGTCGAACATCTTCTTGCCGCTGCCTCCGGCCTCGGCATAGATAATCTGTTTGTCGATATCGATGGCCCGGAAGTACCGGTCCTGGACGGCAGTTCTACCGGACTGGTAGGGATTTTGCTAGAGGCCGGTATCGCAAAACAGGCCAAAAAGATAACAGTACTGAAGGTTACGTCACCTGTTTCATACGAAGACGCCCACTGCCGTGTAGTTGCGCTTCCATATGAGGGCAGACGCTTTTCGTACTTCATGAGTTTTAATCATAAGGTGCTCGGGAACCAGGATTTTACCGTTGATATCACCGAGGCGAATTTTGCCAAGGAGATCGCACCTGCGCGGACATTCGGGTTTCTTAAGGATGTCGAAAGGCTCAGGGCAAACGGTTTGGCGATGGGCGGATCTCTTGACAATGCGGTCATCGTCGATGATGAAGGCATACTCAATGCCTCCGGGTTAAGATTCAATGATGAGTTCGTTCGCCATAAAATACTCGATGCAGTGGGTGATTTTTCATTAGCAGGTATGCCCATAGAAGGGCATATGATCATGGAAAAATCGGGCCACAGCGCCAATGTCAATTTTCTCAAAAAGCTGCTTGTCTCTAAGGACTGCTACCAGATAGTTTCGGAAGTTGACCAATTCAGCCGCCAAGTATTACACTATAACTAAAAAAGAAGAGGGAATACCCACAGTTTGAACCCTCCAGAGGTTTTAACAAACTGTACTTCGGGTATTCCCTAAATTCCCTTTTGAAGCTCTTGTTGTCCTTATTTCTTCTTTGCCGGTTTCTTCGCTGCGGCCTTCTTCGCCGGAGCAGCTTTTTTTGCAGGAGCCTTTTTTGCTGTCGCCATTCTATTCACCCCCTTTCATCACCACAAAAACTCACGTTCTTGTGGGGCTTTTGAACATCTAAGCCCTTCCAATTAGAGTTATTCTCTTTTCAGCCAGGATGCGTTTGAGTCCAGCATCTTTCCTTTTCTTCTGTTTATACTCGTCTTCGTCGATCACACTGCAGTTGATCCGTTTCCCGAACTTCTTTTCGATATCCTGAAGACCTATCAAAAGCGCGGGGGTGGAAGGACCGATGACGACCAGGTCGACGGTAGCGGTCTCTTCCCCCGCCGCGTACGGACCATAGATAAAGGCAAGCTTGACTTCGTTGGCACGCAGCAGGCTTTTCAGCGCTCCGGGCAGTCCCTGCGATTTGGCTATCAGGCCTTTAAGTTCAGAGTAAAGAGAAGAACTCTTGTCGGCCTGGAAATATTTGAGGTTGGCAACTCTTTCACTGATAACGATTTCCATCTCTTCGAGTTTGTCCAGTTCACGCTTGACCCCTGAAGGGTTCTTTCTCAGGAGCTTTGCAATTTCCCGCACATAAAATTTTTCGTCGGGGCTGTTGAGAAGCAGCGACAGCACCTCGGCCCGAATCGATGATGAAAAAAGGCTTTTAAGCATCTTTCATTTCACCTCTTCTGAAAATTATAAATGATAAAATTCAATTTGTCAACAGAAAAGTTAAAAAAATATACATAAGTTGTTTTTAAGTGAACATTCTATTTTGTCGAACGTTTGTTGACGAAAATGATATGTTCGATGAAGATGCCTGATAATAGTAGTTCTCCGGCATATGACTCAAGATAAATTGCGCCACGATTGTCGGCTGTTACACTTGAATGAATCCATTAATGAGAACGATTGTTGAATCAAACCGTTATTGACGATGCAACCGAACGATTCGGGCCATGTCTGAAAGGGCAGCGGGAACGATCAGGAAAAAAGCAGGGACGGCTTGATTGCGCCTTCCCTAAGCAACACCGGGGTCTCTTTTGTGACATCCACGATTGTTGAGGGCAGCGTGCTCGGAGATTCGCCGCCATCGACGACCAGGTCAAGTCCGCTGCCGAAGTAATCAGTGACCATCCCGGCATTGTGCGCGGGCGGCTTGCCTGAAATATTTGCGCTTGTTGCCGTCAAGGGAAAGCCTGCAGCGCGAACAAGTCGAAGTGCAAAAGATTCACCGGGAACGCGGACGGCGATCTTGCCGTCCGAAATAATAAAACTGTTGAGGCCCGCCCGTGCGCGCAGGATGAGGGTAAGCGGACCCGGCCAGAACCTGGAAATCAGATCGGCAGCCGCATCGTTTACGGATTCTGCCAGGAGGGATAATTGTTCAGCGCTTCCTATTATGATAGGAATTGTTTTTTCGTGTGGCCGCTTTTTGAGTTCGTAAAGCCGCTTCACAGCCTGCTCATCGTCATATTTTGCCCCAAGTCCGTAAAGCGTCTCGGTTGGATATGCTATGACACCACTATTGAGCAGGACAGAGATTGCCTGCCGAATAATCTCATCACTATTTGAGGCAGACAATTTCAGCGATGACATCATTCAATTCTACGTTATCTCTTCGCTGCTTCGATCAGTGCCTCTAGAGGCTTCAATCCATAAGGACTGCCCTGCTCAATTGCTGTAAGCACGGTCCCGCCGCCGGTAAAGAAATAGTAATTCGTGTTATCCATAACCGAGAGATAGAGCCCCGGACAGAGGTCCTTGAATTCCTGAAGAGTATCGCCGCCACCGTACATTTTCATCGCCGAGTTGTTCTTGTCTATGGCATTGTCGAGGGCCTGTGAGCCGGCGGTGAAATGAGGCGTGAAGCCCATGACTGCATTCACGAAGATAGTCTTTGCACCGGTAATAGCTTCCGAAACAGTATTGTCGTCAAATGAAGCCGGATCGATGTCAAGAATATAATTGTATGAATTCCCCGGTTTCAGGTCTTTTACGCATATAGTCCTATATTTGCCCTCGATCCTTCCTTCCAGTATTTCGGACTCTACGATTTGCGGGAGTTCGACAATCTTTTTCTGAATTCTGTCTTTCTCCACCAATTCTTTTGCAAGCTTGATGTCCTCATCGAGAACGCCCTTTATGTTGACGCCGTATTTTGCGCAGAGGTAGGTATTATAAATGACGCCGCCCAAAATAAGGCGGTCCACTTTTTCATATATAGCGTAAAGCGGGCCGATTTTAGTGTCGTATTTTGAGCCCGCCACTACCGCAAGAAAAGGTCTTTCGGGACTGAGCACCCTGTCGAGGTTTTCTATTTCCTGCTGCATCAGGAACCCGGCAAATGAAGGTAGATGGCGCGTTATGTTATATGTCGAGGTATGCGCCTGCCAGGACCCGAATGCGTCGTTGACATAAACGTCGGCAAGACCTGCAAGCTGAAGTGCAAGATTGTCGGCCGCTTCCGACTTCGATTCTTCACCCTGAAACCAGCGGGAATTGGGCAGGTAAATGCCACCAATCCTTCTGGCCTTCAGCTCCCGGATGGCGAGATTGATGGATGTATCGATGCCGGTCAGTCCTTTCTCGCCATCAGGGGTAAACCGGGGAACATGGATCTTTGTATGAAGCTTTTGCTCGAGATATTGCACAATCGGGGCCACGGACTCTTCTTCCCTGCAAACAATGGCGCCGGTCTTTTTCTCCTTTGGCCGTCCCACATGGGTCATCATGATAGGCCTGCCGCCGCGTTCCACGATATGATATAGCGTCCCGATAGTCCGGTCTATCCTGAAAGGATCTCGGATTTCACCTTTCTTGACCACGTTGTGATCGAACCGGACAAGGACTATCATTCCATTGAGGTCGGCATTCTGGATCAACGGGAGTCCATGATCTGCAAGCGTGTTCTTCATATCTCACCTCGCTGTATGTTTTGATGAAGATAACATAAATTGATGGATAAAGTTTACCACGGCGTTGCATAATTATGCGGAAAAATATTTTAATAAAGATCAGAGAAATTCAAAGGGGATAAGGTATATGGATGGTGTGCTCAAGAAGGTACAGGAACTGTCTCTGCTTCACGATAAGGTTGATCCGCGGATCGTCAGGGAAAAGAACATCAAACTGGGCCTGAGAAACGAAGATGGTACCGGCGTATTTGTCGGCATCACAAGCAAAGGGCAGGTTATCGGTTATGAGAAGATCGCCCGCGGCGACGGCACGGAGAGCGTAAATCCCGTACCCGGTAAACTTTTTTATTGCGGTTATGATGTTGCCGATCTGGTGGCCGAAAAAGAAAAGGAGAGGCGTTTCGGCTTTGAAGAGGTGGTATATCTGCTTCTTACGGGGGAACTCCCTGCGAAGCAGGACCTGAAGGCCTTTGCGCAGCTGCTCGCAAGAAGGCGTGCGCTTCCTTCAGTGGTCCAGGACATGATCCTCCAGCGGCCGTGCCACGACGACCAGATGGGATCGCTGCATACTATCGTATCGGCAATGCACCTGTTCGACAAGAACGCAAACTCGATAGACATGCATGATGTGACGCGCCAGTGCATCGATCTTATTGCCAAGTTTCCGACCATCATTGCTTACAATTACCTGACCGCAAAGATGGAAGGAAGAAAAGTTGCAGAATTAAAAGAACCCGATCCGAACATGAGCACATCGGAGAATTTTCTTTATATGCTCTTCGGTAAAGCCCCCAGCAGGGAAATGGCCGAACTTTTCGATACGATGCTGATATTCCATGCCGAGCATGGAGGGGGAAACAACTCTACGTTTTCGACGCGGTGTGTATCGTCATCGGGAGCGAACACCTATATGGCGATCTGCGCCGGGATCGGTTCGCTTTCCGGCCACCTCCACGGCGGCGCAAACGAGGCTGTTGTGGGGATGATGAACGATATCAAGCGGAAAGTTAAAGATTGGAAAAACGACGACGAAATTACAGGCTACCTTGAGATGATACTGGATAAAAAAGCTGGGGACAAATCCGGCAAAATTTACGGGTTGGGACATGCGGTGTATACGGTGTCTGACCCCAGGGCTGTATACCTTGAGGCGAAGGCAGGCGCACTTGCAAAGGTCTCCAACAGAGAGGAAGAGTTCGAGCTCTACAAGAAAGTGGCCAGGATAGCACCTCAACTTGTGAAAGCGATGAAAAGCAAGATAGTCTGCACAA
The DNA here is from genome assembly GCA_035506695.1 of Dissulfurispiraceae bacterium. Lineage (GTDB taxonomy): Bacteria > Nitrospirota > Thermodesulfovibrionia > Thermodesulfovibrionales > Dissulfurispiraceae > Fen-1308. Next base: position 7,989 of record DATJOY010000263.1, read on the forward strand.
ATGTGGACTTTTACTCCGGATTTGTCTATCGTTGCATGGGCATACCCAAAGATCTGTTCACCCCGATATTCGCGATGGCGAGGGTTGCGGGATGGTCCGCCCACAGGATCGAGGAGATCATCCAGGGCAGGATAATAAGGCCATCCTACGTCACCTCGCTGAAGGGCAAGAAGACTTACACGCCGCTTCCAAAGCGTTGACCTGCAGGTTCGATGTGCCCGCTATCGCAATCCGGTTCTGCAATGTCTGCAGACGCGTATGTTTATATCCGGCCCGATACTTTTCTTGCAGAGCGGGCATCTCCAGTTGTAAATATTGAACCATATGAATCCGGCCAGCAGCAGAATCTGAGCTGAAAGGATATCGTTCCTGGCATACGAGCCGAAGATATCCGGATGATTTGCAACCAGAGCAAGCAGCACAAGGGAAATGCATGTTGTTGCTATGGCGATCATCTGACGACGGCGGCGCCGCGCGAAATCGAGCTTTATCTGATCTTCTTTTTCCTGAGCCATTTTGTGCATCCCTTCGTTTGAAAGTTTATGTTAGTTGATGCTTCAGTTTTTAAAACTCTGGACGGGGGCCGGTATCCTGCCACCGAGCGAAATGAAATCATCCGATCCACCGTCGTCGGGTATATCGATGATCGTCGCCGATCCAAGCAGTCCGCCGAAGGAAGCGAGTTCTCCCGATTTCTTCCCGGGCACCGGTATGATACGGGCTGCGGTGGCCTTGCTGTTGATGACCCCGATGGCCATTTCATCCGCGATGATGCCCGAGATGGTTGCGGCAGATGTGGCACCGGGGATTGCGACCATATCGAGTCCCACGGAGCATACGCTCGTCATGGCTTCAAGTTTTTCGATGCTGAGACGGCCGCTCCTCGCGGCTTCGGCGATATCCAGGTCTTCGCTTACCGGGATGAATGCCCCGCTCAGGCCGCCGACGTATGAACTTGCAAAGATGCCGCCCTTCTTTACGGCATCGTTCAGCATGGCCAGCACGGCTGTAGAACCGGGGTTACCGATGCTTTTGAGTCCCAGGCTCTGGAATATCTCGCCGACGCTGTCGCCGGAATTCGGCGTCGGCGCGAGCGAGAGGTCCACAACTCCAAAGAGTATTCCGAGCCTGTCGGCTACTTTCCTGCCAATGAGTTCTCCAACCCTGGTTACCTTGAATGCGGTGTGTTTGATCGTCTCCGACAGCTGGCCGAGGTCAAGGCCCGGATTCCCGGACCGGGCCCGGTCTATTGCCTTTTTTACGACACCGGGACCGCTGACTCCCACATTGATTACCGCATCAGGCTCTCCTATGCCGAGATACGCCCCGGCCATGAAAGGCACGTCCTGAGGTATGTTGGCGAAAACCACCAGTTTCGCGCAGCCTATCCCGTCGCGGTCGGCTGTTATCTCTGCCGTGCGTTTGATCGTTCTTCCCATGAGCGCAACCGCGTCCATGTTGATGCCCGCGTGAGTTGAGGCCACGTTTACGGATGAACAGATATGTTCTGTTTTAGACAAGGCTTCAGGGATCGAATCTATCAGCTCCAGGTCTCCCTTAGTAAAACCTTTTTCGACGAGGGCGCCGAACCCGCCGATAAAGTCGATCCTGAGCCGACTCGCGATATCGTCGAGAGCTATGGCAATCTTCAGCATTTCCGCCGACGAAAAACTGCCGCCGGCAACGGCAACGGGGCTGACAGCTATCCTCTTGTTGACCACCGGAATGCCGTACCTGAGACCGACTTCGTCGCAGACATCGACAAGATTACCCGCAAGGCGAGTAAGTTTAGCGCGTGTATTCGCAATGAATCTTTCAACATCATGGCTCGCGCAGTCGAAGAGGCTCACTCCGAGCGTGACTGTGCGCACGTCAAGGTTTTCGTTTCTTAGCATGTCGAGGGTTGCAATGATTTCACGTTCAGTCAGCATGGTCTTATACCCTGTGAATCTGTTCGAAGATTTCCCTGTGCTGAAGATTTATATCCAGCCCCAGAGACGCGGCCCGGTCATACAGAGCGGTCCTTATGGGATGATAATCGGTTGCAGGCGGGATATCGACCTCGTAAATCATGATATAGCTCTCGCCTCTGGATACCGCCTTCAGGTTCGTTATATTGACTCCATGTTGCGCCAGGACATCGGTTATCCCCGCGACAAGTCCGGGCCTGTCAGGGCCGACCGTGGTTATGATGAAAGAATCGCCCCAGACCTGCTGGGATACAGCATTCAGGTGTCTCATATGGACAAAGAGCT